>CALMVQ010000158.1:0-57802 GCA_937873135.1 uncultured Scytonema sp. | reverse complement strand
GGGTTTAATTTAGATCACATGTCAGCAAACACGATATCTTGTAAAACCCGCCCCTCCTGTACGGGCGGGTTTAATTTAGATCACATGTCAGCAAACACGATATCTTGTAAAACCCGCCCCTACTCCTTCTTAATAAAGCTAAAATTTTGAAAAAGTTTGCGGAATCCTGTCAATTGTTTGTGAATTTTATAACAAATGGCAATTGTTTTGCTGCAAATAAGTGATGACTTTAGGAGGAACTGTTTGAATTGTAGCTATGGTATGCTTCCGAAACTAGTGCAAAGGCGCTAAATTACACATTTAATGTGTATATGCGAAATTTTGTGTATTTAGTTTACGCTGGGCGATGTGGGATGACTGGATTGAAAGGAAATATACTTTCACTCTTTCGCACAAACGCTCTTTCCAGTTGCGTTCGTAAAATCCCACAATGGGATGTGTCTCCGCCGCAAGGAGTTTCTATGAATTCCGACCTAATGCCGTCGTCTGAATCGTCTAATCATTCTGCCTCAAAAGAGGCTCAAACTAGCACAGAGGCTACTGCTGATGTGCAGATCTCAGCCTCTACCTCTGAAAAAGAGAATTCGCCCGTTACCCCAAGCGAAACTGCCACTGATGAGAACTTCGCAAATCGGCAGCAACCGATTCCGCCTCCCAGTGAACCAATGCAGTACCGTGCGATCGGCTTAATCCGAGGTCGCTATATTGCCAGTAGCGAACAATTTACACAAGGTGAAATCCTGACCCCAGATGGTGTACAACTTGACGCCGTCCTCTTAGGTCGGATTATGAGTTTAGTTAAGAATCACTTGGATTTAGAAAAAGAACATCTGTGGGTCGTTTATCCACGAACTCGGCAGGAAAATGACAAACTACACATCCAAATTGTGGGAGTTTGGGAGCCAGAAAACTTGGCAAAACAAACAGCTGAAGACGAACAAGATTTGGCTTCACAAGAACAAGAGTTAGAAATATCTGATAACAATAGTTCATCAGATGCTCTGACACCCTCATCAGACATTCCAGATGGAGGTTTTTCTGTTCGTGGCGAAGTTGTTTACCAATCTTTTGAGTCTGAGAACTTGGTTGTCAAAATCAAGCAGGCAGCACGCAAAGAATCAGAAAAACCCAAGTACTTTAAGTTAAAACTTAAAGGTAAGTTGGATACTAAAGCAGTCGGGAAATTCTGGGACTTTCAAGTCCACCGGGAAGCTGATGAATTGCTGATCCAACGGGGTGAGGCGATCGCCGACTTACCCAAAAAACACAGACCATTTCAGAGAAAAGGAGGACTGGGAGGGCGTCGTCCTCCTACTGGTCGAAAACCATTTCCCCCCAGAAGGAGTGGAGAAACACCACGACCGATACGCAAAACAGGAGATTCCTCATCCGCACCACGACCTATACCGAAAGAACCGACGCCTAAACCCGTCAAGCGCCAAAAGCCACCCCATGAGTAGTGCTGAGTACTGTTTTTTCTACTCAAGAGGAAGGAATTAGTATCAAAATTCCGTCCAGCGATCTTGAGGAAGAAAAGACCGCTCTGTGGGAAGTTGTGCAACAGGCTCAGTTAAGGTAAAATCACCTGCCTCAATCCACTGTTTTAACTCAAAAGCAACTTGCCGAGAGAGAAACATACTTGCAAGAGGTGCGACACGTACTGTTTTGCCTTCAATAGTGATACGCCCAGATTTAAGTTGGGCGTAACTCACTAAACCAAAGGTAGGACGGACACGTCGGGGAATGGAAAAGTCCACTATTGGCGCTACTAAGTCTTTGTCAGAAACTGCACATCTGGCGACAACTTCTTCATTTAATACCGGGAGTGGTACGCCTACTCCCAACATTAAAGAAGGACCATAATTTTTAAAGTAACAACCACGTACCCAACGAGCATCCATTTGCTTCGCATCACCAATTAAAGCTAAAGTCGCTGCTGGACCAACAGGTGTACGATTGGGTAGACGTTTTTGTAACGGAAAGTGCTGCGTGCCTTCCCATGATACATAGCCTATACCGCCACCCAAGAATATCCGTGTCCCAATGCCAACGAGTTGCAAATCGGGGTCGTTCAGTAAAGGAGACATGGCACCTGGGTTTGAGTAAACAGCATTACCCAAACGAGGTTGTAACGGACCGAGGTATGTAAATAGCTGGCGATCGCCTCCATTCACTCCCACTATAAAATTTTGATAAAGATTGCGCGGATTGAACAAATAAAATTGATTGATGGTTTCACGAGTGATTGTTGTTTCAAAAGTTGCTCTTGGGTAACAATCTGTAACTTGTCCTTGCGCTTTTACTTGTACAGGTTTGCCTGCGATCAAATCTTCGATCACATGACCACCACCACGTTCCCGAACTTCTTCCCCGTCCGTTTCTTCCATTGCACAACTAGCGCCTAAGTATAAGTCTACTGCTCCAAAACCAGAGTATGTCGGCACACCATCCAACAAACAGCGACGAATTTTAATCGGTGGGTCAGTATGCCCCAGGTTAATAATTGCACCACTTGATTCCATCGGCTCAAAAGTACCCGTGGTGACAACATCAACTTCCTTAGCAGTTTTACTAACACCATTTTCTGCAACTCGTGCTTTTAACTCTTCAGCAGTCAATACCACCGCACGTTTGCTACTAATTTTCTCATTAATTTCCGCAATTATACGCATAATAAATATTCAATAATTAAACTAAGTTGGTTGAGTCAATCAAACCTAAATATGTCAAGAAATATTGATTTGCTGTGAAACCTAGTACGTCCGGGTTTGACAAGATTGTTCGTTTGTAGTGACAAGTGATGAGATTAAACCCACGATCCACAAATAATTAACAGATATAATAAAAATTTATGTTTACTCATATCAACTGACTTAATCATTATTTCTCGCAACAACATCATCCGTAGTTTCCTGCTCACCAATTGCTGAATTTTCCATAGATTCTGGTTGTGACTTTTCCGAGACGACAATCAATTCATTCTGTGTTTTTGGATGACCATCCCATTGATCCAAAACATCTTTAATCAAGACTTCTTGTAACCAAATCTTAGCTACAACAGTAAGGGGTAGAGCTAAGAGTAATCCCAGAAAACCAAAGAATGTGAAGAAAAATAACTGAGCGATTAAGGAGATGGCTGGGAGGAGTGAGACTTGATGGGCCATGACAACGGGCGTAACCAGATTTCCTTCTGTTTGTTGAATGACAAAGTAAAGTGCGAAAACAGCAAGAGATTTCCAAGGAGCATCCAAAAGTGCGATCGCCATTGCTGGTATAACGCTAATTGTCGGACCTACGTTGGGAATCAAGTTCATAAATCCCGCCAAAACCCCTAAAGCCAATGCTGATTGAACATGCAAAACTGACAAACCGACTAAACTCATCGTTCCCACAAAACCCATTGCAATCAGAGCACCTGTAATCCATCCCTCCAATGACACCTCGCATTGATTTAATATTCCATCCACCCGGCGTCGATAAAAAGAGGGAAACAGACGTATAAATACCTGACGATAATTCTGGGGGTCAGTTAGTAACATCCCCGTCCAAACCAATACCAGCAGAATCTTGAGGAAAACTTCTAAGGAACTGGAGAAAAAGGCAAAAGATGTGCCAACAGCACGATTGATTAAAGGTTGTGCTTGTTTGCTGAGGCTATTGATATCAGGTACATAGGGAGCAAGCTGAGGAGGGATACGAGCTTCTAACTGATCAAGCCAACCATTCAAGCGCTCTAACCCTTTGGGAACGCGATAAGTGAGTTCTTGGGACTGAGCGGCAAAAGGCGGAACAATCAGCCAGAAAAAACCCACTATGACTACTATAAACAGGAGTACCGACAGGATAATGGCTAATCCGCGCTTCAAACCCAAACGTTGGAACTGTCGAGCCAAACGATTCAAAGTCGTGGCTAAGACAACTGCAGCAAACATCAGTAAAAGTACTTCCCGAATTTGCCACAGGATGTACATGGAAAGAATGATGACAATTAAACCGATCGATTGACCTAAACTCAATCCCTGACTCCCAGCTCTTGGTGAGCAGCTATTTTCTCTTAATGCAGGTTAGCTGATTTTCGTAACTTCCGCCTAGTACCGCGAGTACGGAATTAAAAATTAAAAACCTTGTATTTGAGGGTTTTGGCTGTTTGGGATGGTAACTTTACTTCCACGCCCCTTGTACTAGAGACTTTTAGCTAACTTTCTATACAGTAAAACACTCGCCAAGACTATAGTTGGCAACAAAATTATTATCAGAGCATTCGTCGCGGTTGCTGGAATAGATAGGCTTGGTCCTGTGTACTTAATTAAGAACGAAATAAGAGCCGAGAACAAAAATACTTTCAGAACAAATCCAATTTGATTTTCCATTTTCAATAGTTTTGCAATATTTGTAATTGACATCCAACTTTTCTCTTCATTAGTCCCCTACCATTGGTCGATACAGTTGAGCTAGTTCGTGCCAGCCGTGAGGAGTTGGAACAACGGAGTCAATTTAGCCAATGACTGTTGTTGTGGATGCTAATTTGCTCGTTGTTTTGGTTAACCACGATCCTCGACGTGAAACTGTCCGGCAACGCTTTCACTCCTGGATCGCTCAAGAGATTGAAATTTATGCCCCAGATTTAGCCTACAATACTCAAGTGAAGTCCGGAAGTTAAATGAGGCGAAGTTTGACCCTCAAGGTGTACGCGATCGCCTGTTGTCTCGTCGAACGCAACTGTAAATTATGCTGCGATTTGTTGCCGACGAAAACTTTAACAATAACATCGTGCGGGGCTTATTACGTCGTCAACCAGAATTGGATATCGTTCGAGTTCAAGATGTAGGTTTGACTAGTGCTGATGACCCTATGGTGCTAAAGTGGGCTTCCCAAGAAGGGCGTATATTACTCACACATGATGTAGCTACCATTACGCAATATGCTTATGAGCGTGTTGAGGCAGGGTTGTCTATGCCTGGTGTCTTTGAAATGAGCCTTGAGGTTCCAATTAGTCGTGCCATTGAAGATATTTATTATTGGCGGAATGTAGTCTTGATGGCGAATGGGAAGGGCAAATACGTTACCTTCCCTTGTAAAATAATACCTTTCAGTTAGGGATTATTTGTTAGGTGTAGAGACTAGGCATGGGTTGGATAGAAACAATGGGAATAGTTTTCACCAAAGAAACCGTATAAGTGTTAGAAGCAGAAAGCCCAATGCCTAGCACGCTTTTTTTATGTCGAACTCAGGTGTTTGATAAGTGAACGAATCGTTTGGGCTGTTGAGTGTCAACTGTTAACAGTCTTAGCTAGATCTTTACAAATCTAGCACGGCTTGTTATAAGTATAATTTTATATCTCATATTTCAGTAGTTGTTCAACACATGGTAAACCCGGTTTATATCCTGACTCTTTCATGTGAAGATGTCATTGGCATTGTTGCTGCTGTCTCAGGTTTTCTGGCAGCCGAAAGCTGTAACATCCAGGAGTCAGCACAGTTTTTTGACCACAAGACGGGACGATTTTTTCTGCGTACAGTCTTTGCCAGTGAAACCGGACAGATGTTAACAGTGCTACAGGAAAAGTTCATTTCGGTTGCTAGCCGATTTGGTATGGACTGGCAGATTCATGATGCTGATCGCCGCCCCCCGGTTTTGGTTCTTGTCTCCAAGTTCGATCACTGCTTACAGGCATTATTGAACCAACATCGGGCAGGAAGTCTGCTGATGGATATTGTGGGTATCGTTTCCAATCATCCCGATCTGCAACCTGTGGCTGACTTTTATCAAATCCCCTTTCATTATTTTCCAGTAACAAGTGCGACGAAAGAGAAACAGGAAGCCTTAATTTGGTCAATGGTTCAGAACCGGAACATTGAACTGGTGATCCTAGCCCGTTACATGCAAATTCTCTCCGAGAGTCTCAGTCGGAAACTGTTCGGGCGCTGCATCAACATCCATCACTCATTTCTACCTAGTTTTAAGGGAGCAAAACCATATCACGTTGCCCATGACTACGGCGTGAAAATTATTGGGGCAACAGCTCATTATGTGACTGGCGATTTAGATGAGGGGCCGATTATCGAACAGGAAACGACACGAGTTAATCATGCGTATACCCCCGAACAGATGATCGAGCAGGGCAAACATCTGGAAAACCTTGTGTTAACCAGAGCCGTGCGTTATCATCTGGAACACAGAGTCATCGTAAATGGCAGAAAAACTGTCGTCTTTGGGCAGTAATTTGAGAAGCTAAGTAGGTAGGCGCAAATAAACCTAGATATGTAAACAAATGTTAAGCGGTTCAGAAACCCGCTAAGTAGGGGCGGGTTTGACAAGATTGTTCGTTTTGACTGATAAGTTCTGAATGCTGAGCGCCCCAAGCCACAGATTGCTATATAAAACATCCTTTCACTTCTTTACATCCATTGCCTTAACTCCTCTGCCAAATCTTAATTGTTTTATCCAAACTCCCACTCACTAAAATCTCCCCGGAAGCTGTGAATGCTACTGCTGTTACCGTATTGCCATGCCCTGTAAATGTACTCAGTAGTTCTCCCGTTTCTAAATGCCACAGTTTTATTGTTTTATCTGCACTACCACTTGCAATAATTTGCCCATCTGGGCTAAGCGCGAGCGCATAGACTCCATCGGTATGTCCTTTGAGAGTGCGAATCAATTCTCCAGTTTCTAACTCCCACATTTTGATCGTCTTGTCCCGACTACCACTGATCAGAATTTTGCTATCCGCACTGATAACTAAGGAAGGAATAATGTGAGAATGACCTGTAAACGACTGTAACAACTGTGGTGCAGTAATCATTTTCTTTGGTCGGGATATATGCCATACTTTAATTTTGCGGTAACTTCCCGTCACCAAAGTTTGCCCATCCGGACTAAAAGTAAGAGAATGAGCAGCTGTGTCATCTAAGGATAAGAAGATCCCAACTTGACGCAGCGTCAAGTCCCAAAACATAATTTTTCGATCATCTCCCCCAGTGACTAACATGCGCCCATTGGGAGTGAAGGCGACGCACCGTACCATGCCATTATGTTTGTGCAAGATATCAATCAAGTCTCTTGCGCCCATATGCCAAATTTTAATCGTAGAGTCTGCTCCCCCACTCACTAAAGTTTGACCATCGGGACTGAACGCCAGGGAATTCACTTCATCCACTAGTCCAGGTAAAATCCAAGGATGCTCTGACAAAGTAGCGACTAACTCACTTTTAGTCAAATCCCATAGTTTTATCTCTCCACGACTACCACTAACTAATATAGGCGAGTCCCCATTTTTCCCGCTTGGCTGAAAAGCTAGGCAATTAATTCCTCTATTATGCCCTTTCAAAGTTTGCCAGCATTCCCAGTCGCCAATGACATTTTTTAGATGATGATCTGGTGACAGCGTTTGGATTGTCTCTGCGATCACGATCTCGTCAACGACTGATGGTGTATTTTTTTTGATAATAAGTGATTCTAAATACCAACTTAATCCTCCTGCGTACAACAAGTTACCCGCAGTGACATAGAGTTTTGGTTCACTAAATTCAATTTGGTTTGTCGGTAAAAAACCGGAAATTATAGCTTGTCTTTCCGCACCTCTCTCAGTTGTAAATGGATAAAACAAACATAAAAAAATTAATACCTGATGATTCTTTATATCCTCTTGAGTTATGGACCATCTGACTTTATCTTTTTTTAGACTATTAAAACTTTCTCCATCAGTCGCTAAAACTTGAATACTAACCTTAGGATTACTGATAAATAAGTAAGAAAATTTACTTTCGCCGCGTAAATTTCCTTCGTCATCTAAAACCATGTTTTTCAAAGTGTCTTGTGGCACTTTTTTCACCTGTTTGCCTAAACGTTCCAAGATAATGCGATCAACAATTTGCTCTCGCAATAGGTAATCTTCCGCTTGTCGCTGGAAGTAAGTTGGAAAGGGAATTGTCCAATCGGGAGGTTCAGGATATTCGGGCGGTGTCGGTGGCGGATTTTTGGCGATGATTTCTGCTTGTTGACAAGAAATTTCTCGCAGTTTCGCCAATGGTTCACCCCAAAATGTCATAATCTCACTGTGACAACCCTTGACTTGACTCTCCAGCAAAGAAAGATCGTAAGTCTTAGGTTTTTTGACTCGTTGCAGAAAATCAGATTGTTGAGTTTTGAGTAAGTTAATCCAATCCATGTGCATTCCTGCGGCACAGTATTGTATACCTACGTTAGGCTATACCAATGCAATTGCTCAAGTCGAGCGAGTTAAGTAACTCGGAAATACAGCAATCTCAGCAATTAAGGTAACACACCCATCCGTATTCAGAAACACCAAATTCAACCTGTTCACCATACATCGTCAAAAATGACGCACTCAGGTTTACATTGAGAACAATTCGGCGATCGCAATTTATTCTAACGAACCTAGAGGAGAAGAGACTGTTTCTCAGAAAGCAATTTTGTGGAAAAAAAGTATTTCTCATCACCTTCTTCCCCAAAGATTACTGATGTTCACGCTCAAGGTATTGGGGAAACCCGTGAATTTACAGCAGTTCTCTTTTGTAGGAGGTATACCTAGTCGTGAAGGCTTGGGCAAAACCCTGATCTAAGTAGACTTCAATTCAAACTCATCAAACTTCACCACTTCTGCGTCTGGTTTACGTAGATCAAAACGGTAGCTGCTGATTTTACCAGTAGCAGTGTCAAAGATACTGAAAACAGTGATATCATTACTGGCAATATATGGGAGCGACTGACCATCTTCATCCAGCAATGGGGCTATTGTTGGCATTACTGGCTCTAGTCCATTAGGATCTCCAAGTGCAGTGTATTGTTCTTTATAGCCTGTCGGGACTTCTCGCTTGTTATCACCCCAAGCAGCACCATAAGAGTTACCAACATTAGATGTTTCCAAGAAGTGCATCCCCGATTGGCTGCGAAAGCGATTCCACAAATGTGAATGCCCATAAAAAACGAATTGCACATCAGCTGCCTCAAGAATGGGCACAACATCACGGATGATGTAGTCTGTGTCTATAGGGTACTCATAACGCACGGCATTAATATTGCCATTTTCATCTCGTTCCACGACCTGGACTGGATCGGTGTAGGCAGGTACAATGTTACCACCTAAAGTATGGGGTGGATGATGTAACATCACGACTTTGTACTTTGCTTGTTTGAATTCAGGGCTGTTGAGTTCTTGTAGCAGCCAATTGTACTGCTTACTTCCTTTGGCAATCGGTTCATAAATATGCTGTCCGTAACCCCAATTCTCAGGGTTAGAGAAATCCGCTTTTCTTTCCCGGTATCTACCCTTAGCTTCTGCATCTAAATTAGGAGTGCGCCACATATTCGTTGCATACAGTACAACCAAACGCACATCTCCAAAACTAACTGCATAGTAAGTTTTTCCACCCAATGTACTTTCCGGTAAAGTGAAAATCTCTTCATAGGTGTCGGTATTAAAGGAACTATCTTTCAGAGACTTTTCAACAGACAAATTGAGAGCGAGCCCCTTTAGGCTCGCACGAGGTATCGTATCATCAAATTCATCGTTTAAATTCCCACCACTAACCCGCCCCATCACTTCATGATTGCCAATACAAGTAAACATAGGCGCGTGTTGAATGATTTGTCCACCAGTGTAAATTGTCTTTACCCCATTTTTATCCATTTCATAATGGGCATGACGTTGTAAACACCGAAAGAAAGCATTGCCATCACAATTGTCAAACCATTCACTGGCGCGATCGCTGATGTTAACCAAATCACCTGCAAACCAAACCGCATCGACTCGTCCCACTGTCTCTTCTACCTTCTGTAGATTTGCTGCTACCATCGGCTTTATTTGATGATCAGAAGTCAGCAGAATTTTCAACGGTGTGCCCGAAGTCGGTGCAGGTGCAAGGGTAAACACATTGCTACCAACACGAGCTCCATCTTCCCGCACACTCATGACACGATATTCAACCCGTGTTCCTGGAGTTAACCCAGTCACAACAGCCTCATGTCGCCAAATGTCACGCTTAATGGGTTGTTGATACACTTGCCCATCTTGGGTTTGGTTTCCCACTCGTGAGTTTTGATCTTCTCGTGTACGACTTAGTTTGTTCGTCGTTGCTACAGCAGTTTGATTGAGATTATCACCATAAATGACGATATGTTTAGAACCTAGAAACTCCGTGAACCATACAACTCGTACTGAAGTTTCAGTTGGCAGTTGTAAAAATGGATCAGTTAGCAACTGAGGTGCGGATGTCATAGTCATTTGCTTTCTTAGGAAACAACGACTACTAGCCTAAGACATTCAGGTTAAAGTTGAGTAATTGAAACCAGATCCCCGATTTCGTAAAAGTTGTCGGGGATCTAAGTCTCAATGCTATTCATTGTTAAGAGCGACAACAGAAGTCTGCCCTTAACAACATTAATGTGTTAACTATCACAAATTACGCGTTATTCAGCTGTCTATCAATCGGAGCGGCGGGATTCGAACCCACGACCTCCACTACCCCAAAGTGGCGCGCTACCAAGCTGCGCTACGCCCCGTCAATTTTTAAACTATAACACAAGCTTGAGAAATAAAAAAATAATTTTAAAAAACCTTCAGAGTTTGGGCAGCTTGTAGCAAACCCGGAACAGAGGAAGGATGCCATTTCCCTTCTGCACAACGTCCTTTTGTCAGAATCAAGCGTAGGCTGTAGGCTTGGGGATAGCCTTCTACCTCCAGCCACAATAAATCGCTTTCAGCTTCGCAGGCAATTTTTTCCTCGTCCATCAATTCAGTTGCAAGTTGTTTCATGGTGTCGGCTAGCTGTACCAGAAGCCGACAAAAATCATTCAACTCTGCTTCAGTTAACTCAAGAGCCCAATCATCTGTACCCAACAAACCTTTAAATTCAGATGCCGTTGGATTCCAGCCGATACGCCAATCAGATCCACTTTTAACAAGACGTTCCATAAAGAGGGCGGGAGGGGAGGCTCACAGGTGTAGGTTTTTTACAATTAGGTGTTGGCAAGACTTGGAGGACAAGGTGGGAAAGTGGACTTGGTGGAAAAACCGAACCGCTCATGGGACGGTACTAACTGACGGGAATTGGCTCAAAAGGGCTTTTTCCGTTAAAGAATCTTCCTTGTCTGCCTGTCTTCTCATCCTCCAAGTCTTGCCTCAACCGAAATATTAAAAACCTACCCTTGTGAGGGGAGGGGAGGGGGAGAAGAAATTGCATCGGTAATCTTAACACTCCTGTTGGCAATAATGGAAAAAATATCTGAAAACACAACGTCTTAATGAAACCCGTTGATAGGGGCGGGTTTGAGCGAAAGAATATCTGAAAACACAATATCTGATAAAACCCGCCCCTACTTTAATTTCTGGGCGTCTCCTGGTTTGGGTAATTGGGGACTCTTTGGGTTAGTTTCTTGCGATCACTTCGGAGGGATTGGGGTAGAGGCTGGTGTATTTTGATTAGGGTTAAAAACGTTGACTAAGGCTTGCACCAAAGCATCACGCTGACGACGATTGAGACGTGCAATAGCGGCGCGATCGCCATCTATAGGATTTTGCCTCAAGATGTCGTTGCCAGGATAGCTAGGGTCATACATAATTTCGTTTGCACCCAAGTAATCAGCTAAAGTCAGCTTCCAATCTAGTCGATAATTTGTTGGCCGTCCCTTGAGATATACATGATATCGAATCAACCGATTTATTAAGGTGTTGTTTTCCGAAACTTTCCCGGTTTCTTTGCTGATATACTTATTTTCCCGTGGCAAGTCTGGCAACTGTTGATAAACACGTTGCGCTGCTTCACTACTACTTGCTTGAGCCATAGCAGGTTGGGAACTAAGAAAGCTTGTCTGAAAGAATTCACCAATTCCCGAACCCAAGACAATCACACTCACTACCATAAAGACGGTGAGTGCGTGCCAAGGTTTGAAAAATGGTTGAATGAACTTGAAAATTTTGCTCATTCTACTTTGGAGTTGCCGTCACTTTACACTTCGCCGATGATTTCTGGTTGAGTTAATTCGTCGGACATCTCAATAATTGCCCTCAGTACTGGCTTCATCATGACATCATCTGCATTATCAAAGTCTTCATAACGACGACGCTTAGCACGATTTGCCACTTGAACTGTGATGCGGTAGCGATTTGAGGCTGCACTAATGAGATCCTCAGCACGGTGCATAATCTGAGATTGAGTCGTCTCGAATTTAGAACGCTTAAGCATAGTTACTGGTCTTTGGTGTCATTCCCCAGTTTAGCGCACAGATCCCCGACTTCTCTAAGAAATCGGGGATCTTAACCGTCTTATTTACACCACTAGCGAGCGCAACCTCTCTGTTGATAGAAGCTGAGCGCCTCTTTTCACTATATAAATATCTTGTCACGCTATGTCAATAAAGTAACATAACCTCATGTCTGACCTTGTTGAAACTGCTGTCAAAGCTGGTAACTTCCAAACACTGGTAAAGGCTATTGAAGTCACCGCTCTCGGAGACACGCTCAAAAGTCCTGGCCCATTCACAGTTTTTGCACCCACTGATGACGCTTTTGCCGAGCTTCCAGAAGGAACTTTAGATTCGCTGTTACAAAACATTCCCAAACTGAAGAGAATTGTGGCTTATCATGTTGCTTTTGGGGATGTTCGATCTGATGATTTGGTGCAAATTGAAGAAGCGGAGACAGTTGAGGGATCAGTTCTGGCGATTGAGTCTGCTGACGGCAAAGTTAAGGTGAATGACGCCAATGTCCTGAAAACTGATATTCTGACTGACAATGGCGTAATCCACGTTATTGACAAAGTATTGATACCCGGATTGCTTGCAAGCGAGTGAAGTAAGTTGATTGTTAATTGTTAATGGTTAATTGTTCTATCAACAATCAACAATCAACAATCAACAATCAACTAACCTAAAATGCAACCAGTACGTGGGGCAAGACTGATCGTCAGCTGTTTAGTTTCTCCTCCATTCCACTCAATCTCAGCAGAACCATATAAAAGTTTGTTTGGTGTGCTGTGCAAATTAAGCGAATCTACATAACCTTGTGCTGCCGCAGTACCGACATTAACGGCAACAACCACTTCCTCTGTTCCCAAAATTCTTGCAAAGATGTAAAGCCCTGCTTGAGCGTAGAGAACTCGGTATTCACCAGTACGCAAGCATGGGTAAGAGTGACGTAGTGCGACTAGTTGGCGGTGAGTATCGAGAATTTCCCGATCCCAATTCGCTTCTAAAGGAAAACCGCGACGAGAGTCTGGATCTATAGCACCGGGTAAACCGACTTCATCACCGTAGTAAATGCTGGGAGCACCAGGAAAGGTAAGTAGCAGTAAAGTTGATAACTCAATACTAGCGCGATCGCCTCCGGCAATAGTCATTAACCTTGCTGTATCATGACTTGCAAGTAAATTTAGCTGAGTTAACTGTATTTCCCAAGGATAAAGTTGTAGCAGTTGTTGGATTTTTTCAGCGTACTCGGCAGCAAACAAAGGTGGATAAGGTTTGTAGTCGCGGCTTTGCACTTGATCGAGAACAACGCGATCGCCTGCGGCAAAAGCGATTGTTGGGCCGGCAAACAGATAATTCATCACCCCATCAAACTGAGTCCCATCCAACCACTCACGAGAATCTCCCCAGACTTCGCCAACAATATAGGCCTCGGGATTGATGGCTTTGACTCGTTCGCGAAACTCCTGCCAAAAACCTGGGCTTCTAATCTCAAAAGGCACATCCAAGCGCCAACCATCAATGCCAAATTGAATCCAATATTCGGCAATTTCCATAATGTACTCTCGCACTTCCGGGTTGTCGTGATTGAATTCTGGCAGCGCTCGATTTCCTGCCCAACCTTGATAGTTTGCGCTTAAATTACCATCGTAGGCAGAAAGAGGCCAGTCATGAATCTTAAACCAATCTACCCAAGGTGAATGGGGACCATTTTCCAAAACGTCGTGGAAAAAGAAAAAGCCGCGACTGGAGTGGTTAAACACGCCATCAAGAACAACTTTAATATTCCGTTCATGCGCTGCGTCTAGCAACTCCTTAAAAGCTGGGTTGCCTCCCAACATAGGATCAACCTGATAATAATCGTGGGTATGGTAGCGGTGATTACAGGCTGATTGAAAAATGGGTGTAAAGTAGATGGCGTTAATTCCCAGATTCTGTATGTAGTCTAACTCCTCGATAATGCCCCATAAATCTCCTCCCTTGTAACCTTGGAGTGTCGGCATAGCTTCCCATTCTTCCCAACGAGGAACGTGTAAAAGCTGTTTGCGCGGTTGTTTGCTTTTGGCAAATCGATCTGGAAAGATTTGGTAGAAAACAGCGTCTTTAACCCAATCTGGTGTTTTTATCTGCATAAATGACTCTCTATCCCTTCAAGGCAATGGTTGCAGATACCGGGTTGTTTGCAACTCACACTTCTGGTAGAAAATTTCACTTCAGATTTCAGCGATACTGCTTCAATTCCACCTACTTAAACGTGGGATGGAAGGGTTGACGCTGTATATGACACCGAAGAGCACATCTCGGCACAAATTTTTTAAACAGAGCGGGTTTTGTACTTAAAACGAGCATTTTTTTATGACTTCCGTTGCTCTGGTGTAAGATTACCTATTTTACTTTTGACTTACAAGAACAAAGACGCTACTTTGAACCCACTTATTGTACTTCAAAGTGTAGTGTGCGCATATTTCCAATATTTTGCTAATGGTTGTTAAACAAAAATTACACATCACCCATAATTATCAGTATTAATATTTAACAATTGCTCATTATTAGGAATTATTCTTGAATCTAAACATATTACATTTTGAAGTGCGGAATATAGTTTTGAAAGTACTGCTGCCCTTGTTTGTAAAAGCTTAGAGGAAATTTTTAATTTTTAACTACTGGAATAATTTACATACCCTCCTAAGTGAATGGGTATTGGTGATTGAGCATTGGTTCTCAGAGGAAGAGACAATTGTCTTTTTTATCACCAATACTTATCTACTTATTACTAGCCCTTATTATAGAATAAGTACACGGGACGCAAAAATCAAGCGACCATTCACAATTTCTAAACAGTGTGTAACGCAAGCTTTTTTCATTTTTAATTCCAAGGTAGCGGTACTATTACGTCTGGCGCGGAAATAAAGTTACCATCTCAAAAAGCTTGAAAGACTAGCTTTTAACGTTTAATTCTGAGGAAGTGATATTTGCAACTTACGGTCCAACTTAAATTAATATTTGCTGAGTATCTTCTGAGGAGCTTTTATGAGAAATATCAGTTTACTTTTGTAAATATTTTATGTAGAAATAACTTGTAGTGCTTTGATTTACTCAAAAATAAAATCAAATGTCTATTAAGACTTTAATCGTAGTTTATTTAATATTGAGCGACCATGCTGGAAAGTCTGAGAAGAATTAGGAATCGATTCGTGAGAAGTGTGACAGCAGCTGCGACAACTTGCTCATTTGTAATTTTAGCGGCTGCAGTAGTCATTGGTGTGACAAATACTAAAGATAAGTCTGCTTATCGATTTGGTGTCTATTCCTCTCTACTTGCGGCAAGTGGCGCTGCTGTTTTTGGGGCAGTTTTGACAGATCGCGCTAATAGCAGAACATCTGCTCAAGATTTAAGTGAACAACAATCCTCTCAGCCAGCTGAGAGGAAAGACAGTCAGATCTGGAAGGATTGGCGAAATTTTGCTGTTGTTCGGAAGGTGAAAGAAAGTGCAGAAATTACGTCCTTCTACTTGCAACCAAAGGACAAGAGAGAAATTCCTAACTTTCAGGCGGGTCAATTTTTGACAATTAAGCTTGATATTCCTGGAAAGAATAGGCCTGTCATTCGCAACTACTCACTTTCAGATTACACTGATCCCTGTGAATACTATCGTCTATCGATTAAGCGCGAACTCGCCCCTGAAGGTTTAGAAGTGGCGGATGGTGTCGTATCTAATTTTATGCACGATCACATTCATGAAGGTTCGGTCATTTCAGTAAAGCCACCAAACGGTACGTTTGTTTTAGATACTCAAAAGTCCATTCCTGCAGTATTTATTAGTAATGGAGTCGGAATTACGCCCTTGCTAAGTATGGTGAAAGCTTGTTCAAAACTTAACCCTAACCGTCCTCTGTTGTTCGTACATGGTGCCAGAAATGGAAGTTTCCATGCTTGTCGTGATGAAATCATGGCGATCGCCCAACAAAATCCTAACCTACAGTTGCATTTTCGCTACAGTCGTCCCAGCCCTGAGGATGAAGGTTATTACCACAGTGTTGGTTATGTTGACACTTCTGTTATTCAACAGTTAGTTAAGCAAGAAGCAGAGTTTTACTTATGTGGTTCTCCACTCTTTCTACAGTCCATGATGCAAGGACTTAAAGCATGGGGAGTGCCTGATAGCAGAGTTTTCTTTGAATCTTTTGGTAAGAGCAGTCAATCATCCGAGACAATACCCCCTGCTGTAACTGTCGGGGATGGAATTGAAGAGGCTGAAATTGTTTTTGCTCGCTCTAACAGAACTTTGACTTGGAAGGTAGATGATGGTAGTATATTAGACTTTGCGGAAGCAAATGGAATTGATCCACCGTACAGTTGTCGTGCAGGGATCTGTGGTACTTGTATGTGCAAAATTCGTGAAGGAGAAGTAGTTTACCAAGACTCTCCAAGTGCTACAATCGATGAAGGTTCAGTACTCATTTGTATTTCTCAGCCTGGAACCTCAAAAGTGGTTCTAGATATTTAAATGAAAACCGGAACTGAAGCTTTTCTTAGCCTGATGAAAAACAATTTATAAATGAGCAATAGCACACCCTCTTCTCGTTTACTTGTAATCCAGTAGCGAGAAGATACGGTTGCCACAATTTGTAAGTAAGTACTTTCAGTCATCGTTATTGTTGTTAAACACCTAAGCAGTCGCGGGGATGATAGCTTTGGCTTCTGGTTTTGAGTGTGGTTTGCTAGAAGTACTCACCGCCCCCGAATTTGAACGGATCTGAAAACAAAATCTGTTTGCACTGCCGTGCCGCGAGAAACAGGAAGTCCAAGCTTGAATCCCTACATCGTTGGGCAGTTCTATTACGCTACACCTCGTGCGATCGCGCTTTGCTCGTCGGACTGCGGCATCAGCATTGACAAACCCGCTACCATGATATAGAAGTACTAACAGACACTCGTGCATCATCTCTGACACTTAATTGTCTAGTTTCGATAGTCAAATTCCCTCCAGCGCCCTTGGCTCCTGAATTGACAACAGCAACTATGCGACTGAGACTTGGCATTCGGGGCGTCAAGAGTCAGAGGTGATTGTCAAATGGCAAGAGTAAACCAATATGGATAATATATTCAAAGATTGCTGAGAGATTTTAGCAATTATATTATGCGATCGCCTATCCACCTAAGATAAACAATCAAGCGTTTTAATCGCAAAAAGTTGATCAGATGCCCGACTTCTTGAAGAAGTCGGGCATCTAGGGAGCGAGTCAACATTATTCTTATTAGTCGTGCACCAGAGTTACTCGAACTCATCAGGATTTACACCTAACTGACGCAAGCGCTCTGCTAATTGTTCTGCTCTTCTATTCGCAAGCTCGGCCTCTTGTTTGGCAAGCTCAGCCTCTTGTTTAGCGGCGATCGCATCCTCTGTGGGTACGGGTATCAATTTTCCTTCTAAAGTAAACCACCGCAGCCACAACCGCTCAATATCCTGAAACGATCCCTGCCATAATCCCAAACTTAAGCCTAACTCTGGCAAGAGTAAGCGTCCATCAGCAAAATTCATTGATTCATAGTGAGCGCCTACTAAGTGAAATCCCTGAAGTTCATTGGTATAGCGACTAAAGATCACATAATAGGGAATCCGCAGAATCCGTTCGTATACGAACCACTTAGTAGGAGGTTTATTTGGTTCTCTTTCCGTCTCACCTAGATCTTCATCTTCCGTACCAGGAGATAACAACTCAACGACAACAAAGGGATTGACTCTCTCTTGCCAAGTGACATAACTTAAACGTAAATCTCGCCCTTGATATAGTTTTGGAACTCCTACGACACCAAACCAATCGGGCCGTTTGTACCACTGAGTATGCTGCAAATCATAGTATAGATTAAGGTCAGCAGCACTGTATACTAGTTCCGATTTCCAGTTGGCTGGCAAAAAAGTTAAAAAGAGTAGCAGTGGTTGTAAGAAGTGAAAGTCGTCTGGCAAACCTGGCTGCTGTGGATTATCGCTAGGTAAATCATACATTGTCGGCAGCGTTTCCCAAGGAGGAAGTGGCGGCTCGGATTGCGGAACATAGTGAGTTAGGAATGTCATAATATGATGGGAGCGCTAAAGTAGAGAAGATTCAGCAAGAAGTAGCTCATACCATTTTAGATTCACCAACCGTAGCGGGATGCAGATATTTGTTTGTGATCTCAATACAAGCGGCTACACACACAAAATAGTTGGGGTAGATGAAAACCACCTTGTCTAATCAAGTTCAATATACATTGATGTCCTCGACGGGTAAACAGTAGATCGGACAGGGAAGCCTGGGACTCTGGATAAAGTTGCTGCCATCCGAGGAGATCGCGATAAGATAGGAAATAATCGTCACATCGGTATTGCTCTACTGAGAATCCTGTCTCCTCAAGCAGGTTAAATACATCCTGTTGACTAAAAGCATGGAGGTGATAGGAATCAAGATGACGGGTTTCGCCTAAAGGAACCGAGAGCAATAAATACCCCTCTCTTGCTAAGAGATTATGAATGCGCTGAAGAAATTTATCAGGCTGAAGCAGATGTTCTATAGTCTCAAATGACACAACTACATCAAATTGTTCTGACGTCTCAAACATCTCTGCGTTGGCACAGATAAACTTAACATGAGGAAATTGATAATGTTCGCGAGCATAGGCGATCGCACTTGCAGACAAGTCAACTCCGACAACAGACAACGCTCCTGAAAGGTGAAGCATTTGGCTGCCGTATCCTGTGCCACAAGCAATGTCTAATATCCGTTTGTCTTTGGCATAACAAGCCGCCGTTTTGTAACGTTCAAGATGGATCTGTAGAATTCTCTGGCTAGCTGGATCATCTGCAATTTGTTCGGGCACGAGGCGTTCCCACATTCCCCAAGAAGAAAGACTTCCCTTAATATCCAGGCTGGTTACACCATGACTGGCACTCTCCTGGCTACCCTTGTTTGATTGATTGCTCGTACTGTTTAGTTTTGGTAGCATTACTCACATCCTCTTGAAGTCCCTGTTATGAGCCTCTAGTTGGGTTTGATATCAACTACACGTTACTTCATTTGACACTCACTTTAAATCTTCCGCTCTCAGGAGTAGCAAGGACCCCCAAACGTGACAGCAGGCAATGAGAGTGCGATATGGATTCAGGAAATAGATGCTGCTCTTGAAAAGTGGCGTCAGGGTGACTATGTACTTGGCGAACACTGGTTCGTTCAACGCTATGACCCTCAGCGACCTCTTACAAAGGCATCATTAGATGCTGCACAACAGGGAATTGATGATCTTATAGAATCTGAGGTTAGGGGCTTTGTTGTGGTTACGCAAACATGCGATATTGTACGCTCCTGCTCTTCTCGTCCGTTTATCGAGGTAGTTCCTCTTGTAGAAGTTGATGAGCAATATCTATGCGAAATTGAACGAGGCAGACGACCTCAGTACGCCTTTATTCCTGGGGTAGTAGAACATCGTCTCGTCGCTGACCTCGACCGTATAATGACGGTGGAAAAGGCTGTCGTTGCAGGATGGGAGCGCAAGCAGGGATGCCAAAGCGATCAAGAAGTCAGATCGCTTGCTCAAGCACTTGCAAGGAAACGCATTCGTTTTGCCTTTCCTGATGACTTCACTCAATGGGCTGGGAAACTCCAAAGTCGGTAATGCTATTTTTCAAATCTTGCTACAAGAACCCATGGTAAGGGCGAACAGCCGTTCGCCCCTACATGGCATCTGCCGCATTCTTTTTTCAACTTGGTATTATATTATGTTCGGATAATCACTTAACAATTAATTTGTTTGTTCATTGTTGATGGTTAATAGTTAATTGCAATCAACCATTAACCATCAACAAAGATATAATCAGTATTTAAACGAACACACTATTATGTTGTCTAAATTGACAAACTTACCTGCGAACCTTGCTGAGTTTTACTAACTTCTATACGGGCTTGGAAAGCTTCTTTAAGGTGAGGCATGTGGGTGACTGTGAGGATACAGGCGAAATCGGCAGAGATCGCATTAATTGCGGCAATCAAGCGATCGCATCCTTCTGCATCTTGTGTGCCAAACCCTTCATCAATAATCAACAATTGTAAAGCTGCCCCTGCCCGTTGTGCTAATAATTTCGCCAATGCCAAACGGATGGCAAAGTTAATTCTAAACGCTTCTCCACCAGAATAAGTTTCATAAGCTCGCGTTCCGATGGCGTCAGCAATCACAATATCCAAAGTGTCTATCAGCTTAGCATTTTTCTTTGTTGCCTTAGCACTCCGTCCGGCTTTTTGAGTAATAAATTGAACATGCAATTGGTTAGCACTGAGTCGCGAAAGAAGTTGATTTGTCTCGGCTTCTAATTGCGGCAACACATTTTCAATCATCAGTGTTTGGATACCATTTTTACCAAAGGCTTGTGATAACTCCTGATAAATACGGTACTGTCGCTTTGCTTCTTGTAATTGCTGAGTTGATTGCTCGTACTGAACTTGCTGTGTTTCTAATTGATGAACAAGTTGTTGGAGACGCCCCAATTGTCCAAGATGTTCGTCAAGTTGTCGTCTACGCGATACCTGCTGTTGCTCTAATGCTTGAATTTGAGCAGTTGGGTTGGCTGTTTCTTCCATCTGATGAACGATGCTTTCAATTTGAGCAACAAGTCTTTGCCGTTCCGCCAATCTCCCTTGCAACGATATCTCCAACTCTTGATATCTTGCTTTCAGTTGGGGATATTGCTGCTGCGCCCCCACAAGGTGTTGATAGCCCAACTGCCAAGATTGCCCCTTCCTAACAGCAATGCGAAGGTTGTTATGTTTTTCAGTGTCATAGTCAATTTCGGCAATTTGCTGTTTAAGAGCAGCTATTTCTCTGGCACAGTCAGAATTTTGTTCCTCCTGCTGCATTCTAGTTTGTAATTGAGCAATTTGCGCCTGAATTTCTGGTTTTCGAGCAGCCAATTGCGCTTGTCGCTTAGTTGCATCTTTTATTTGACTGAGTCTAATCTCTGCCCACCGCCACCGCTCTACTTCGTTCCGGGCAAGAGCATGGTCTTGTTCATTATAATTGAGTTGTTGTAGATAGTCGTCTAGCTGCCGCAGTTCAGCTTGCCCGTCGGGTGCATAATCACCTATTTCTAAACAGCGCATGAGTTGCTGCTTTTCTTCGGCAATTTGTTGTATTTGTTGTTCAGCATCACTTGTCTGTTGCAACTGTGCTGCTAATTGCCCTCGATGTTCGCGTAAGTCATCTCCATGAGTCAATTGTTGCGATATTTCTCGGTATTCCGACCTGAGTACCTGAATTTCTCTGTCCGAGACAGACATTCGTTCCCTAACTATCCATAACTCATCTTCGGCATCTTTGTACTCGACTTTGGTTTTGTCCACTACGCGATTCCAATGATGTTCGTCTAAGGAACGTTCGCACAAAGGACAGATAGCATTCGGGTTCTGAAGCATTTGCAGCTTTTGCTGGAGTTCTCCTAGCAGTTTTTCATAATCCCGTTGGTGGGCTTGCAGGCGTTCGATTAAGTTACGCCTCTCCAGTCCCTTTTCTTGAACTCGTTGCAGATAAACCCGCTTTTTCTCCAGTTCCTCAATTTGAACTGCCACTTCCATCACTGCTTGTTGCAGTTGCGGTTGCCTTGACGATCGCGATTGCAATTGGTTTTCTGTAGCTTCTAGCTGTTCTAAGCGAGCAACTATACCTGCCTGAACGCGATCTAGTTTACTTTGCAAATTTGCTCGCTGCTGAAGTAAAGGCGACACTTGTAGCTGCAATCGATCCAAATGAGCAACACGTTCCCGCGCTGTGGCTAGCTGTGCTAAAGCCGTTTCTACTTCATCTGATTTACTAAGAGTTTGTTGAACTTCTTGCTCTTGTTGCTGTAAAGCTTGTAGTTGGGCTTCAGCCTGTTGCAGTTGTCGCTCGATTTCGTTAATTTGTTTGGTTAGCTGCTGCGTTAAACGTTGACGCACCCCTTCAGCGCGAGTGTGCTCTTCAAATTTTGTCGCTAAAGCAACTTCAAGAGTTTGCAGAATTTCGTATTGGGCGTATCCAGCTTGAATCTCTGCTTCTTGACTTAAGATTGCTTCTAATTTGGATATCTGAGTGTTAATTGCTGAATGCTCTTGCTGGAGGCGATCGCAATCTGAAGTCAGATTCTGGTATTGCTGCTTAACAAAACTCAGCTGTTCTTCCCAATTTTTGCGTTGGTGCTGAACAACTTGCAAACTTTGTAATTGAATATTTTCAAAAGCTTGCACTTGTTGCAGTTGGTTAATTTCCGTTTCTATATTGTCTCGTTTTTCGGCGATGCACGAGCGTTGTTGCAGTTGAGTTTTCATCGATTCCAAAGAACGTTCTAACTCTTCTGTCCGTGCTTTGAACTGACGCGATAATTCTTTTGCTCGTTCTTCTAACTCATCGTACTGATTGAGTTTCAACAATTCTGCCAAAATTTCTTTGCGTTCGCTGGGACGTTTGAGCATAAATTCATCTGCACGACCTTGACGTAGGTAGGCAGAATTGATAAAAGTATCGTAATCCAGCTTGATGTGTTCCACAATCACATCTTGTGTTGCCCTTACCCCTTTGCCAGTGAGTGCGCGAAATCCGTTAGGAGTTTCTATTTGAAATTCCAGCCCGCCACTTCCACCTCGCTGGCGGTTGCGAATCACTCGATAAGTTTGCTGGCTGGTTTGGAAGGTAAAATCAACCCGAACTTCTTTAGCACCAGTTTGAATAATGTCATCTTCAGAAGCCGCCCTGCTTTCACCCCAAATTGCCCAGGTGATAGCTTCCAGCAGAGAAGATTTACCAGCGCCATTGGAACCGCAAATGCAAGCCGTATGTAACCCGCGAAAATCTAAAGTTGCATCACGGTAACTGAGGAAATTTTTAAGTGTAAGTTGTACTGGAATCATTAAAGCTGCAGCGCCACACCTACTTTTAATAAATAGAATTACAGATGCTCTTTATTGCTAGTTTAGCTAGGTGAAAATCAGGTTTCCAGTCTTTTACACCGTAATTTTACGATTATTAACAATTTATTAACAATCAAATCATCAATTTTTACCTCTAATTCGTTAAAAATAAAAATTCCATCATCTTTTATCCCCTTTGCTCGCTCCATCAAGAGATATAATTGACATACTTCCGCAGATTCGATTCGTCAAAATCGGCTGGTGGGAGTCGGCATAAATTTTTTTGGCATCAAGAAAAATAAATTTTACGGATCTGTCACTTACTCTATGATGCACGGCTGCCTGATATTTGCTGCTAAGTTTGAAATGAACACCGTAATGCACCAATATCAAAAAATAGATGTTTGAAGGTAAGCAGTGCGTTGTGAGGCTTATGTCTACAGAAGAATTTAATAAACTTTGCGTCATCTGACTACCTACCCTTTACTGATGAACACACATCAATAAAGTCAAAAAATCTTGAGGAACTAATATATACACGTAACCGTCATCAAAGCGCTTTGTCTTTTTTAATACGTTTAAAGATAGGTTGAAAAAATTTCAGAAACAATGTTAGTAAAGACACGTCATTTAGTTCAGTAACGAATCAAAAGGAAACCCGAAAATGACTCGCTTTCGTCGCTGGAAGTTTGGAACTGTAGCAGTTATGGCAATGGCAGTCACAACAGGTATAGTTGCCCCTATATTTGCTCCCGTTCCTGCTAATGCACAGCTTATACGCGAACAAAATGGAGAATACAATGGATCGATTTCAATCCCTGCTGGAGTGACTCTTCCTGTTACTTACGACAAAGATAAAGTTGTTGTGACTCCTAACGAAACAACACCCTTAAAGTTGAGGGTAGCAAGAAACATTGTAGATAGAAACAAAAATGTCTTAATCCCTGAAGGAACCGAAATTAAAGGGCAATTAGAACCTGCAACGAGAAACTCTGAAAAAGGTTCTCAGTTCATAGCTCAAGAGTTAGTATTTTCTAATGGCGATCGCCAATCTATTGACGCCAGTTCTCGGATCATCACCAAAAAACAAAAAATTACCAAAGGAGCCGACACTGGCACAGTTGTACAAGATGCAGCCATTGGTGCTGGTGCGGCTAGTCTCATCGCACTGATTACAGGAAACCACAGGATTAATGCCATAGAACCTATACTCGGTGCTGGTGCTGGTACAGCCGCAAGTATTCTGTTGCGACGTAAGGAAGCTGAAGTTGTCGTGATTAACCCTCAAAGAGGAGATTTGAATCTCACTCTGCGCTCTAATCTACAGCTTTCTCGCTACTAAACTTAACTTAAATCTAACTCGTGTCTTTAATTATGACAATAGTGCGATCGCTCCTCCATAATAAGTGTGCGATCGCTTAATTTTTTTCAGCTATCTTTTTAAAGATTTATTACATAGTTTCGGATATCAAATATTACATCCAAAAAGATTAATGGGAACATTTTACCCCTAAGAAGGTCTGGGTAACTAATAACATAAGTTGCTATTTAGACATATAGAGTAATTGGAGATTGGGAAAAAGGGAAGTCCTCTTTTTTGCTATTCCAATTACCTATTATTCCTGACCAGCACGCATCTATAAGACTGGCAACTTACGTTAATAGCAATATTCAAAATTCTTAGGAAGACAAAAGTCGATGTTTCATCAATATCGGTTCAAATCAGGATGTGCTGCATTCATGATACTTAGTGCAACAGTAGGCATTGTTGCACCTTTATTGACACCTGCACCGTCTTTCGCCCAAACAACTTTTTCTGATGTTCAATCCAATTATTGGGCAGCAACATTTATTCAACAACTATCACAGCGAGGTATCATTGCTGGATTTCCTGATGGCAGCTTCCACCCAGAAGAACAAGTGACACGCGCTCAATTTGCTGCCATGCTCAATAAAGCCTTCCAACAAGCAGCAAAACGAGAGGCAGTCGGATTTAACGATGTGCCAAGTAATTACTGGGCATCTAATGCTATTCAGCAGGCATACTCCACTGGTTTCTTGTCTGGATACCCTGGCAATCGTTTTGAGCCTAATCAAGCTATTCCCCGCGAACAGGTGTTAGTTTCCCTTGCTAACGGTTTGGAATATTCCCCTAATATTGACGCAGAAAGCACTCTCCAATACTACGACGACGCCTCTAACATCGACAGCTATGCTCGCAGTCCCATTGCTGCGGCTACTGAGAGGCAAATTGTCGTCAACTATCCTAATACTAAATTGCTCAATCCCAAGGAAACAGCAACGCGGGCACAGGTAGCGGCGTTTATTTACCAAGCACTATTCAGTTCTAAACGAGTATCAGCAATCAACTCGCCCTATGTTGTCGCTACTAGAGGTACTGAGCAATCGTATTCCACAAAACCTATAGCCGTTATCGTTCCTCAAGGAACAATAATTCCCGTAAAATACGACAAAGCCAAAAAAATTCTGCTCACTAAGGATGAAACAGTGCCCTTGACGGTGACAGTATCGCAAAACGTAGTTACGGATAAAGGAGATGTCGTCATTCCAGCTGGCAGTCAGGTTGTTGGCGAACTCCACCCTCTTAAGGAGAAAGGTGGTTCTCAATTCACAGCTCAAAAACTAGTTTTAAGTACAGGGCAAGAGTATCAAATCAATGCGACTTCTGAACCCATTACCAAAACTGAAACTATTAGCAAAGGTGCTCAGACTCAAACAATTTTACAGGATTCAGCAATAGGTGCAGGGGCTGCTGCGGCTGTCTCGGCTGTGACTGGCAATCGCGATATTACTGCCGGAAAAATCTTGGGTGGTGCTGGTATTGGTGCTTTGTTTGGTTATTTCTTTGGTAAGAAAAATGTAACCTTAATCACAGTCGATCCAAACACCGATTTACAAATGATTATTGGACAAAACTTGCAGATTTCGCTCAAGTAGCAGTCGTGCCTTCAGTTAGCGAAAGAGCCGATCACTCTAAGCTAAAGGCAACCAAATAATAAATGTCGTTCCTGGCATATTAGGTGAAGTGATATGTGAGTATATTGCAGGGCTGTGAACTTCAATTTCACCGTGCATTTGCTCTATAAGCTGTTTGGCGATCGCTAAACCTAATCCCGTACCAGGAATTGACGTTTGAGCTTGTACACCCCGGTAATGCCGTTCGCCGAGATGTAATAAATCTTTATTTGGTATGCCAGGACCATTATCACTGATGATGATTCCTTGAAAATGAGGTTTTTCTTGCCCCGTCTTGATTAAAATCTTTCCACCAATGGGAGTGTATTTCAAAGCATTATCAATAATATTGCTTAGTACTTCCCGCAATGCGATCGCGTTGGCACGTACAAAAGGTAAGTTGGGAGAAATTTCTGCGCTTATAAGCAAATTTCTTTCCAGGGCGATCGCTTTTGCGGATACCAATAATGGTTCCAATACATCCGCAACTAAGAAGTCCGCTTCTTTCTCTCCAGCTTTGGGCAACAAGAGTGATGGTTTGGGCTGATTTACATTGACTTTATCTTGCAGAAGCTTCAAGGGCGCTAAATCTTCGGCTGTCAAGTCAATGACTTCATCAAAACTTTGCAACAATTCTTTAAGGCGATCACTTTCCCGCACAATACTAGCTGCGACTTCTCGATTTATATCTCCAGGGCGCAGTCGCTTTAAAAGCAGTTGACCAAAAGTTCGTAAAGCCGTTAACGGATTGCGAAACTGATGCAATAAATTATCTAGCAAATCTTGTTGCCGATCTTGCAGAATTTGTTGTTGATGCAACTGTTGCTCTAACCATGCTTGACGCCGATCCAGCATACAAGAGATCGCTAGCGTTTGGGCAATACGTTCAATAGAGCTGCGCTCAATAGCGTTCCATGCTCTATCTTCCCGACATGTTACCAGTAATCCTAACATAACTTCCTCATGGATCAGAGGTAAAACAAATTGGTCACCACTAAGCAGGTATTCCCCTTTTAAATGCGTTGACCCTCCGTCTTCCCTAAAATCATGTAATGGAGCGGGAAATTCCTTTGCTGCTTTTAAAAATTTACCTCTGTGAGTGGGCAATGCTAAAGCTGTGCCTGCTCGCCCCACTGCCGTTTCTGGATAAACAACCACAGGAATCAGTTTCGCTTCATTCGTTGGTGTCTCCACTAATTCTTGTGTTAAATACACAACGCTCAAAGATGCTCCCAGCCCTTGGGCTAATAGTGCCATTTGCTCTTGGCACAGAGCAATAAAATCGGAACTGGCAGACATTGACATTTTTCAGATACTGCTTAAGGTTAAGGACTAAATAACGAAGACGAGTAACCGGGGGTTTATTTTTCCCATTTCACAAAGCTTAACCAAATTTAGCAACAAATGATTCGCTCTTCGGCATTATATATCCCCCCTATTTTTCAACTGTGTTGTATCAGTTGTATCAAAAGATTAAAAACTATTGATTTTTAGAACTAGAACTCCTATAATTACGACGGATTTTGTAGCTATAACTACAGTCTGTAGCTTGAAAGAGGAGGATAATAGGTTGGCAAGGAGACGAAAGAGGAAAAGCCGTCGTCGTCAGGAAGGACGACGAATTCTTGAGCACGTGCCACAATATAGCATCGAAAGCGGTGAAGATAAACCAGTGACAGCAGCTAGAAAATTTATTTTAGCTGAAAGAATCTCACCACCTGCGTTGCTACTCGTAAAGCGAAATGAACACACAACAGATCGTTATTTCTGGGCTGAAAAGGGTCTGTTTGGTGCTCAATATGTTGAAGAAAACCATTTCTTATTCCCCAGTTTGAGAACTTTAGAAACTCCTTTAGTCCTGGAACCTGTGGCGGTAGGAAATCGTTGAACAATCAATAGTTATCATAAGCGGTTTTGAGTGTAAACTTTGACGAATATTAACTAGCAAAATTGCTAAGGTTATTCAAAAGTTTCGTTTTTTGATTGCAGCGTTGCCAGTAAGACCGAGAAGAGATAACTTAGATAATCAACGTCTTTTAAATCATTAGGTTTATACTAGTTGATTTTCAGTGTGAGAATACATACTGAAGCGAAGATAGAGCGACTCTATCCCAAGCCAGACTTACTTTGTAAGCTATCCTTTATGCCGTACATGGGAAGCTACTGTGTAGGAGTGGCGGAGTAACATAAGCGTTGCGTAAGGATTTAATGCGGTTGATTGCAAATAATCTTTGTTACATCACCCAGTACGCTCTTTCTCTTAAAGGCAGCTTGTTTTCTGCAATAAAAGTTGTGGAATTTCCTCACTCACGTCCATTTCTCTAAGACTCTATCGGACGTCTGCTTCTCATAAACCCTTTAGTATATATTTCCTCTCCTTGCCTCTAGCTAGGGGAGGAAATATACATTTCAATCTTCAAATTTCAAATTATATTATTTGGTACTTCAGTATATATAGTTACTCGTACAGATTTAACTTTAGTGTCTTCTGTAACTCATTGATCTCATCTCGATGGGCAATAACAGTAATTTGACTTAAGTCTCTAAGTTTGTTTTGGGTTGCTTCTACTTTTAGCAACACCTTCTCAAATCTTGCAGATTTTTTCCAATAAAAAATACCACTTAAAGGAGATAACAGTACCATACCTAGAAAAACTATGTTTAGGTGAGGAAAAAGCAGTGACAAAACTAGTGCCAGACAAAGAAAACCAACCGCTGATAACAGTGTCAAAAACACAGCTAAAAACCAACTGGGGCTAACAAATCCTTCAAACGTTACTTGGTTTTGTTCTGGATCTACCGCTACCACTTGGTAAGACCTTGTGCGGAAATACTCCTGTAATTGTTGCATGAGAGTAGCTTCGTCTAGATTGGAGACGAGTAATTCTTTTTTTATACGGTCTTTGGTGGATGCCCGAATAAAGAAGAACAAGCCGACCGATAACAACAATGTAAGCAACAATGTGGATGGCAGGATAGCAGTATCCATATCTAACTATGACAGTTTTACTGGAGGAGACTTATTCATTATTAACTATTTGGGTGAGTTGCTAGTACCTTGTAAGGGCTGGTAATGGGTAATGGGTGATTGTGAAGAAAATGATCTCTTGACGCTTTGCCCTTTTGCCCAATTACCAATGACCGATTACCAAGCACCACATACGTTGTGCCTAGTAACTTGTAATTATTTGTTAATTTGTCCTTTTACTAATGTACTGATGCCACAAACGAGCTAAATCCTGAGCTTGAGTTTTCCATTCTGCGGAAACTTGGTACATCCTTCTTGGACGACCACGTCCTTCAAGCTTTTTCCAATACCCAGTAATTGCCTTTTGGTCTTCCAGAAATTTGATTGCACTGTAAAGTACTGTATCCGAAAGCCGATAGGTTGGGTACTCAATCTCCAGTTGTTGGATCAACTCGGTTCCATAGGATTCACCTTGTAGTAAAACATACAAGATATAACAAACTGTTAGTTCCTGACAGAGGTAAGTTGGTGGAGGATTCTCAAAGAATTGATATATATCCTCAAGTTTCATGGTTGGTGAATAGCTAAAAATATGCCTAAGGCTGAACCGATAACCCTGATTTTGAGTATAAAGAAATACACCCCAAAGATAAAGTATATAACAATACTCAGGCTAGATTAGCAAGCGCAAACAATAAAATTTAACCCACACTTGTCAGTAGTGGAATGTATGCGCCAGGTCAGGGGGTACAAAGACTTGTACCCCCTGACCTGAGCTTCTAAGCGGTGTGGTGAGGAGCAAATGAACAGTAGTTGTGCTGCTATCCTTGTGTCAAGCAATGCCGAGTACGTGAGGATTGCTTAAGCATCAAATGCTGCCTAAGCAATTCTATCGGTAAAACGAGCTTTTTCTAACAAACTTAACAAACACTTTGTGGAACAGTGATTATTCTGGTGCTGAAGCTTAAAGATTAAGTAAAGAGCCATATCAGATTCCACGCTCTATAAACACTGGACACACACAAGTAGGTATTTAGTACTGAATTATTTGTACTTGAGAGACTCGTCTCTCCATTTACTCATTGCGATAGTCATACCAAGCAAGCTGTATCTGTTAAGAGTATATGAATAAATGGCGGTAAGATTAGGGCGAATGACCAGACCTTCCGGCTAAGCAGCTATAAGTCACGGGCAGAGGACAGCTATGTCATGAATTTTTTGAGATCAAAAGTACATGCTTCTTCCCCACTTTGCCCAAAACACTTACATGCTAACACCAGAGCGTAATAGTGTAGTCCTGACTCAGTACTAAGATATTGCGTATTTTATTATACTTAAAAAGCCTCAGTCTCCTACCTTCTGCCGACGGACACTGGAAGAATTTTCTTCCACCTCTTGGTTGCCAAAGAAATGTTCGTCGCCAGTTATTTATGGATGTTTCAACCGACAAGCTCGTGTCATTCTGGTACAAGATATAGCTCGCTCTTCATAGCACATAGGTGATCGGTATGTCAGATTCCTCTCAACTCCGGGCAATTGCCCAAACATTTCGCCTCACAGGTTGGATTAGCTTCTGGACTCAGTTAGTGCTGGGTGTTATTTCTGGCGCAGTTTTGCTATTTGCCGTTTTTAGTCAGAGAACTGGCACTAATAATAATCCAGGCACTGGGTTTGGCGTCATTTTAGCAGTGAGCGGACTGATTGCCTTAGCTGTCAGCATTTATCTAGCTTTCCGTTACACCAGGATTGGTAGGCAACTTGAATCATCCAATCCCAGCAACCGTCCTCGCAAAATTGAGACTGTTCAGGTTGTACGGTTGGGATTGATCGTCCATTTGGTAGGAATGCTTGTGACTCTTTTAGGGGCGGAAGCGATCGTTGGCACTCTCTTAACAAAGTCATTAACAGTACCACAATTTGGTGGTGGAGTTTTAACTCAGGTTGATCCTAGCCGAATCATCCAATCACTAGATATTTTCGTTGTGCAAGCAAACACTAACACTGTTTTCGCCCATTTTGCAGGACTTGTCGCGTCGATTTGGCTTCTTAATCGCATTAAACCATAGTCGTAGTAGGGAGTAGGGAGTCAGGCTTGGTGGCTCCTAGCTACTCTCTATTTTGCAGAAACTTTGTTTTTGCTATCATGGCAAGGTAAAATTGCACAAACTCCAGCTAAAAGCCTACATAAATTAGGTATGACTGAGCCTATCTTATCGGTAAAGGTTGTTTGTTCTGACCTCTGGCAGTTCAAATTCAACACTTAAAGAGTGAGTGTATTCAGAACTTCCCCAGTTTCTATAAGACGTGAGAAAAATCTGTGCTGGATATTAAACAAATACGAGAAAATTCACAATCAATTCAAGAAAGGTTAAATAGTCGTGGTGGGAACTATGACATTCAACCACTTGTGGAGTTAGACAGACAACAACGCGATTTGGAAGCGAAGCGAAATCAACTCCAAGCACGCAGCAATGAAATTGCTAAATTAATTCCTGAAAAAATTAAAGCTGGTTGTAACCCCAATGAATTAGAAATTAAAGCGTTACGAGATGAAGGCAGTTCTACTAAAGCTTTGATTGGGACATTAGAACCTCAAGAGAAAGATCTACTGGCAAAAATTGAAGAACTTTTACTCTCACTTCCTAACTTGCCGGAACACTCTACACCCATTGGGAAGAATGAGGAAGAGAACGTAGAAGTTCGCTCTTGGGGTGAAGAGTACATTCCTCAGAACCGGAATATCCTTCCCCACTGGGAAATTGGCGAAAAGTTAGGTATTCTTAACTTTGAACGCGCGGTGAAAGTGGCACAAAGTCGCTTTGTGACTTTAATAGGTGCTGGTGCGGCATTGGAAAGGGCATTAATTCAGTTTATGCTTGATCGCCAAATAGAAGCAGGGTATGTGGAAGTGATTCCCCCATTTCTAGTTAACACCGAATCAATGACGGCAACAGGTCAACTACCCAAGTTTGCTGAAGAAAGTTTTAAATGCGCGGCTGATGATTTGTGGCTGACTCCCACAGCAGAAGTCCCAGTGACAAACCTCTACCGTGGTGAAACGATCACATCTGATGACTTACCAATATACCACTGCGCGTATACTCCCTGTTTTCGCCGCGAAGCGGGTAGTTATGGACGCGATATGCGGGGATTGATTCGCTTGCATCAGTTCAACAAAGTTGAATTAGTGAAAATTGTTCATCCTCGCACCTCATCTGATGAGTTAGAAAAATTGGTGGGAAATGCGGAAGCTATTTTACAGGCTTTGCATTTGCCCTATCGAGTTATGGAGTTATGTACTGGGGATTTAGGATTTGGTGCGGCTAAAACATATGATCTGGAAGTTTGGCTGCCCTCTGCTCTTAAGTACCGAGAAATTTCCAGTTGTTCTAATTTCCAAGATTTTCAAGCAAGGCGGGGGCAGATTCGCTTTAAAGAAGGTGGCAAGAAGGGGACTCAGTTAGTACACACCCTCAACGGTTCTGGCTTGGCGATCGGACGCACAATGGCAGCGATTTTGGAAAATTATCAACTTGAAGATGGACGGGTGCAAATCCCAGAAGCCCTACAACCATACTTAAGACGAGAGGTATTGTAAATCGGAGTCTCTTTTTCTGACTCCCCTTTCCAGGAAAATATACCATTTGAGAGCAGTGCAGGAATGCAACGCCTCATTAAAATGGAGAGTAGTATAGCCTCAGCACGTTCATTAATTTTATCTATGTCAGTTTTAGCGGCGATCGCAGTCTTGGCTGTTCTGATCCTAGTACACGAACTAGGTCATTTCATTGCAGCAAGGTCTCAAGGTATTTATGTTAATCGGTTTTCTCTCGGGTTTGGTCCAACTATTTGGAAATACCAAGGAGAGCAAACCGAATACGCTGTCCGTGCCTTTCCTTTGGGTGGTTTTGTTGGCTTTCCTGATGATGATCCAGACAGTGATGTTCCACCCCATGATCCAAATTTGATGCGTAACCGTCCAATTTTGGATCGGGCGATCGTCATCAGTGCGGGAGTGATCGCAAATTTAATCTTTGCCTACTTGGTGTTAGTTTTACAGTTGGGTTTAGTTGGCATCCCAGAAAAATATAACTATCAGCCAGGTGTCTTAGTACAGCCAGTCAATGTTGAAACCTCTGTTGCCTATAAAGCCGGAATCAGAGAAGGAGATATTATTCTTGCTGTTGACAATCAAGAACTGGGGGCTTCTGAAAATGCCACCTCATTGCTGAGAAAAGAAATTCAAAATCATCCAGAGCAGGAGATTGCGCTCTTAGTTGAAAGAGACAGCGAACAATTGCTCCTGAAATTAACACCGAGAAAAGGAGCAGACGGCAAAGGGTTAATAGGCGTTCAACTCGTACCAAACGGGAAACCTATTTATCGTCGCCCCAGTAACCCCATTGAAATCTTTAGCATTGCTGCTAAAAGATTCCAACAAGTCTTTCTGGATACCCTACGCGGTTTTGGACTGTTGATTACCAACTTTCAACAAACGGTTGGACAGGTTTCTGGACCAGTTAATATTGTGAAAGCTGGAGCTAAATTGGCAGCTGCTGACAATACAAATCTGCTATTTTTTGCGGCTGTTGTTAGCATTAACCTGGCTATCATCAATATTCTGCCTCTACCAGCTTTGGATGGAGGACAACTGGCTTTTCTACTGATTGAAGGTTTGCGCGGTAAGCCCTTGCCAGAGCGCATTCAAGAAGGTGTTATGCAAACAGGTTTAATGTTACTTTTGGGACTGGGAATTTTCCTCATAGTCAAAGAAACAACTCAACTGGAGTGGGTGCAAAAGTTATTCCAGTGATTAGTACTCGCAAACGCTCATCTAAAAAGCAACGAGCGCTAGAAATTTTAGTTCGTTTGCAGCGTCTTTATCCAGATGCCATTTGCTCTCTAAGTTACCAGACGCCTGTACAGTTGCTAGTAGCAACGATTCTCTCCGCTCAATGTACGGATGAGCGAGTCAATAAGGTAACACCATCATTATTCGCTCGCTTTCCAGATGTAACGAGTTTGGCGAACGCTGATGTAGCAGAGTTAGAAAATTTGGTACGTTCGACAGGGTTTTATCGTAATAAATCGAAGAATATAAAATCCGCTTGTCAGATGATTGTCTCGGACTTTGGCGGTGAAGTGCCAAGGCGAATGGAACAGTTGCTGTTACTTCCTGGTGTGGCGCGGAAAACGGCAAATGTCGTTCTCGCTCATGCTTATGGAATTAATGCAGGGGTGACAGTGGATACTCACGTTACACGCCTTAGCGGACGTTTGGGTTTAACCGAACATACAGATCCCATCCGAATTGAACGAGATTTGATGAGCTTGTTACCTCAACAAGATTGGGAAAATTGGTCAATTCGACTTGTTTATCATGGTCGTACTGTCTGTAAGGCACGTTCTCCTGCTTGTGATGTTTGTCAACTCTGTGATCTCTGCCCTTCTGCTTTTCTTGTACTACAAGCAAAGGTGTCAGCAGTTAGAGACAGCAGTAAGAAGATTTCTGACTTTTAAGTCAAGAGGTACACAGACGCTATATTATATAAGATGGAAAATCCTGTCTTTGGGTGAAATTACAAACTATATGGCAAAAAAGAGCATGATCGAGCGCGAGAAAAAACGCGCCAAAATGGTGGAAAAGTATGCTGATAAGCGGGAAGCATTGCTAGAAGAATTCAGACAAGCAGAATCTCCTCTTGACAAGCTTGATGTCCATAGACAAATTCAACAGCTTCCCCGCAACAGCGCACCAACCCGTCGCCGCAACCGCTGCTGGTTAACTGGTCGTGCAAGAGGTGTTTACCGGGACTTTGGTGTTTCTCGAAACGTCCTACGAGAATGGGCGCATGAGGGTCTTTTACCAGGCGTGGTTAAGTCTAGCTGGTAGGAACGTGGTTAGTAGGGGCGGGTTTAATCTAGTCACTTGTCAGTCAAAACGAACAATCCAGGCAAACCCGCCCGTACTTTTTGACAACTAACAATTAACAAAAATTATTGTCCGCAACATTTATCAATTCCCAAACTTTCTAAGAGTAGATCGCTGACGGCGTTGGCGATCGCAAACTCTCCATAAAAACTTTTGGAAAAATCAAACCCCTGCATTTCAGTGACGATGGCAAGTACAAGAGATCCCAGATCGTTTTCACCTTCCATGCGTTGTCGCACGAAAATCTGTGCCACTCGTTCGGCAATATTTTGATTAACGGCTTCTGGGATAAACTCTTTATCTAGCCACGGATGCAAACGCTGTCGCAACCATTCTCCCTCTAGTTCTGGATTTTTAGAAGGGGGTAAGGTAATGGGTGGAATTGGTTCATTCATTTTCTCGTTGAGGGTGTCATCTCCCAGCTAAAGCGCTGGGCTTCTTACCCTTCCATACTATTTTTGATAGCGAGCGGTCGATCATTTATCAACCATATACTGAAAATTACTTTTGAATCAACCGCCTCTTTACCACAGCTAAAAGAAAACTTTCAGCTAAGAGACTTCTAAGGAATAAATTACTCAACAAAATAGGGATGATATCATGTTCGGTAAATGACTTATAAATCAATACGGTTCAGATAAGACGTTGACTCGTGAAGGCAGGCAAGGGGAGCAGGGGGAGTAGAGAAGCAGGGGGGGCAAAGAACTAATTGTTCGTCAACTCTTTCCTCCCCTGCTCTTTGAACAGCTTCCCCTGCTTCCCCTGCCTGCTTCAACGAATAAATGCCTTAACTGAACCGTATTGCATCATGTTAGGAATGGGTGATTGCCGACGGCAACCACCTCTTACATCTATCATAATGATTATCATTATTGTTTAATTCTGTGTAATATTACACATGCAATTTTTTCTCCCTCTCCATCTCTCCCTAAACGAAAACCTATTCTGCCACAATTGAAGGAAAAATCACATTTTTTCCTATGCAGTATGATGTCGCCGCTATTATTCACGGTTATGCTCAGGGATATTTTCTCATGGCTGATGAGAATGATGTCTTGGAGTGGTATTCCAGTCGCGCTCATACTCTCATACCCTTAGATGAGCGATTTCGCTATCCAAAATCTTTACAGCGCGTTCTTAATCAAGAACGTTTTACTGTGGCAATTAACCGCGACTTCGAGGCTGTGGTAGCTGGATGTGCTAACCGGGAAACAACTTGGATTTCACAAGAGTTACAAGAAATTTACTGGGAACTTTATCAGACTGGTTGGGCATACAGTTTTGAAACTTGGTTGGGGGATGAACTGGCTGGAGGAATTCTAGGGATTGTCATCGGTGGTGCTTTTATTGGGGAGTCGATGTTCTACCACATTTCTGAAGGATCTAAGACGGCAATGGTGAAGTTGGTTCAACGGCTACGAGATCAGCAATTTGTACTGTTTGATGCCCAAATGATGAATCCTCATTTGGAGAGGTTTGGTGCTTATCGCGTTCAGAATGAGGAGTATCATTCATTACTAAATACAGCAGTGCGGCGCAAGTGTTGTTTTCTGTAAAATTTTTTCTCATTGACATTTCCCCTACTAAAATGAGGTCAATTCTTGCAGGCTAAGCCAAGTCAGTAATTTCCCATACACTTAATTAAGTCTGCAGGTTCTTAAGCATACCGTGTTTACCTGATCGCCGCTTTAGTTAAAAACGGAGGTATTGGACAATCGAGTGTCATGGCGATTCCCCGCAGCAAATTCGCTTGGTTGGGAGAAACTTGACGATCTACGAGTACTGTGTGGGCACAGGCATCAACGATCGCTTGCTTAAGTTTAGGACTGGCAAGGCACAAGCGATCAATGCTTTTCTTCACATCGGCGAAGTTACAGGCGATTGGTGCTTGCGGAGCTTCATGTTGTCCAATGCCCGGAAGTCTAAACACTCCAGAACGAAATGCATAAGCAACAGTCTCAGGTTGAGATTGTCCGACTTGTGCTAGTGCCGAAAGTAGCAAGATACAATCCGACCAAATCTGTTCGATTGAGGTGAATTGTACTGTTTGAGGGGAAGGTGGAGCAAAGCAAGGTTGGAGGCGATGCCACAGGACTAACTGAAACACAAACTCCCACATTGAGACTGCACCGGCTGTGATTAAACCTTGGACGCATATGCACAATCGTTGGCAATCTCTCGGAGAACCTTGACGCAATGCGGGTACTGTCAAATCTAAAAGCGGTAAGCGAATACCCGAATCTAACAAGTTAATTTCGCTACTTAGAGAGAGCGTTTTCTCCACCAAATCGCTTGGTTGTACTTGGCGCAACCAAGCAATTTGGCGATCGCGCATTTGAGTATTAGTGCGATCTAACACCAGTGCAAAAACGATCGCCATTGCGCTCTGCTGATTGTGTACACTCAACCGTAGAGACTTTGGTAAAGATGATAACAACTCTTGGGCATCAGCAAAATGCTTTGGAGCAACCGTTCCCACCTGGGCGACAACGTTTTCTGCCAATGGTTCTGTTGTATTGCCTGCAAAACCCATTGCTAGCGACTCATGGGAATGCATCTCGTTACTAACAGCAGATGGCATTGGATCGCCTGGTTTCAAGCCACGGATGCTACGGATACGTTCTGTCAGTGGTGGGTGGGTAGCAAACAAACCTTCCCAGAAGGAGAGTTGCAGGGCATTCCCAAAGAACATATGACTGGCGGCTTCCGCACCCGATGAATTTAAATGCGAACCCATGCGTTGCAGTTTTTCCAGTGCCCCAGAAATCCCTTCGGAGTTGCGAGTGAATTGTACTGCTGAAGCATCAGCAAGAAATTCTCGTTGCCGAGATACTGCGGCTTTAATCAAACGACCACAAATTAATCCTAAAACTCCAATCGCCATCAATGCCAAACCAAACACCCATAAAGATTGATCTTTGTTGTCTTCGTTGTCGTCACCAGAGTCACTGCGAAAGTAGACGATGAGTAGCCCAGTCTGGTAAATGAACAAAATTCCGTGCAGCAATGCTACCAAACGCAAATTCAACCCCATATCTCCATTGAGAATGTGGCTGAACTCATGACCGATGACACCTTGCAACTCATCCCGGTTAAGATGTTCCAAACAACCACGGGTGACTCCAATCACAGCAGTGTTGGCAGAGAACCCAGCAGCAAAGGCATTGATACTAGGTTCTAAGTGCAGGAGATAGACCGACGGTCCGCGCAAAAATTTATCGCTCTCGATAGGGGAGCTATACGCAGTAGGTAGCTTTAATAATTTTGTCGTTCCTAATCGGCAAATTCCGCTACATTTTTCACTGTTCTAAAAACCGAAATACATCCCCGTGATTTAAGTGTGAATTTATTTGCTGACAATCCCCGACCATTGGACTTTTTTCTGTTTTTCCCGGCGATAAGAAAAGAAATGCTCTGTTGAATTGTAAGTACAATAAGGTGCGATCGCAATTTGTTCGGTACTGATACCTAGCATTTCCATTTGTCTTGAATTTACTCGTCGCACATCCAATCGTACTCGTCCTGGTTCTGAATCGGGAAGTAGAGGTGAATTTGGTAGCTCGTGTAACGCATCCACAATAAATTTTTCATTATCATGTGATATAATACTCCTGCCAATTTCTGCTGCTACCTGCTCTGAGACTTGATAAACCTCACCTGAGATGGCGGGTCCCATTGCAATGCGCAAATCTTCTAACTTGCTACCTTGTAATTGCATTTGGGCGATCGCTTGTGGCACAATCTTCTTTGCCGTGCCACGCCACCCTGCATGTACTGCGGCAACCTGTCCGGTTTTCTCATTCGCAATAAGTACGGGTGTACAATCAGCAGAAGCTACCCAAACTGCCTGCAACGGTTGGTTGCTCACCAATCCATCACCTTCTAAAAACTCCTCGCCACCGTTTAACTGACTGGCAATATTTTCTGGTGTGAGGACAGTATTGCCATGTACCTGTTTTAAGCGAAAAGCATCCGCTTCTGAATGCAGTATCTTTGTGAGATCTTCAGGAGAACGAGGCCAAAACTGCTGCGTAAAAAAGCCGTGAGTCCAAGGTTCCAGTAGACTTATTGTGAGGTAAGGCAGTCCTTCCCAAGTACGCCATTGCCAAGAGTGCATCTTCAACCAAACCCTGAAAGAAAATAAAAATCAGCCCATACATCCTAACGTAAGTATTTAGCACTTCTACAGTAAATTGTGCAAAACGCCTTAAATCGTGCATTCTACAAGTCATACTGGCGTTTGAGTGCTGAAGTACTGAAGTGCTGAAGTGCTGATGCCTCACTTGAACTAGCTTGACTTAAGTAAACTATTGTGGAATTGAAGCAGCAAAAACTGGAAGCAGCCCTCCTGGAAGGGCGTGAGAGAGCCTATTTACCGTTTCAGGTGCATTGTTTTGAAACCGTCTCCTCAACCAACAAAATCCTCTGGGACTTACTTAACTCAGGGGCAGAAGCGGGATGTACGGTAATCGCTACCCAACAAACTTCAGGGAAAGGTCAATGGGGTCGTCAATGGATTTCGCCAATTGGAGGATTATATATATCAGTGGCGATTTCCCCCAAATTGGCAGCTAGCAACAGCTACCAAATAACTTTGGCGACGGCATGGGGAATTGCCCAACAATTGCGTAGTTGCGGCATTCCTGTGGAAATTAAATGGCCTAACGATCTCGTCTTAACTTCAATGAATCAGGGGGCGGAAACAACTACCAAACTCAAGCTAGGGGGCATTTTAACAGAAACCAAAGTTCATGGCGGACTCATTACCCAAGCGGTGATCGGTGTTGGCATTAACTGGGCAAACTCAGTCCCTGAAACTGGTATCAATTTGGAAACGTGGCAAGCATGCGTTTATCCAAAGCCAATTTCTAGTTTAGAGATGTTAACTGCTAAAGTTTTGCAAGGAATAGAATCCGGTATACAGTGCCTCTTATTTGAAGGAGTGAATATCATATTATCTCGCTATCTAGAGTTGCTAACAAATATTGGCGATCGCGTTCATGTCAACAATTTTGCTGGCACTGTAGTCGGTGTAACAACGACTGGAGATTTGCGGATTTGTATGGAGACACAAGAATCATTATCAGTAAGTTCACCAGAAATTTACCTCCAGCCCGGTACAATCAGTTTGGGTTACATTCACTCATAAGTGTCAGGAAAACCCAACTTCAGTAAATCTTCTGATTAACTTCTACTGTTTGCCCTTAAAATTTAAATCTTAGTAGGAAAAGTACTGAGATGATTCAGTTTAGGCTAGTCACACAAGAGAACCAATGACGCAGCACAACCAAACCCAACACGACGGATCTCCTGCCCGAATGGCTCACCTCAATATTCGTTCTGTGTGGCGGCGATCGCTGCCAGCACAGAGCCTTTGTTGGCTGAGCAGTTTTAGCCTGCTAAGCGGCGGTTTCGTATTTGCCCAAACAGATGCCCCAATAGATAATATAGTTCCGACAGTGGAAAATGCTCACCCATCTGTTGTTAATAAACTCAAAAAAGATCATCCTGCACAAGAATCTGAGCGATCGCAGAACGAATTTGCCCAACGCCGAGCTAGACTCAGACAAAGATTGGGTGGTGGAGAAATTTCTCATCAGCCAGCACGACATCAACCTAAGAACGAAGATTCGCAACCAACGGTTGTTATTAGATCAAGACGTCCGTTAGAAGCTTCGGTTCCTGAGACACGAGCGAGAAGATTGAGAGCAAAGTTAGACGCTCCACATTATAGTCTCACAATCACAAGAGTTGACAAACCAAAGGTAGAAATTGCCACACCTACCACGCCTCAGTTAACTCCAGAAAAAGTAGAACATGCAGCTCAATCGACACAGAGTAATAGCACCGTTAGTGCAACCACTAGTAAACCTAAAGATTATAACAACGCTCTGATTGACCCTACCGATTACAGCAATGGTGCCACACAAAAGTATGTGGGACCCAATTCAGTTGTGATCACAGAACGCTCTGGTGGTTGTCGAACGATATTAGGGCAAGGTGTATCGAGCAGTCTTTGTGCTAAACCACTCGCTAATAACGACACTCAGCAACATAATCAAGTGCCCAGTTGGATTAGAAGAAGCGAAAACGTTCATTTGGCAGATGTTTTACCAGTTCATAGTAGTGTTTCTACAAACGAAAACAATACTCGATGGCATCCAACTCGAAATACCGTTCGTCAAGAAAATAACGATGGAGGGCGGCTCAATCGAATTGCTACTCGTGTACAAAGTAATAATGGAGGACGCCTTAATCGAATTGCTTATGGTGGTATTACAAAAAGCGAATATCACCCCAATCGGTTTATCCCTAAAGATTTAACCCCCTCAACAACGGTTAATTCGGCTGCTAGTATTCCAGTCCCAACAAGCGGTACTTTGCCAGCACCAATGACAGCTGACAACCTTGCACCCCGTCCTAGTACTGTAGCTTACAATATTCCACTCGCATCAACTTTGCCGCAAGTTGCCTTTGATGGTGGCTACGGTGCGAAGATTGCCTCTGGTGTGTTGGGGATGATGTTTCCACTTTCTGTCCCAGCCCCCATTACATCTTTATTTGGTTGGCGCGTACATCCCATCACAGGCGATCAGCGTTTCCACTCTGGAACAGATTTGGGTGCAGCGATAGGAACGCCTGTTTTGGCTGCTAACACTGGTCAAGTAGAGATCGCTGATTGGGTAGGCGGGTACGGTTTAACTGTAATCATCAACCATACCAACGCTCAACAAACACTCTATGGTCACATGTCGCAAATCCTTGTCCAACCCGGTCAAGTCGTACAAAAAGGCACTGTGATTGGACTGGTAGGTAGCACCGGCATTTCTACAGGTCCCCACTTGCATTTTGAAATGCGTCAACTCACACCTGAAGGTTGGGTGGCGGTTGATCCGGCCACTCAATTGGACTACGCGCTCAATCAACTTGTCCAAACTTTACACACAGCCCAGGCAGTTCAACAACCTGGCAGCTGATAGAGAGTCAGGAGTTAGGAGTTGAAGTCTTTAACTCATCACTCCTGACTCTTCCCTTTTATAAATAGCCATGTTCTGATAGAAATGAGGGGGTTATTTGACGATCTGTTTCAGCATTGCCTTTATCAAAGTTCACAAATTTTTCTACGTACTTACCAAGAATATCCCCTTCTAAGTTCACCCAACTGCCTGCTTTCAAATAAGATAAATTTGTTTCGGCATAGGTAAGGGGAATGACAGCTACCTTAAATTGCATTGTTTCTGGTTGATATTCGGCAACTGTGAGGCTGATCCCATTCACGGCAATACTACCTTTAGGGACAATATAGCAAGCTATATCAACAGATGCAGTAAACGTCATTTCCCAAGATGTGGCCGTTTGTTCTACCAAAAGCATTTGACCTATGCCGTCCACATGTCCCATCACAAAATGACCACCCACTTTGCTGCCAACACGTAGCGACGCTTCTAAGTTGACATACCTCTGTTCTATTTGTTCTTGTCCTAAAGTCGTTCGACGTAGCGTTTCTGGTGAAGCAGTAGCGATAAATCCGTCCTTTAAAACATCTTCTACCGTCAAACAGACGCCATCGACGGCAACGCTATCACCGACAGCAAGATCGTGCATTACTGAAGCTGATGACTTTACACACGTAATTTGCCAAGAATCTCCTGTAAGAGGTTTGACAGTTCCTAATGCTTGGATTAATCCTGTAAACACGGCTTTTTTGCAAAACTAACTCTAGTTATCGCCTAATTTAGTCTAAAATTAACTAGTAAATATCACCATTTAATTAAGCTTTTGAGTATATTTTTTTACATATATATAAAAGAATTTCACCACACACGCATCTATCACAAGGCATACTTGAATAGGTAGATTATTGTTGAATTAGACTAGTTTGACTTACTCTGGTGTTGGCTAGCATTTGGGGGTTTAATAGAAGCAATTATAGAGAATAAAGACATATGTTTCTTCAAGTCCCTATTAGGTTAAAACAGGCGTATGATTTGTTACAGACTAGCAAACAGTGTTCAAAGCATTGTAGAGGCTTAGCCAATGATTGAAATGAAAGTCGCTGGCATAGCATTAGATGCCATAACCCGCAGCCCAATTGTACTTCTGAAAGATGCTTCAGACCGCCGTGCTTTGCCTATCTACATAGGTCAAGAACAGGCAAGAGCAATTATGGGCGCACTTGATAATCAGAAGCCCCCTCGACCGTTAACCCATGACCTCATGGTAAATATTCTAGAAGCATGGAACGTAACTTTGGAACGCGTGATCATTCATTCTTTACAAAAGGACACATTTTATGCAGCGTTGATCGTCCAACAAGGCGAGGTCAAAAAAGAAATTGATGCTCGTCCCAGCGATGCGATCGCTATTGCCCTGCGTACTAATACTCCCATCTGGGTTATGGAAGAAGTCATTGCCGATGCTTCCATTCCCGTTGATCGGGATGCAGATGAAGCCGAACAACAAGCCTTCCGTGACTTTATCTCCAATCTCCGACCTGAGGATTTGATCAAGCGCTTTGGCAGTAGCGAAAGTTAACAATTTTAGATTTGCGATTTGCGATTTTTGATTAGGCTTGTATTTAAGCTCTTAGTGTCATTTGAAACTAAATCTCCATCTTCTAATCCAAAATCCACAATCTAAAATCCAAAATTCATCAAGATGCAATACCGACGCTTTGGGAAAACAAATTTGCGCTTGTCCGTGTTTTCCTTGGGAACAATGCGCTATCTGGCTTCTTTTGAAAATGCATGGCAGACGATTCAACAAGCCATAGCGCAAGGGATTAATCATATAGAAACTGCCAGAGGTTATGGTAAAAGTGAGGAGTTTCTTGGCAGGGCGATTGATCTTGGGTTGCAAGTACCTCGTTCCCAACTTTACATCACCACTAAAATCTCGCCCACATCTGATGCGGACACAATGCGTCGGTGCATCAATGGATCTCTAGAAAGATTAAAGCTGGATTATCTTGATTGCCTCGCGATTCATGGCTTAAACACCTGGGAACATTTTAACTGGGTATTAAGCGGTTCATATATGCAGGCAGTCCAAGAAGCGGTTGCTGATGGTCGAGTACGACACGTTGGTTTTTCCACCCACGGTTCATTAGAAGTCATTCTCGCAGCCATCCATACAGATTTATTTGATTTTGTCAATCTGCATTATTACTATTTTTTTCAACGGAATGCAGCAGCAATTCAACGGGCTTATGAAAAAGACATGGGCGTTTTTATCATTTCACCCGCAGATAAGGGCGGACGCTTATATACCCCACCTCAAAAGTTGCAAGACCTTTGCGCTCCTTTTTCTCCTCTGGAGTTAAACTACCGTTTTTTACTCAGCGACCCCCGGATTACCACTCTTAGCATCGGACCTGCAAACCCAAATGAATTAGTAGAACCGAGGAGAGTTGGCGATCGCGATGGAGAGTTAACCCCAGAGGAAATAACTGTCTTCAATCGTTTAGAAAATCACCAATCAACTGCCCTTGCCACAGATAAGTGTAGTCAATGTTACGCTTGCTTGCCCTGCCCGGAAAATATCAATATCCCCGAAGTCCTTCGGCTACGGAATCTAGCTGTAGCGTATGATATGAGTGATTTCGGTAAATATCGCTACCAGATGTTTGAAAACGCAGGTCACTGGTTCCCAGGAATGAAAGCGAACCATTGCACTGAATGCGGCGACTGTATACCCCGATGTCCGGAAAACTTGGAGATTCCAGCTTTGTTACAAGATGCTCATCAGAAATTAAACGGTTCATCTGGACGACGATTGTGGGGGTAGGGGTCTTATATTGTACTTGCCGACGCAGCTTTTCATGAATCCTTTGTCATACTCCATGAACGTTTCCAACGTTGAAAACGTGATTACACAGTCTGCCATACGGGTAAATCATCAAGCAACATTCGCTCTTGTTCAAACCGCAAGCAGGATATAAAAAATTGCATTACCTTCGATTTTGTCACTCTTGGGAAGTAGGTCGTTTTTTCAAAAATCAAAGAGGAGTCCTATATGACCGCTACAATTATAAATTCGCTTTAAAAAGTTTTTAAAGCTTTCATAAAAGAAAATATTGATAATTTTTCAATACTATGATAGAAATGCCGATGTAAGCATTCAGCAAATAGCTTACATGACTTACGAGATTTATATTTGAGGATAAGGTTTACACATTTGAGTTCTAGCACTGACCACTAAACTTTGATAGCTGAATGCTTCATGGTGATGATATTATAACTATAGGTGAACAACGTGCATACAACCGATCTGGGCATGAGCGTTAACGTGAATGACGTTAGCCATGAAGTTTATGAGTTAATATCTAATTTATATCCTCTTTGCCGTAGTATAACTGGCGATGGTATCCGGAAAACACTGCATATTCTGCAACAGTATATTCCTTTAGCCATGCATGAGGTTCCAACTGGAACGCAAGTATTTGATTGGACTGTTCCTAGAGAATGGAATATCAGAGATGCTTATATTAAAAATTCCGCAGGTGAAAAGATTGTAGATTTTCATAAATCTAATCTTCATGTATTGAATTATAGTACACCTATTCATACAAAAATGCCTTTAGATGATTTGAAGGCACATCTATTTACACTACCTGATCGTCCTGATTGGGTTCCTTACAGAACTTCATATTATAAAGAGAATTGGGGTTTCTGTCTGAGCCACAATCAATTATTAGAACTGAAAGATGAAGAGTATGAAGTGTGTATTGATTCTTCCTTAGAAAATGGTCATTTATCGTATGGCGAGTATTACATTAAAGGAGAAAAAGAGGATGAGGTTTTGATTTCATGCCACGCCTGCCATCCGTCACTTGCTAATGATAATCTTTCGGGAATTGCCTTGGCAACATTCCTGGCTAAACATCTCAGCCAAATTTCTCCCTCATTCTCTTACCGTTTCATTTTTATTCCCGGAACTATTGGTTCTATTACTTGGCTGGCGCAAAACGAAACTCAGGTTGACAAAATCAAACATGGTTTAGTTCTCACTTGTTTAGGGGATACAGGCAAGTCTCACTACAAAAAAAGCCGTCGGGGTGATGCGGATATTGATAAGGCTGTGATTCATGTATTGAAGCAATCTAATCAAGATTATGAAATACAGGAGTTTTCTCCCTATGGGTATGACGAACGTCAGTTTTGCTCACCGGGATTTAATTTGCCTGTAGGTTGTTTTATGCGATCGCCTCACGGAACGTATCCTCAATATCATACATCAGCCGACAATCTAGATCTTGTCCAACCCCAAGCCCTTGCCGATTCACTTAACAAAATTTTGTCAGTTATACAAATTATTGAGAACAATCGAAAATATGTCAACCAAAACCCTAAATGTGAACCACAGTTAGGGAAAAGAGGTTTATATAGCGCGATTGGAGGATTGACTGATACAAAGAAAACTGAGATGGCAATGTTGTGGATTTTAAACTTATCTGATGGTGAGCACACGCTACTGGATATTTCGGAAAAATCTGGTTTAGAATTTGATTTGATTAAGAAAACAGCAGATACATTGCAACAGTTTGATTTGTTAAAATAACAAGTAGCTATTAGCTATTAGTCATTGAAAAAATTTGTTCGTAGTTGCGCTTCAGCGCGCTTAGAGCAACTACGAACCTTTGAAATAAATGGCAAGTTTTTTTACACCAATGCGCTTACTTTTCTATATATATTGAACCCATAACAACTAACAATCTACAAAAAAGCATGGCAGTGTTCAAAAATCAAGTTGCCGTTGTGACAGGAGCAAGCAGTGGGATCGGCAAAGCGATCACCTTGGAACTGGCGGCAGCTGGTGCAAAACTTTGCCTTTTAGGCCGTAAGTTAGATCGGTTATTAGCGATCGCCAAAATTGCTGAAGAAACATCTCCACAAGTTGTATGCTACCAGTTAGATTTAGATCTAGACGAAGACATTCAGAAGTTCAAGACAAGTTTGGAAACAGATTTTGGACAGGTTAACTTACTTATCCATAGTGCAGGTGTTATTTATTTAGGGGAAGTAAAAACTGCTTCAGTTGAAGAGTTTGATTGGCAGTACCGCACAAATGTTCGCGCTCCCTATGCTCTGACACAAGCTTTGCTCCCCATGCTGATATCTTGTCAAGGACAAATTGTCTTCATTAACTCAAGTGCAGGGTTAACGGCTAAGGCAGGTGTCGGACAGTACGCGGCTACTAAACACGCACTGAAGGCGATCGCCGATAGTCTGCGATGGGAAGTCAACTCTTTAGGAGTGCGTGTCGTTAGCGTGTTTCCTGGACGTACTGCTAGTCCTATGCAGGAAGCGATTTGTGATACCGAAGGTAAAGCCTACAATCCTCATAGCTTACTGCAACCAGAAGACTTAGCTGCTACAGTCATTAACGCTCTTAGTTTACCCCGAACTGCTGAGGTAACTGACATCCACATTAGACCTTTTTTGAAAAGTTAATTGTATTTACTGTTGGCTCCAGATCCGTTCTACAAGGTAAAAGAAAATTACTATGAACAGCACCAACCAAAACCAAGTCACGGGCGGTTCACTCAAAAAAAGGATACCTAGGATTACGAATTCTAAGACAATCCAAATAATCCCAGAAATATTGGACATGTAAATCTATTTATATATTTTATCCTTAATTTTATCTTTATAAGCATAAGTAAACGAGCAGTTTTCAGCGATTCTGAGAGTTTATCGATCAGTAGATGCCAAAAGCTGGGTAATAAAAGAGGTTTTGATCTAAGTGGGTATAGCGAAAGAGTGCCGCCACGAAAGCGCCACCGATTGCAACTTTTAAAGAGAATTTAAATACGCTGTTCACTTTAGCTTCAGTGATCACTGAGAGAAATGATGTCCTGCTGCCGATATTGGCATTGGGAGATCTTCCTAATGGGAATAATTTTACCTATGAGATATGGAACCTACAAACGTTCAACTTAAAACGTTATATAGAATCTGTGTTAGAAAATGCTCAAGTTGGGACTCAACTCGAGTGCGAGGAGCTTGAGTGGTTCCGATATTCGCGACTAACTGAACCTTATAGCCATCCCAGTTGCATTTTGACTATCTTAACTGCTGTCGCTACAGCGCCTGCACCAACTGATATTTTATATGGTTGATCTGGATTTTTTGGCTTGGCGTCAATCCTAACTACATTATCTTTCCAAAGTGGGTTTTCTCTTGACCAATCTAGCTGTGCAAGTTGAGAAACTTTCTCTTCATTAAAGTAATAACCGTCTGCTACATAAGTGCAGTGCAGCAATCTTCCCAAAATTTCCAGCCCTACACTCACCCCTAGTAAACAATCTTCCTTGAAAGCGTTGACTTCATAAACAGTTAGTTTTTCAACATCTTGATCAAAAATACCCTGCGTATTGCTGCATTCGGAGAAAAATTTATTTAGACAATTAATCAAAGACTCAGAGGCTTCATCAACATCATAATCTTGCAGGTTATTGCTTGGGTCATCAGCAAAAACGCAGCTTACTAACTTAGCTATGTAATTAGTAGTATAAATTAGCTTATGTTTACTTGAAGGTAATGCTTTAATTTTTTCTGTTTTACCGGAAAACATTGGAACTTTGTCTATCAAGTTTTTAGTAATGCCAACTTGACCGGAAAACTCGCCAAATGACAGTAACAACGATTTATCGAGTTGTCTGGTTTGAGCCATGTCTCTAAAATCTGTCTGACACTGGCTATCTCCACCTTCTAAAACCAGAGTAATAGGAAAATCATCATTAGCAACTACCTGACTGTCAGCACCTTCTATCAATTCATGAATAGCACGTTTGCGGTGTTGTCCATCAGTAATATCTAACTTAACTTCACGATTGATGACAACTATACAAATACCCCTACCCAATTCGATGATAGTAACTTTGTCTGGAGCTACATTTGCAGTCAATGTACCTAAAATCCAAGGTTTTCCTTTTCGGAAGCGCTCTTTTATATATTCTTTGATTTCATTCGCATGACCTTGGACTTCTGGACGATTTTTTCCAGTGTCAGGATCGTTGTTAATAGATGGTTTAGCTTGAAGAAGAGCAGGCAAATCTCTAGCAGGGACGTTTATTTGCAGCATAGTCCGCTTTCCCTGCGTAAAAATAAGCCCAGGATAGCATCGTTCTCGGTAATACTCTGAGAAGATCGGCTCAATCAATTTCCTAAACTGAGCATCCATTTCAGATGGAAAACCACTATTACTATCCTTATTTATTTGTGCCATACAACTACTCATACAATTTGGCAGATGCTACCAAATATAATATGATACCATTGTCTTAAATGTACTCAGTGAAAACCACAAAGCTGGAAGTCAACAAATAAATTTAGTTTGCCATACTTGAAACGTTCCCGACCTAAAATATACAAAGGACTAGATTTTAAGATTTGTCAAAAGTAATTACAGAATCGGTGGAAGTCCGACTTCCTGAGGTTCGACGAAGTTACCATCAAAACCGATTGTTTTATTTTCGACAGTTCTGGCTGTAGCCAAATCCTTGCGGAGTTTGGCACGTTCGACATTCTCCTGAATACCACCCAAAATGTATATTAATAACCTCGTTGCCAGATCACGTCCAGCAACCTGCACGCGCTTTTTGTTTGGATCGTACAAAACTCCATACCATATAGATTTTGGATATTCCATACCTCGAAAACCTCCTTCCCTGTCGAACTTACGAAGCTTCTTAAAAATGTTTTCTAGGGAGAAACTATTTCTAAATACCAAAGTACCGAGAGCTTGCGCTAATGCAACTTGACCAACAGGACGGAAAAGTATATTTCCTTCACCGCCTTCCTTCTCAAAGCTGAACCGTCGCAATATAGGCGTATCCTCGTAATCGAGAATTTTATAGCTTGATAAGGTTGCTAAATAATCGAAGAGCTTGTGAAATTCCTGAATACCCTCTTCTAATTCTTCATGCTCTGGGCGCATGGGAATGAGACCTTTTTCCAAAGGTTTCCAGTGAGGAAACTTTTGCCCCAAGTATCTCTCAGACATTTCCTTGAGAGCTTGTAGCGTTGTCAAAACAGTTGATTTTGCTGCAACCGTCGCACTATTCCAATTAACACGAGGTTGACGATCAGGGCGCTGTTCTAAAAGTGGATTGATAGTGGCGATTTTTCTGGCGACAATTGAAAATCCATCATCTTCATTAAGTTGTGCTATCTGACCTTTGGTTAAGGGTTCAGCCATTAAGTTAACATGAACAAACATTGATCGCACTCGTCTCCTTGCCTGAAGGCGCGTTTCTCCAGCTGCGACAGCACAGATGAATTCAATACCAATTTTTTCCTTTGGCAAGCTTTCTAGGTAAGCAGGCTCGACTCGGTAATGCTCAATTAAGTCCTCTACTGTAATGAAGGTGTTATCCGGGGATTTATCCTTCTTGTAACGCTGAAGTTTGCCAGTTTTCAGCAATTCTAACAGTCCCTGCACCCCCATCAATCGGTGTTGACCATCTAGGGCATAAATGGTCGCATTTTCCTCAGATACGTCGAGCATACCGAATTTACCATCTTTATCCAATGGCGTAAAATCGGTAGTAGATTTTGTAGATTGTCCTTCACCGTCCCACTCAGTAGCTTTAAGATTATCTACCCAAGGCTGATTAATCACTACGAGAACAGGTGGAAACTTATGGTTTCTCCGGGCTGCTAAATACTGTACTAGAGGTAGTTGACGTGACCAATCAAGGGGGCGTTGCTGAATTTCATCAATACTTTCCGCGTCGATCTCCACATTATCTGTTTCTGGATTATACTTTTGCTGTAATAGAGGTAAAGCAGATGCAAAGCGAACCCGTGAAGCAAACCACTCTAAAGTGGTAGAGCCTATATAAGCTTCGATACCACCCATCTCTGTTTTCTGGACGAGAATCCGATCCTTTTTCTCAAGCAATTTATCAAGTAGTGAGGCAAGTACCTGTTGATCGCTGTTTTCTTCTGAAAGGTATTCGCTCTTGTGATCTGTCTTCGGGTTAGATGCGCTTTGTGTCATATGACGAGTTAAAAACTTTAACGTTTATCATAAACATATACAGATAAGTTTTTAAAAACTATAAGTTGACAATACTAGGGTTGGCTTTGCAGTATACATGAGAAGAGCGAATAGCAGTCAGTGTTTTCAGAGGAACGAGAGAAATGGCTACAGCACATCAGCCAGAGAACAAAACTAAGCATGTCCGTACTGTGGGAGAGTTGGTGGACGATATCCAAGCTCTGACTACTGAAATCCAAGAGTTATATTGCTTAGACGCGATCCCCTGGATTATAGGAGTCTCTTGGGGTAAAGATTCCAGCGCTGTATTGCAACTGATCTGGAATGCGATCGCAACTCTTGCTCCAGAAAAACGAACCAAAACAATCCATGTTATTACAACAGACACACTGGTAGAAAATCCTGTCGTCTCTGCCTGGGTTCGTAAATCTATCTCAACGCTGAAGTCCGCAGCAACGGATCAGGGAATACCAATTGAAGCTCATTTGCTTCAACCAGTAGTTCAAGACACATTTTGGGTGAACTTGATTGGCAAAGGCTACCCAGCACCGCGTAACCAGTTTCGCTGGTGTACTCAACGCTTGAAAATCAATCCAGCTAACCATTTCATCCGTGAGATGGTGAGAGCAAACGGCGAAACAATTCTTGTTTTGGGGACTCGCAAAGCTGAAAGCAGCAAACGTGCTGCTACCATGCAAAAACATCAAATTGGTAGGGTGCGCGATCGCCTCAGTCCAAATGCCAGTCTACCCAACTCTCTCATTTACAGCCCTATTGAAGACTGGAGTAACAATGATGTTTGGATCTACTTAAATCAGTGTGAAAATCCTTGGGGACGCAGCAATAAAGAATTATTCAATCTGTACCGAGGTGCGACAGCAGACAATGAATGTCCTTTAGTTGTTGATACCTCCACTCCAAGTTGTGGCGATTCTCGGTTTGGCTGCTGGGTTTGCACAATGGTGAGTAAGGATAAATCAATGGAAGCGATGATCCAAAATGACCAAGAAAAAGAATGGATGCAGCCACTACTGAGTCTTCGGAATGAATTAGATATTGAAAATGACCGTGATAAAAGAGACTTCCGACGTATCTGGGGAAATGTCCAACTCTTTGAGCGTAATATCGATGGGGCAATCTCAGTAGAACCAATACCAGGTCCCTATACTAAATATTGGCGCGAGTATTGGTTAAAACGAGTCTTGGAAGCGCAAACACAAATTCGTCAGACTTCCCCAGAAAATATGCAAGATATAAACCTGATTACTACAGAAGAATTAAGTGAAATTCGACGTATTTGGTTAGAAGAAAAACACGAATTTGATGATAGTTTACCCCGGATTCACCAGGAAGCAACAGGCGAACTTTTTATTGACCCGCGTCCTCATGCTGGAAAAAGCTTGCTTGGTAGCGATGAATGGGTTGTTCTAGAAGAAATCTGTGATGATGATGTCATGCACTTAGAACTCATGGCAAAACTCTTGAACACTGAATATCAATATCATAAAAAGTCGCGCCGGGGAATATACGATGCATTAGAAAAATGTTTTGAAACGAGTTCCCGTTCTCGAGAGGAAGCGATCAAAAATGCTCACTTGAAAAGAGATTTAAAAGAAGCTGTTGATAAAATTGATGTAGAAAAAGTCAAACAGTTAACCTTAGGAGATGTTACCACAGAACAGCTGACTGTAGAATCTCCAAATAACTTATCTGTTGAATCCACTCCCCAACAGTCAACTTGGAAAAATATTAAATTCAAAAAATAGGCATGGAACTTTTTTAATTTTACACCCCTACCTAAATATATAGTAACCCGCCCATCATTTGTAAAATTCTCTCTTTCTTTTCTCAGCGTTCTTGGCGTCTTGGCGGTTCATTCAAAATAATTTTCACGACTCATTGAGGAACGCTACAAGATACCAAGTTGGTGGTTAGAAATAAATAGAATCATTTGCACTTGTTTTTTACACGGGAAAAATGACATATAGCAAATGAAAAATCCAACATTTATTTGTTACATACAGTGATATTTCTTGAACTCGTACTGCAAAACTTTGGTCCTTACAGTGGTCGTCAAGTCATCAATCTTGATCCACGAGAGAATAGCGATCGCCCCATTATCCTCCTAGGAGGGATGAACGGAGGAGGGAAAACAACATTAATGGATGCGATTCGCCTGGCGCTTTACGGACATCGCGCCCAATGTTCTACCCGTGGTAATTTGAGTTATGATAATTTTTTAAAGCAATGCGTCAATAGTCATACTCAACCATTTGAAAAAACTCAGATTGAATTGGCTTTTGAACACATTGAAAACGCCCAACCCGTCAAATATAGAATAGTCAGAACCTGGTCAAAAAACCCAAAAGATGGTAAAGACAGTTTAGGAATTTTTAGTGAAGAAGATAAAACATGGGGGATTGACTCATTAGTTAGTATTTGGGATGAATATATTGAAAATATACTACCCTTAGGAATTTCTAACTTATTTCTCTTTGATGGGGAACAAGTAAAAGAATTAGCAGAACAGGAAATACCGCCACAGATTGTTGTGGACGCCATTAGTGGGCTTTTAGGATTAGAATTAGCAGAACGTTTAGCAGATGATATAGAAATTTTAGTGAACCGCAAACGCAAGGAACTGGTTGATACAAAAGACTTAGCAAACCTTGAGGAAATTGAACAGAAGTTACGACACGAGCAAGAGCAATATAATGTCGAAATAAAAGTAGTTACGTCTCTACAAGAAAAGCTCAAAGAAGCCGAGTCTCAATCTTCAAAAGCATTAGATAAATTCATTTCCGAAGGTGGTAAAATTGCAGGCGATCGCAGTCAGTTAGAAAAGCAGAAAACGCAAAAAACTGCGGAAATAGAGTCAGTTCGCGCCTACATGTGTGATTTAGCGGCTGATGTTTTACCATTAGCGTTGATTCAACCTTTACTTTCTCAAGTACAAAACACAGCCGAAAAAGAAATTTACCGTCAACAGACAAAATTAGCACTAGATATACTGCAAGAACGAGATAAACGCTTAGTTGATAAGATTGCACAACTGGGTATTTTAGAAGAACAGTTAGACAAAATCAAGTTTTTGATTCATGAAGAAAATAGAGCGATTGAACTAGAGAAAGAAGAAATATGGTTATTAGCAGATGCAGAAAACATCAATTTACTTAATAAGATTAATAGTTATTCCTTAGAAACAGCAAGAATAGCTGTCCAAAAGGAAATAGAACTTTTAAACAACAAGCAAGAAGAAATTGATACATTAGAAAGACAATTGCAGACTGCCGCCTCACCAGAAACATATCAAAAGCTAGAGAATACACTCAGACAAGCACAAAATCAAGTAGCTGAAGCGAAAGCAGCAAATTTAACAGCCCAACGTCGTGTGATTGAATTGACCGCAGCAATTGAAAAGTCAAAAAAAGATTTACAACAATATGGCGAGCAAACTATTGAGCGCTATAACAAAGAACACATAATTACCGCATCTGCTAAAGTCCAAGAAACACTCAAACTTTTTCGTAAACGCCTTACCCTGAAAAAACTTAATAAGTTAGAAGTGGAAGTCACAGAATGTTTCCGCTATCTTCTGCACAAATCTGATTTAGTGCATCGTGTAGCAATAGACACTCATAACTTTAGCCTATCCTTGTATGACTTACAATCTCTACCTGTTGCAAAGCATCGCCTTTCCGCAGGCGAGAAACAACTCTTAGCGATCGCCTTCCTCTGGGGATTAGCCCGTGTTTCCGGATACCGCTTACCAGTGGCAATTGATACTCCTTTGGGACGTTTAGATTCCTCCCACCGCAGCAACTTAGTTGAACGTTATTTCCCCAGTGCCAGTCATCAGGTGATTCTGCTATCTACCGACACCGAAATTGGCGAAAAGGAAGTGCAAACATTACGGCAAAACGAAGCGATCGCCCGCGAATACTTACTAAAGTACGATTCTTCTACCCGCCAAACAAATATCGAACCAGGGTATTTTTGGTAAAACTCTTCTTTGTCACACCTTTGCGTTTACAGATTTTCAGAAGTCTTTCAAGTCACGATGAAGGTAGGCACGAGGTAAAGACGAATGAGAAATTGTTTTTTCTCAATTATGTCTTGCGAATATAAGTAACTTATGAAATGGCAGAATGACAAGCACTATCCCAACACACAGTCGAGTTTAAAAGCGATCGCACGCGCCTACCTGACCGACGACGAGCGAGGAGCGCGAAGCTCGCCCAAGGCAATTGCTAACTTGAGCGTCTCAAAGTTTTGCCATCTCTGCTTGGGTTTTATCGCCCTGCGTTCATAGCGAACTCACGAAAAACATTTTTAATTGTGAAAAACCATGTAGTTTAAGGGTTTTGCAGGCTACTTTGGATCTTGTGACAGGTTGGCTATGTTTGCTCCGTCATAGTTAATAATTGCTGAAATGCCTACCGTCTATACATTTTAGTAGTTTTTAAATCCCATTCTTTTATAGTTGGTGAGAAATCATGGAATTATTATCTGGTTATTAGCACCTTGACAGGGGTATGTATTAACCCTGATTATTGAGCCTATACCTACTTTTTCAGGTAAAAAAGAATGCAAATCTCTTACAATCTCAACTTTGTTGCGCTCTCAGTCCTTATGGCAATAATTGGTTCCTATGCTGTACTGGCTTTTTTGCCTTCGTTTACCCAAAAAGAAAATGATGCTAGATTTACGGCATTAATCATGGGCATATTGATGGGTCTTACGATTTGGACAATGCACTTTATAGGAATGAAAGCTTTCACAACAACAGAAGAGGTAAATTATGACATTTTCATCACTATTTTATCGATTTTACCGGCGGCACTTGGATCAGGCGTAGCATTTTCTCTGCTCATTTCCAAAACAATGAAGCCTCCTTCTAAAAAGCGTTTGTTAATAAGTTCTTTAATTCTGGCGAGCAGCATATCGTTGATGCATTATACAGGTATGGCAGCAATGATGATGCATGCAAGAATTAGCTATAATTATTTTCTGGTTATATTATCTATCGTCGTTGCATTTTTGGCATCATATCTATCACTGAGATATTATATTAATTTAAACTTTTTACGCCAAAGTCGCATAGAAAAACACGGAAAAATTTTTCCAGCATTGTTAATGGGTTTCACAATTTCATTGATGCACTATACAGGAATGATCTCTACAAATTTTATACCTGACTCTACACTCAGTAAGAGTGGAGAACTATTACTTAATGAATACCATACATCTGCTCTGGCATTTTATTGTGCATTTATGCTGATTTTGACTTCATTATTTGTTTCAGTCACGGTCGGATTGCAATCCTACGTTGAAAAGTAATTGTATCTCTCTTAGAGTAAGGATTTTAGCTTTACCATACCTGTTGATTTTCATCTCGGATCTGTAGACGAGGTAATTTAAACCTAATTTTTGCCTTTCTATTCAGCTGTGCCTGCGAGTCATAGCCATCACCGCCTTGACTGTAAGCTCAGGTAACTCGCCTAAAGTTGGTAAAATGTCTTCTGCGGAACAAACGAGGGGTAGGTCATCTCCAAGCCATACCCAAACCTGTTGGCGAGTTATATCTATTAGCCAAGCTAGTTGCGTTCCATTGCTAAGACAGTGGAGAATTTTGTTCTGTAAGTCTAGGGTGCTTTGGTCGGGAGAGCGAATTTCAATTAACCAGTCTGGCGCTCCCTCTAGGGGTCCATCTTCATTGTCAAGGCGATCGCAGGCAATGACAGAAATATCTGGTACTGGGGAGTAAGGAGCTACAATACAACGCAGTTCTTGCACGGCTTCAAACTCCTCAGTATGACGATTTATATAATTGACTAAATTACGTTGTAGCCGCGAGTGAAAAAGGGTTGGCATCGATTTTTGCAGCGCTTTCCCATTAATTAACTCCCATGCGGGGGAAGCCTCAATATTGGGTTGAGAGAGAAACTCGGCTAACGGGGTCGTTGCAACTGACATCATGATGAGCGTTACTCAAATTTTACCACTTATGAGAGCATGGATTCTTGCCGCACTTTAATATTAAACTACTTCTATACTCGTTCTGTAGAAGATATTTGGTTGCAAGCAAAAAGACTCATTGAGTGGTTTGATTTTTTCTGCCATTTCTTCTCTATAGGACTTACGCGAACTCTACTAATACAGGAGCAATCTTAGCTCAGGAGCGGTTCAATAAATTAAGTAGAGACGCGCCATGGCACGTTTCTACAAGGCTATTTTTGCGTAAGTTGTGTTCTATCGTTTTTTAGAGTGACATTAAAATAGGTGAATGCGAGGGGGTACAGCAATGGCTGAAAACCTGTTTGTTTCGTCAACCGCCTCGCTACTTTCACCTGTAAGACTTTGGGCGATTTTTACAACTAACTTTTTACCATTTGCGACTTGAAAATTTGACCCCCTCGCAAACCGCCTCTAGACGCCTTACAGCATCAGGGTTAAGATGGAAGCTCCCTACCGATTGGGTTAAATCGGATTAGTTGGAAACACAGCAAGATACTACTCAGCTAAGCCAAATGGATGGACACCCTACCGATTGGGTTAAATCGGATTAGTTGGAAACTTTGATAATTAAATCATCTGATTGCTTATTAATAACACCTACCGATTGGGTTAAATCGGATTAGTTGGAAACGGGCGGCTCTATAGAACAAATAACATCATTTGCTTGCCACAACCCTACCGATTGGGTTAAATCGGATTAGTTGGAAACAATTAAAAAAAATAAAAAAAAAAACTAAAATAAATGAACCAAACCAATCTATTAAAAAAAAATAAAAAAAAACAAGATATA
>CALMVQ010000157.1:24023-39018 GCA_937873135.1 uncultured Scytonema sp. | reverse complement strand
ACAATCCTGTCAAACCCGCCCCTACATTAGGGCGGGTTTCATCTAGTAACTTGTCAGTAAAAACGAACAATCCTGTCAAACCCGCCCCTACATTAGGGCGGGTTTTATCTAGTAACTTGTCAGTAAAAACGAACAATCCTGTCAAACCCGCCCCTACTTTTTGACAAACAACAATCAACAATTAACAATTAACAATTGATGACCAACCACAAACAGCTTTGTTATGAAAAAAATTTTGCTTCGCCTTTTTAGTTTAATTGTGACTTTGTGCCTTGCCTTTTTATGGATAATGCTGAATCCCCATCCGGCTGTGGCACAAACAAAGACTATCAATTATAGCAATGCTCATTTAGAAAATCGAGACTTTTCTCACACTGATTTGACAGGTGCTACTTTTGTCGCCGCAGAAATGCGGGGGGCAAATTTTCAAGGGGCTGATTTAACCAATGCAATTCTTACCAAGGGAGTTTTACTCAAAGCAAATTTGGAAGGAGCTAACTTGACAGGTGCTTTGGTTGATCGCGTCACTATGGATAGTGCTAATCTAAAAAATGCGATATTTCTTGAAGCCGTTATGACACGTAGCCGCTTCTATGATGCGGTAATTACTGGTGCTGATTTTACCGACGCTTTGATCGACCGCTATCAAGTAGCAATCATGTGTGAGAAAGCTGACGGTATCAATCCCGTGACAGGTGTTTCTACACGAGATAGTTTGGGATGTAGATAGTGGTTAGGAGTTGGTAGATAGTTGTTAATAAAACAACAACCAACTAGGGGCGGGTTTGACAAGATTGTTCGTTTTTAGTGACAAGTTACTAGATAAAACCCGCCCCTACTACCAACAAAAGACATTTTGTCAAAAATACCCTGACAGATGGCTAAATTTCAGGTTAAATATTCACAGATGATCAGCGCTGTCAGTCAAGTGGTCGGGGATTATTCGTGACAAAACAACAAGCCTCTCGTTCTATTGCTAAGATTGCGGGAATTGTCGCCGCTGCTACTTTAATTAGTAAAGTTTTCGGTCTGGTGCGGAACCAAGTAGTGGCAGCCGCTTTCGGTTTGGGGCCAGCTGCTGATGCCTTTACATACGCCTACACGATTCCAGGTTTTTTGCTGATATTGTTAGGCGGCATTAACGGACCATTTTACAGTGCAATCGTCAGCGTCTTAGCCAGGCGCAGGCAAGAGGAAGCAGCTCCTTTGGTTGAAACAATTACAACGCTTATCGGTGGTATACTGCTTGTCGTTACCATTTTTTTGGTGATTTTTGCGCCTGAGTTGATTGACTTGTTTGCACCAGGTTTAAAACTTGCTCACAAAGAGTTGGTAAGGGCGATCGCAATCCAACAACTCCAAATTATGGCACCAATGGCAGTCTTCGCCGGACTCATTGGCATCGGTTTTGGAGTGCTCAACGCGGCAAATCAATTCTGGCTCCCTTCCATCAGTCCATTATTCTCTAGTATTACCGTTATTATCGGTCTGGGTGTCTTATATCTACAAGTAGGCAATAAGATTAGCAATCTTGAATATGCTCAAACCGGAGGAATGGTTTTAGCGGTAGGCACCCTAGCCGGAGCAGTTTTGCAATGGTTCATGCAGTTTATTGTTCAAGCGCAAGCTGGTTTGGGTAGATTGCGGCTGCGATTTGATTTTAAGCTGCCTGGAGTGAGCGACGTGGTTAAAATCATGCTACCAGCCACCTTTTCCTCTGGAATGTTGCAAATCAACCTCTACACGGATTTGTTTTTCGCGTCCTTGCTTCCCACTTCAGGTGTTGCTGCGGCTTTAAGTAATGCATCACTACTAATGCAAACCCCCTTGGGAATTATTTCCGGCGTGATTCTAGTTCCCTTATTACCAATATTTTCTCGACTTACCGATCCTCAACATTGGCCCGAACTCAAATTACGCATTCGTCAAGGACTCATCCTTTCTGCGTTCACCATGTTACCACTAGGTGCCTTGATGGTGACTTTGTCCGTCCCGATTGTACGAGTCATTTACGAACGCGGTGCTTTCAATAAAGCAGACTCAGCATTGGTTGCTTCTCTGTTAGTTGCTAACGGCATTGGGATGTTTGTCTATTTAGCACGTGATGTCTTAGTGCGGGTGTTTTATGCCTTGGGTGATGGTCAGACACCTTTTCGGATCAGCATGGTTAATATCTTACTCAACGGTGTCTTAGATTACTTTTTGATTAAACCTTTTGGTGCACCTGGTTTGGTGTTGGCAACTGTGGGGGTAAATTGCGGTTCGGTATTGATGCTGTTATGGTTACTAAATCGCAAGCTGAATGGGTTACCTTGGCAGGAGTGGAGCTTTCCAATTTTGGGTTTGACTGCGGGTAGCATGGTGGCAGGGGTAGCAAGCTTTGCAACTTTACAGGTTTGTGAGCAGTTTTTAGGGAAAAATGGTTTGCTCATTCAGTTATTGCAATTATCGATAGCAGGTTTAGTCGGCGCTTTAGTTTTTGCTGCGCTTGCCGCTTGGATGAAATTGCCAGAGGTAAATGTTTTTGTTGCTCATCTGCGTCAGCGGTTTTTGAAAAAGTAAAGAACGACTCAGTCACCACCCCGCGCTCTCTGCGACGGGGCTTCTCCCTTTCTTATGTACGAAAAAAACGTGTACATAAGATAATGTGTATTTCTTAGGTCTGTATTTGACTGGCAAAGCAACAACAAAGAGTGTGTGTATTTTAAATTGCCTAAGAGTGTTCACCCTTTTGGGTGAATAACTTTCACCCGCTCAGTTGACCCAAGTGTGTGAGGTTGAATTTTGGGAAAAAGGGGATTCTAGTACTAGAGAACATTAATTCAATTTAACTCACTTTGAGGAAAAACTTTATGAAACTTGTTAAATTAGCCACCTCTGCGATCGCTGTTGCAACTGTAGTCTTCTCTGCTGGAATTGCCAGTGCTCAAACAGCCACAACATCGACCATGACAACCACAACAAATGATCACAACGGTAACTACAGTTCTCAAACAACCACAACAAGTAGCACAAACGATAACGACAGCGCTCAAACAAACACTACATTAACCACAGCAGATGCAACACGCGGTATGAATGGTAGCTACATCGGTGCTGGTATTTCTGCTGGTGTAACTAATGGTGGCAGACAAAACGATGCGGCGACATTAGGTGGGAATGTTCAAGGACGATATGCTATCAAGAACACACCTGTTTCAATTCGCGGTGCGGCTCTATTTGGTGGTGATTCAGTAGCAATTGTACCAACACTGACTTACGATGCACCAATTGCTAAAAACACTAACCTTTACATCGGTGGTGGTTATGCTTTTCAAACGGAAGATGGTCAAGCAAGCCAGTTAGGAAATCAGAATGCACCTGTCGTCACCGTTGGTGCTGAATCACAAGTTGCCAAAAACACAGTCATCTATACCGATGCTAAATGGGGCATTGACGCCTATAAGGGCAGTGATGCTGATGCTATAAGCTTACAAGCAGGCGTTGGATATCGCTTCTAGTCAACAATCAGAAGAAGGAAATATTTATAAAGAGCCTTCTTATTTACAGCAATTAAAGTAGACAGCCAACAAGTAGCATTCTTGACTTAGTCAAGAATGCTACTTTCTTTAGATGTAGGATGAATGCGACGCACTTTTAGATGCGAAAACAGTTCAGCTGAGACTGTTTTCGCCCAATCCTTTGATTCGGAACGCCGTATAGCCTATTGCTCGACTTCTGCCAATAAAAAGCCGCCTCACAAAGGCAGTTTTACCACAAATATTAATGTAAATATTAAGACTTTTTCTGATCTTTTAAAGATTCTGTGACAGTAGACTCAAGCTTGCCCAGTCGGCGTGCTATTTCGTCGGTTGATACTCCGGAGTCTGCCAAGTTTTGAATCTCTACGATTTCCTCCTCAGTTAAGAATTTTTGCTTCGCTAAAAGATCAGAGAGTTGTTGGTCTGTTAGTTCTGTCATCTTTTGTTACCTAGTAGTTTCTCTATTATATTGCTGTGGTAATAGGAACGATCGCTCTCTCCACATCTTCAAAGTTTTCTCAATTCTAATAAAAATAGAGAGGCGATTCCATACTGAATAGCTCCGCGAAGCTTGGAAAAAAAGTTGGCGATTATGACACAAAGCATACAAACATAACATCTAGACGCCGACGTCAAAGTTTAGCTATGGTTAATTGAAAACTGCTATCAACTCCAACGAAATTTATCTCAACAGCAGTGTTCGTGACTTCATATTAGAACACCTACAACAGAATGTGAGTCTGATTTACATATTTAGTGTTATGTCAATGCGTAAGTTCTCTGTACTTGTATGTTGCAGACTTAGACTTTTACACGGTGAGCGTATCTAAATTAGACTTGACAAAAGCAGATCGGCGTTGCGTGTGTGCAGAACAATAAGAATTGATCGTTTGATTAATTTTTTATCACTCGTGTTAAAGCGATGCCTACAGCAAACCGCAGAGTGTTTGCGCCTAAAGTGTTGTTAATAATGTGATCATTGTCGGTTTTATTGAAACTGAGGCATTCTTATTGACATTCCGGCGCTCACCCTAAAGACTGGAAGAAGTGTCCTTTATGGTAAATGATCAGTGACTAATGACTAATGACAACTCGAAACAGCTTATCTTTGGTTTAATCTCTTGTTTCTGTCTTTTGAATACAATTGCAAGAGCAAATTTGTTTTAAGCTATTACGCATTTAAATTGCATACTTACTCGTTGATCCTTAGTCCTTGATGACAAATGACCTTCTGACACTATATACGCGCATTAGCTTACATTTGACCCTAAAATTCTACTTTGTCTGGAGAAAATTAGATGATTTTCAGGAAGTCTAGCGATCAAACCTTACAGCAGTCCATAAATGAAACTTTACAAAAGTTCATGAATGAAACATTAAAAAATTCTATCGAGTCTTCTATCATCGAAACTTTGAATAATTATATACATACATCTATTGAGTTAGACGATCCTAAACAAATAATACGGGCGTATTATAAAAATACATCCGCTATTCAAGAAAATAGCGCTACGGTTCAACAACTATATGATAAATTTGAACAAAATTTGGAAAAAATTCTGATAGAGCAGCGTCAAAAAAATGGGGAACTTCAGCGGAAGGTTCAACATTGGCAACAGGCGGCTGTTGATTTTTTTTCTTTACTAGAAAGAGCAATAGATTGTGAAACGGACGAAAATCAACAGTTAATAGAAAAAATTTTGTCAGAGTTTGAACGTACCGTCATTAACTTAGGGCTAGAACGAATAATTCCACATAATGACGAATCGCTGAATGAGAAATTTCACGAAGCAGTTGACGAAGAAGAATCAAAGCTTGCACCAGGTCATATCCTTAAGTGCGTCAGTTGGGGTTACAGAATTGGCGACAATGTGATTCAGAAAGCTTCAGTTGTTGTGGCAAAAGCAGCAGGGCAGGTTTAATCAAACTGAGTACATGCGATATTATATTAAACCCGCCCCTACTCGAAACAAAATACTGATCACACAAAAATTAGTCAAAGAGTAAGTAAAAGAATGGCAAATTATGCAATTGGGATTGACCTTGGAACATCTACATCAGAAATTTGTGTATATCGGAATCATGAATCATTTCCGATTCCTGATCCGGTAACAAAACTGGCAATTATGCCATCAATTGTTGCTATTAATACTAGAGGTGAATTGCTTGTTGGAGAAGATGCCCGGAGTTGGGTTGATGTTTCCAGTCGCGGTATTCGTGAAATCAAGCGGAAGATGGGAACAGAAGAAACTGTGAGACTTCTAGATAAAGAGTACCGCCCTGAAGAAATCTCTGCTTTGATTCTCCGCAAACTTAAAGAAAATGCAGAAGAAGCATTAGGAACGACTATTCGAGAAGTTGTACTCTCTGTTCCTGCTAACTTTCCAGATGCTGCAAGACTCGCCACACTGAATGCTGGTGAATTGGCTGGACTAACAATTACTCGCCTCATTAATGAACCGACAGCAGCAGCTTTAGCTTTTGGCATCAAAAATATTGAGCTTGAAGAACAGCTTGTCGTCTTTGACTTTGGTGGCGGTACATTAGATATCACCGTGCTGGAAATGGTTGCAGGCGTCCTTGATGTCAAGTGTAGTTTTGGTAATCCACAATTGGGTGGGAAAGATTTCGATGAAGCGATAATCAGATTGCTCAAGGCAAAATTTCAAGCCGAGAATCCAGAAGCAGAAATTTCTGATAAAGCTTATGGCGCACTCAAAGAAGCAGCAGAAAAAGCCAAAAAAGTTCTTTCCAAGTCGCTTTCGCATGAAGTCAGAATTCCGTATTTTGCCACTCAGAATCGTAAATCTGTTGACTTAGAGGTGGAAGTGACACGCCTGGAGTTTGAGGTGGCGATCGCGCCTTTATTAGACAAAGCCCGACAGTGTATTAAGCAAGCACTGAATGTCAAGAAACTGCGTCCTAGCACCATTAATCGGGTATTGCTAGTAGGTGGTACGACAAATATCCCTGCTGTACGCCAACTAGTTGCTGAGATGTTTGGCAAAGAAGGGCAAGCACCAGATGTTGGTTCTGACTTGGCTGTTGGCATTGGCGCATCTATTCAAGCTGCTATAATCCAAGGTTCAATCGAAACCGACTCAGGCATTATTCTTACTGATGTTGCTCCCTTTGGTTTGGGAATTGAAGTTGTTAGTGAAGTGGGCAGACAATATATGCTAACCTATGAACCTCTCATTCAGCCAAATACAACAATTCCTTACTCCACTCATAAAACTTATACTCTTTTAAGAGCAGATCAAAAACGAGTTGAAGTTCGTTTATATCAAGATAATACAGGTAAGGCAAAGCTCCCCGTACATGCTATTGATACAGGTATTGTTGCAGAAATTATTGATATTCCTCCAGCTATTGATGGCAATCCTTATCCGGTAAAAATGGAGTTTTCTTATGACATTAATGGTATTGCAAAGCTAAGAGCGACCATTCCTAACATTAACAAAAGTATTGAGTTAGAGTATGCTCAATCTACCATCCGTATGGATAACCAAGATATAGCTGATGCCGCTTTTCGCCTCAAAGAACTGTGGAGGCAAAATGCGCTTGCAAAAGAATATGAAGGGTTAATTCATCAAGCAGAGCGGTTTATGGCAGAAATTCCTCCTCAAGAAAGGTCACCATTATCTGATATTGTCATGGATCTTAAAAAACACTTAGTCAACGATCATACTTTAGAAATCAAAAGAACAGGCGATCGCTTAGTAGACTGTTTATTTGACTTAGAAAATAACATGGAAGATTACTCGGCATGACAAAATCATTCGGAATTCTGAATTCGTATTTAATTGCAGGATAAAGTAACTAATATCCGTTAGGAAAAAGAAAAAAATGCTCAGCATATTTATTTAAGCATCTAGAGCATAAGCTAATAATTACGCAGAGGATATTCTTCTAAGTACGCGAATTGGAGTCAAGTAACGTGACATATGAACTTTATCAGTTACTAGAAGTATCACCTCAAGCCTCATCGGATGAAATTAAACGAGCTTACTTCCGGTTAGTTCGCCAGTATTGTCCTGAAAAATATCCAGAAGAATTTAAACAGATTCGGACAGCTTACAATACGCTTTACGATTCAAAAGCCAGAGATAATTATGACTCTCTTCAGCAGTATGGTAGTCAAATTAAAAACTTGATTTCTCAAGCTGAAGAGAAAATGAATGTAGAAGAATGTCATAGTGCCATTTTCCTATTAAAGCAGGTACTAGTATTAGCACCGGCTGCTGATGATGCTCGCAATCTATTAGGTCTTTGTTACATTCATACTCAAAATTGGGATTTTGCAATTAAAGTCTACCGCTCATTAACAAAAAATAACCCAGATGTGGCGGTTTATTGGAGTAACTTTGGTCATGTTTACAAACAGCAAGCTGAGTTTTTGGATGATCAAGATGCTGATACTAAACTCTATCAGAACGCTCGTGAATGCTTTCAGCGAGCTATAAAACTAGAATCATTTAATTCTGAGCCTTATCTAGAGATAGCTCGAACTTACCTTGATGAAAAGCGGTACGCAGAGGCTTTGGCTTGGGCGGAACTTGCTATTGGTGCTGATGGAAAAGTCAATGCTCATGACTTTGATGCTATGCTCTTTATCTGCCGCGTTCATCTTTTTAATGGCCAATTACACAAAATAGAAGAAACAGCACAGATCATTGCATCCTTATTACCTGACAATGAAGGCAGACAATACGCAGCAAGTCGATTCGCGAATTTGGGGTTGGAAGTGGCAAGGGTGGGTGCCAAACTGAGTGATACTTATATACTAAGAGCAGCACTTCTCTTCTTAAATGTTGCTAGGGACTTCGACAAGAGCGATTTAGATATTAAAGAACTGTATGAACGAGTAGAGGAAATGATTGCTGCTCTCGATCAGTACGAACTGCTCAAACAGGATTCACTGATACTTTACAGTTGCCAGAGATTGGCTGAATTTTGTTTAGCTGATTATTTTAGTCTTCACGATTCTGAAGAAGACAGGAAAACGTTACTTGATGATATAATGGCTGAATTTTTCAATGTTCCCGCCATAAATATTATTTCTTCTATTATGAGAATTAAATCTCACTATCCTGCTATTTATAGGCTAAATAAAGATTTGTTTGACAGCATCGAACAGACTTCTAGAAACTAAAGAGCAAAACCTGACCAAATAAGGCAAAAGTTAAAAGTTAAAAGGCAAAAGAAAGAAAAAGAAAAAGCGGTTTCAAGCCGCTAAATTTATTTATGGAAAAAATATTTTTTTAAGGGAACACGTAGTGCGATCAAAAAAAGGCGTCCGCTTCAAATCCCCTAATTTTAATTATGGGGATTCTCTTTTTTCTTTTTACTTTTTACTTTTATCTTTTTACTTTTTAAACTTTCCTTTCTTGCTCAGTTAGCAATCATAAGTAAGGCTTGGCTTTGTACATCGCGATAATATCCGGAATTAGCGGATGCCAACAAATCCAGCCTTTGTGATTAATTCTTGACCTTGAGTGCTTAGCAGTAATTGAGCATAGGCAATACCTGCTTGTTGGTCAATTTGACCATTTTGTTTCACAACTACCAGTAATCGCCGACTCAGGGGATATTGACCACTGAGAAAGGCTTCCGTATTCACTTGGTTGCGCTGTTGCGAACACTGTCTCAGAGGGACAAAAGGCGGTTTGTAAGGGGGAACAAGTTCATTGAGGTTACGACCTACTGGCAAAGGCTTAACGTGACACTGCGATACTATTAATGGTGCTGAGGTGTAGTAAATAGCCCCTTGATTCGTCGCGACTTGGCGCAAAGCTTCAGTTGTTGTCGGCATCAAGACAACAGTAGCACTCTTGTCCCGGTCTTTTTTACCGTAGGCGATAATTTTTAGATCAGGACCACCAACTTGACTCCAGTTAGTAATTTTGCCTGCGTAAATGTCATTGAATTGAGCTACAGTCAGACCTTTGATGTTTAAGTTGGGGTTGACAGCGATCGCAATTCCATCAATTGCCACGGGTATTTCTTTTAGGGTAAAACCCCGTTGTCGTGCCTGCTGATATGCCTCCGAGGCAATTGGCACAGAGGATTGAGAAAACGACAGTTGATTGTCCAACAACATACTGATACCTGTCTCAGAACTAGGAGCGCTGCGATCAGGATCGGTGTAGCGTAAGCGAAACTGAGGCCAGACGGATTGAATAACTGGGTCTACTGTTGTGCGGATAGATACCCAAGTCGTGCTACCACCATAATTGAATACCCCAGAAGGAACGTTCCGCACGGAGGAGAAACTTTTGACATTAGATTGCTCTACTGACTGCGATTGATTGTGAAATAAACCACCCAAGTCAATGCCAAAGCGTTTAATCAATAACCAAACACCACCTCCTACTAATCCCACTGTAATTAGCAGAGCCAAAACAAGAACAGTAGTTTCGTTTTTCCGAGACATAGATCAATAGCTTGTATCGCTGGAACTTTCTTGATTCCAGTTTAAGTTAAGATAAAGTTAATTTCATATTATGTTTTGTTTAAATAAGGAATTTTGTAGTGCTGCAAAGTTTACAGAGGAGCCGATTGCGACTAAACCTGCTCCAACTAGCGCTCCTGTCAGTCCATGCGTTGTGGAAATAGGAAACCCAGTTTGGCTAACGAGAATCACTGTTATTCCTGTAGCAAGTGCTACAGCTAAATGAAAGTCTGGGGCATTGGCGATCGCATCCGGCACCAAACCTTTACCAGAAAAGCTTTTGACTAAAGTTGTGGCTACAAAAATAGAAAATATAGACCCAGCGAAGGTTGTGGCAGTTGCCCAGGAAATTGCCGTTTTGTAGCTGGTAGTTTGACTACCAAATAGAGTTGCAACTCCTTTTAAATTGTCATTTGCTCCATTTGAATAGGATAAAAACAATGTTGCTAAAAACAAAAGAATTAAATACATTAATTCCTTTTTTTCACTTCAGAGTAAGACAGTAGAGCGTAAGCATTCAGAAATCTTGACGATTAACACTCTTGCTATGAAAAGAATTTTGTTGAAATGGGTGATATAATAACTCGATCTCTTACAAATCATGCAGGCTGATAATGAGAGAGCGCGAGTATGAGGCGTTTTCCCAAGCCTAGGCGAGAAGCAATCTTTGAGCTTCCATCTTCAAAGCCATCGCCCTTGAAAAGAGCCTCAGACCAAGTTTCAGATTGGAACTAAGCAGTTACTCGAAGGGTTAGTCTGGAGACAGGCACATTGCGATCAGCACTACTAAACGGGGTTGACCACCTTATATGTATTCGTCGTCGAATGACTATGTAGATCTTAATTTACAGTCATTCGGCTCAACTCTGATAAAATATCTAGGAAAATCGCATGAAGAAGAAAATTTGTGGTGACAACATCCTACACCCCTAAGTTTCCTCTGCCACCACCACTTGTGGGGTCAGAAGTTGGTTCTTTTACTGAGTTTACAGTGACTCAACGGATGCCTAAGATTGCCCGTCAAGTCACTGTGGAAAATCATTTTCCATCTGGTGTTAATACAAATTTAGAGAGACTAGCAAGCATTCTGCCATCAGGAACTGTACCACCTCTTTTAAATGACACTGGTGCAGATTTTCCAGCATGGGATAGATATTTAGAACAATACGAGCAACAGCGCTGGGTAGATGTTCCCTGGTTTTTTGCTGAGACTTATTTTTACCGGCTTATTCTAAACATTACTCATTATTTTCGTCCTGGTGAATGGCAAGGAGTCGATCCATTTGCATTACAAAAACGTCAGGGTTTAGAAACATCAATAGAATCAATTATTGCCTTATGTAGTCAAGTCAATAAATCCTTAGATACATATCAAGATGATTCTTCTCAAACAGCTTTGATTGCACTACTGTATTTCGCTTTATGGGGAAATCGAGTTGACTTAAGTCTTTGGTCGGCACTGGAAACTGACCGCAGTCGTTTTGATATTCAAAGTCAACAAGCTCATATTTTAGTTGATGATGCTTCCATTGTCATCGAGTTGTTAAGCAGTGGCAATAAACGTATTGACTTTGTTGTAGACAATGCTGGGTTTGAATTGATCTGTGACTTATGTTTGGTCGATTTTCTTTTAGGTAGTGGTGTCGCCAATCAAATTAAACTGCACCTTAAGCCGCACCCGACTTTCGTCTCCGATGCCATGATTAAAGATGTACATGAAACAACAGAGTTTTTAGTAGCTTCTCAAAACCAGGAAGCGATATTTGTTGCCCAACGGTTACAACAATATATTGCATCAGGGCAGTTAGTTTTATGTGAGGATTTCTTCTGGACATCGCCTTTAGCCTTTTGGGAAATTCCCGAGGCTCTTAAAAGTGAGTTATCTGCGGCTAGTTTGCTAATAGTGAAAGGAGATGCGAATTACCGTAGATTGTTAGGCGATCGCCGCTGGAATTTCACGACTAACATGGCAGACATCGTCAGCTATCTTCCCACTCCAATGGTAGCTTTACGCACCCTAAAATCGGAAGTCGTAGTAGGTATAAAGCCTAACGTTGTTGAGGAAGTGGCTAAATCTGATTCTTCTTGGTTAACAAATGGACAGTGGGGTGTTGTTCAGTTTGTAGATAAGTTATTTGTTCTGTGATCTAATAGTTAACACTCAACGGTCAACAGGTAAGACTTAAGAATAATTTAGGATTGATATATTAGAAGTGATAGTTAACGCCAAAACCAACGACAATATGCTTACAAAAGAATCCATTACCGCAAAGGAAACCAAGCATTCTTATCAAAACGTATTAATTGTTGGGGGAGGTCCAGCAGGGCTTGCTACTGCATTAATGTTAGCAAAACGTGGTTGGACAAATATTACACTTCTGGAAAAACGCGCTGCAGCTGATTATTATGAACCTGATAAGTCATACAATTATCTTATTGATGGCAGGGGTCAAAAATTGACCGACTTTCTCGGGCTTACACACCAGCTTTCAGAAATCAGCGTTCCAAGCACGCAATTTATACTAACACGGATCAAACCAAATGGCAGCCGGAAAACATCAAAATCGCCTGTTGTAGATCGAAACCGGAAAACAGCTTACTGGCTTCCGAGAAGAGCATTTGTCCTTTTGCTGTACCAGGAAATCGAACGGAATTGGCAAGAACAGATAAATGTATTATTTAATACGAGCTGTGTCCAAATAAATAAGACAGTTATAAATGACGGAGAGGAAAAGTTAGAAATTATTGCCCGTGAAGAGAACGGCAATGTTATGAAATTTGAGCCAAGTCTTTTCGTTGGTTGTGATGGGATCAACTCAATTGTCCGAAAAACTCTCAAAGAGTGGGATAAATCGACATCGGACGGATTTGAGATGAAGTATTTTCCCTCGCCCAGTTCTAACTTGAAGTATAAAGTGTTAAGCCTGCCGCCAAATTTTCCTCTTGATAGTACTGGAAAGGAACACTCGGTGTGTGATACGGCATACTCAATTCGTGGGAGATTCACAGATCGCAAGCGCTCTGTATCTCTCGGTCTTCTGCCGCAGAAAAATCCAAATGAACCCCGCAGAGCAAATATCATTAGACACCCAGACCATAAGATATGGGAATTGAAAAACAGTGAGGAGGTTTACAAATTTTTTGAGCAAGCCTTCCCACAATTGCCTATCTCTCAAATAGTGTCGCCTGAAGAAGCCGAACGATTTGCGGAAAGTGAAGGCGGTTACTTCCCCATTCCCCAATACAGTTCTAAATTGCATTTCTTGTTAAAACAGAAGCAAGTCGGTGGAACCGATCAGTCTACTAATGGGGTAGTGCTTTTAGGAGATGCCATCCATTGCTTTCCTCCAGATATCGGACAAGGGGTAAATTCTGCATTGGAGGATGTGTTTGTCCTGAATGAGGCACTCTTTGAGAGTAATGACGACCTCTCAGTTGCCCTACCCCTATACGAATCATTGCGATTTCCTGATGTCAAAGCCTTAATCCGCCTTGCCCAAACTGCTTATCCTTGGCAGTATAACCAAGCTCCTCTTCGCAGTAAACTGTGGAGTATCAACTTTTTTCTCCGAGTTCTACTCAGTCGGCTGCTACCCTACATATTTAGTCCTCCAGCCTTTTTTCTCATCCAGAATCATCGATTTTCCTACCAGGAAATCTTGATTATGGTTCAACGTACCACTCAGATCTTATATGTACTCGTCGGCGTGCTGATTTGTGGGTTTTTGGCTTTAGTATTGAGGACAGTGGAGATTTGAACAACGAGCGATGCCAATGGGCACTTCGCGCCATCTGTAATCACTTCCGGTTAGTTCGGATTGACACTCTCCGGGCGCAATTTCTAATTCAGAATTTTCTACCTTACCAGAGGCAGTTTCCATGACTTTGGAGTCTGGACAAATCCAGCGAAGCGTTATTTGCAACACTCCATAATCTTGGAAAAGATAAGCATCAAATTTCAGTTGTTTTCATCCCGCAGCTTCCCTTGGAACTAATTAGGTTTTCATCAAACTGAGTTGCCACAAGAAACTAGGATTGGCGGATGATGGCAAATCACCAATCGTAATGCTGGAATCCTGTTGGTGTGAGGAATATTTCTCAGTTGTGTTGTTTTTTGGTTTAGTGGAAAGTCCCATTTCCTTAAGTAAACGGTTAATGTGGCAAGCGCTAACCTTAATTCCAAGTTCTTTCAGCAGATGCTTGCTTAACCATTGCGCTGTCCAACGTTGAAATGGATAGCCATACTCACGCGGACTATGGCTCACTAGTTCTTTCAAGCGAGCGAGATATTGCTCATTCACAGTCTTGGGGCGTCCCATCGGGCGATCACCCCAGTTATGAGCTAACCCGGCTTGTGCCATAGCAATCCAGTAGCGGGCAGTTTCTTGAGAACACCCTAGAGTTTCACAGATTTGTGTCTGAGATTCACCCGCATCTGCTAATAGCATGATTTCAATGCGACGACGGTATTCTGGACGTAAGTCGGTTTCTAGACTCTTAAGGGTGTTCCTTGTGAACCTCCGCTTATTTATCGGAATCAAAAGTCCTGGAATTCCACAACTCGTTACAAAAGTTCACACTAATTGGTGAACGGTCAGAAGTGCTGCGTTTGAGGCGTTGGTGCTGTGACAGGGCATCAAGCACCATCTCCAACTAGACATATAGCCTCAGTTTCAAATTGCATGATTCGGAGTAGTGAGAGCGCGTTACTGTACTTTAATTTGGAAGACGAAAGAACCTTGTGTTTGGAACAGAAAAGATTTTAAAAATAAAAACAGAACTCATTGAGTTATGCATAAATAACAAATTGAAAACCCTTGCCATACTAGATTTAATTTCCGAATATAGAAGTGTGATTAGCGAAGATAAAGTTAATTACAACAAACTAATAAATAGTTTGTTGAAGTGACAACTCTTTAGTCACTAATTACAAACACTTTGGCAATCGATAACAAAAAAATTACACTCTATAAGGAGAGAAAAGATGAAAGACAATCAGCACGAACAACTGTTTACAGAA
>CALMVQ010000157.1:0-23923 GCA_937873135.1 uncultured Scytonema sp. | reverse complement strand
AAAAGATGAAAGACAATCAGCACGAACAACTGTTTACAGAACTAACTGCCAAATTTGAGGCTCCTGCCTTCCAGGAACTTGACGATGAGGTTGCTGCTAACTGCAGTGGCGGCAGATTCTATACTGGTGGAGACAACCCAGATGTGCTTTTATTTGAAAGTGAGAACTATAAAGGGCGCGTATTGAAAATCAATGCAACAAATGGTGATGGTGATGACAACCTCGACAACAGCATCTTCGATCATGGCTGGAATAATATAGTTTCGTCCGTCAGAGTAATACGAGGAACTTGGCAGATATACGACCTAAGTGGCTATAAAGGTACATCCAAGACGCTGACGCCAGGGGACTACCGTTATCCCAAGGATTTTGGACTAGGAAACGACGAGCTGACTGGAATTCGACGGATAGGTTAGCTCTAGTCCTCCTGTAACTGTTCTAGAGATTTGACCTATACAGTAAAGCTGCTTCAGAGCATTAGCTCTGAAGCAGCGCAGCTGAATATCGTAGTTTACTTTTGCCGATGGCTTACTTGATTCACTATAAAGTTTATCCGCTAGTTTAATTCAACGAGTAGACTGAACCAAACACCACTTCTATGAGTCTTGTTAATAAATAAACTACTCCCGAAGCGCGATCGCTCTTTTCGGTAAATCAAAATAAGCCAAAACAAAAAAAGTTTCAGTGCAGAAATGAAATACCAGATTGTTTTACAACACAGTGAAGAAGACTGTGGTGCTGCTTGCATTGCCACGGTTGCCAAACACTACAAACGCACCTTTGCCATCGGTCGCATTCGGGAAGCAGTTGGCACCGGGTCACGAGGAACTAGCCTACTAGGGTTAAGACGGGGAGCCGATGCATTAGGATTCAATGCCCGTCAAGTCAAAGCTTCTCCACAACTGCTCGACTCTTTACACAAAATTTCGCTGCCCGCAATTATACACTGGAAAGGCTACCACTGGGTTGTTTTATACGGACAAAAAGGAAAAAAATATGCACTTGCCGACCCAGGCGTGGGCATTCGCTTCCTCACCCACTCTGAGTTAATGGCAGGTTGGGGCAATGGCGTGATGCTGCTATTAGAGCCAGATGACAGCCGCTTTAGGGAGCAACCTGAAGATAAAGTTGGCGGCTTTGGACGCTTTATTGCGCGTGTTTTGCCCTATCGCTTTATTCTTGCCCAAGCGATCGCCATCAACATCGCCATTGGACTGCTGTCGCTTGTCTCTCCCTTGATGATGCAACTGCTCACTGATGACGTGTTGGTGCGGGGAGATACCCAACTGCTTACTACAGTAGCAATTGGGGTCATCGCTATGAACTTATTTAGAAGTGCCATTGGTTTGGTACAGTCTCACCTGATTGGTCACTTTGGTCAGCGGCTGCAATTAGGGCTAATCTTGGAATACGGTCGAAAACTCCTGCACTTGCCCCTAGAGTATTTTGAAGGACGGCGCAGTGGAGAAGTCGTTAGCCGCATTGCCGATGTTCATGCCATCAATGCCTTAGTTTCCCAAATTGTCCTCGGTTTACCCAGCCAATTTTTTATCGCCTTGGTTTCCTTGGGCTTTATGCTGTTCTATAGTTGGGGACTGACTCTGGCTTCCTTCGCCGCCTTTGTTATCGTTACCTTCGTCAACCTGCTTTTCCTCCCGGCGTTGCGCCAGAAAACCCGCAGCCAAATTGTCCAAGGTACAGAAAACCAAGGCTTTCTTGTCGAAACCTTTCGCGGTGTCCAAGTTCTTAAAACTACCCAAGCGACTCCCCAAGCTTGGCAAGAGTATCAGACCAATTTTGGTCGTCTTGCTAACTTAAGCTGGACTACGATGAAGTTGGGGCTTTACAGCAGCACAATCACTGGTATTATTTCCAATTTCACTAGTATTGCATTGCTGTGGTTAGGCAGCTATTTAGTGATTAATCGCACCTTAAGCATTGGTCAGTTGCTAGCTTTTAACGGTATGAGTGGCAACTTTCTTGGCTTCCTGGGTTCAGCTATTGGGTTAGCCGATCAGTTTATCACTGCCCAGATTGTCATCCAACGCCTGACAGAAGTGATTGACGCCACCCCGGAAGACGAAAACGACTTCAAAAAGCCAGAGGCAGAAATTCCAGGTGATGCCCATATTACCTGCACTAACCTTAACTTTCACCATGCTGGTAGAGTTGACCTGCTTTCTGATTTTTCCCTAACTATGACTGGCGGTCAAGTCATTGCCCTGATTGGTAAATCTGGCTGTGGCAAAAGTACCTTAGCCAAAATGATTGCTGGTTTATATTCTCCCCAGTCTGGTAATATCCGCTATAGCATCTATAACCAGCAAGATCTCTCCTTGGAATGTTTGCGACAGCAGGTGGTGCTTGTGCCTCAAGAACCGCACTTTTGGAGTCGCTCAATTATTGACAACTTCCGCTTCAGCTATCCCCACATATCTTTTGAACAAATTGTCAGGGCTTGCCAGATTGCAGGTGCAGATGAGTTTATCAGTAAACTGCCCGACAAGTATCAAACTGTTTTAGGAGAATTTGGCGCGAATCTCTCTGGTGGACAACGGCAGAGATTAGCCATAGCAAGAGCGATAGTGACTGAACCGCCGATACTTATTTTAGATGAATCCACTGGCGCTCTCGACCCGGTGAGTGAAGCCCAAGTGCTAGATAAATTGCTGTACTACCGAACCGGGAAAACCACAATTATGATTAGTCATCGCCCAAAAGTGATCCAGCGAGCAGATTGGATTGTACTGCTTGAACTTGGGCAAGTGAAAATCCAAGGCACTCCCCAAGAGCTACGCCGTCTTAAAGGCGATCACTTAGACTTCCTAGACGAAGTTCCCCCGTCAACAAATGGTTTGGTGTTTCCATCCTCCAAATCTGATTCTAACGGCAAAACAAGAGCAATTAGCTTTTACAACCATGATGCTTAGCCACTCCAACTCAGATTCTCTTCCCCTGATTGAAGAAAACGGTTTTCTACCACCTATTGGTCGTTGGACGACCGTTGGCGGAATGGTTATGCTCAGTTTTATGGGAATAGCGATCGCTCTTGCTTCTGTTACCCAATACAAAGTTACCATCAAAGCACAGGCGAACGTCCGTCCTGCTGGTGAGTTGCGGATTGTTCAGGCTGCTACAGAAGGTTCAGTTATGCGCGTCTCTGTCAAAGATAATCAAGTTGTCAAAAAAGGAGATGTCATTGCCACTATCGATGACTCTCGCCTTCAAACTAAAAAGAGTCAACTACAAAGCAATATCCAGCAGAGCCAGTTACAAATCGTTCAACTCAACGCCCAAATTAGCTCTCTCAATAACCAGATCAAAGCAGATACAGACCGCGTCAACCGTGTTGTTGCAGCAGCTCGATCTGAACTAAAGTACAAGAGCCGAGACTATAGAGATAAGCTTCTTACTACTGTTGCTGATGTTGATGAAGCCGAGGCGAATGTCAAGATAGCTCAGAAGGAATTGCAAAAAGCTCAGGCAGAGTTAAGGACAGCTCAAGCGAATTTAAGGTCAACCATTGCCAGTTTATCAGCAGCCCGGTCAAAACGGGATCGTTATCAGACAGTAGCAAAAGATGGAGCCCTTTCTCAGAATCAATTTGAGGAAGCACAACTAACTGTTGATCAGCAAGAACAAGCAGTTGAGGCGCAAAAAGCAACAGTTGAAGCGCAAAAACAAACAATTTCGCGTCTACAACAAGCAGTCTCGGCATCCTTTGCCAGAAGGCAACGCGTCGCTTCTGCCCTCAATCCGAGTCATGCAGAAGTAGCGATCGCCGAATCGCGGATTGCTCAAGAAAAAGCCTCGGGGGAAGTCAACTTTGCTACAATAGACAAAGAACGTAAAGCCCTCATCCAGCAACGGATTACAATTGAGCAAACAATTGAGCGCGATCGCCGTGAACTCCAACAAGTAGAAATCGACCTCAGTCAGACTGTCATCACTGCCACAGCAGATGGTATAATCTCTAAACTTAATCTGAGAAATCCTGGTCAAACTGTGCGCCCAGGAGAGGAAATCGCTCAAATTGTGCCTAGTGATGCCCCCTTAGTAGTTAAGGCAGCTGTGGCATCTGAGGAAAAAAGCAAGTTGAAAGAAGGACAAAAAGTTTTAGTGCGGGTTTCTGCTTGTCCTTATCCAGATTACGGCACTCTTAAAGCTAAGGTCAAGGCTATTTCCCCAGATGCATTCGTCCCTCAACCAAATGGTGGTAGTGGAGTCATCCCGACAACGCCTACAAGTCCAAATGCTGCTATAGTTGGTGCTTTTTATGAGGTAACAATTGAGCCAGAAAGCCTTTTCCTAAATAGCGGCAAAAAACAGTGTTTCATCCAATTAGGGATGGAAGGCAGAGCCGATATTATTTCTAGAGAAGAGACTGTACTGCAATTCTTTTTGAGGAAAGCAAGGTTGATTGCAGACTTATAATGCTTTTAGATCATAGGCACCGTTTTTAGTGGAGTATGTGAAAATTGTCTTCAAAAGGTGACAGAGAATGTAAGATTTGAGGAGCAAACTGGTTTTCTAAGCGCACAGTAATTGATCAAGCTACTGATGAATGATAGTCTGTGAAAATACAGGGATTAGTTGTAATTTTTGATGGCACAAACACGTTCGAGCGGGGAAAAGTAAGTAAATGGATATGCGATCGCATCGCAATTATTCGTAACTATCCTAAGTAATCATATCGTTGGTTTTGGGTTTATCCTGTTTTGTGACAGGTTGTAACTCAATCAAGTACTGCTTCAAATGGGTGTGCAATGTCTGAAATAAGTGTATGCTGGCAGCGTAGAGTGTGGAAATTATGGCTAGCGAGTTGGTTGGTGGGGAACCATCTGTATCTACTGTTTGATAGCCACTCATTGGCGATCGCAACCGCTGCAAAACGACTTTGCCTACCTGCAATTCTCCGTTTACGTACTTAGCAGAAATGCCCTCTTTTTCTAGGTAGTGGAATGCTAGTTGGGCGCTGAGGGCGTGGGGCGTACTACAAGGAGATGCGGGGGCAGGATTCATCGCTAATAAATGGCGACGCAAAAAGCCGTCTGGATCTTGGACAACATCACTAAAGCCAAGGCGTGCAGGTGAAACTCCAGGCGGCGGTAAAATTCCTCGATAGTTTTTTGTGTGATCGCTTGCTTTGCAAATCGCAAAGAAATTATCATCATTTTTCCAACGAGTGGTTAAATAAGCCTGGTTGGCTTGTACTGGTTCATCACGATAAATATCCAAGCCAATGGTTCCGGCTTGGAATTGTGCAAGTTTGTCCAACAGTCTTGCCAGTGCCTGGTTTGACAGTGAGCCAATTTTATGCTGCTGCTCGTGAAGATCGTCTTCAGTGATAGTGACTATCAACAGGCGCGAATCTTGCTTTTCATCTGGACGCCCAAATTGAAAAAAGAATGGGACAGATGCCCATGTAGGGGCGAACAGTGAGACAGCCCTGAAAAAGGGTTAGCCCGATCTAGGGGACTGCGATCTTCTCCCGAAGCGAGACGCTACGTTCGCGTAGCGTCTCGCATCAGAAGGAGCGTCACCCGCTCTTCGCAGCGATCTTCGACGTTCGTAGCGTCGGAACGAGCGTCAGGGTTGTTCGCCCTTACGATTGATTCATATGTTACAAACATTTTTGAAATTGGTATAAGAACAGAACTCAATCCTTCCGTTATCAGGGGGAGGCAAGAAAAATTCTGTTCTCTTCCCGTTTACAGGGAGAGTTAGGGTGGGTTTCTGGGTACTTATGTAAGAAGTCTAATAGACACTTACAAAATTTTACGTATGCTAACAGCCAACAAATAGGACTGCTATGCCAATTTACTTTCCTTGCGTTGGAGGTTTCTTCTTTTGGACAACTGGACGCACGCGCAAACCTTCTGTTTGATCTACTGTAGGATTGATCAGGATCTGTTCGTTTCCTGTGAGCCCAGAGTTAATATCTACTTCAGTTCCATAATCCCGCCCAAGAGCAACTTTTTGAAAGTGGATTGTTTGGTTGTTGGTAACAGTTGCTACTTGGGTGCCTTGAGCATTAATAACCAGAGCACTGGCAGGTATAGTTAAGGGACGATCAGCGCGGTCTATGGAAAAGATGGCAGTAGCATACATCCCCGGTCGCAATGTGCCGTCCGTATTCGGCACTTCTAACTGAGTCAATAAAGTGCGAGTCCCTGGGTCGATGGCGTTGCTAGTACGCACGACCTTCCCGATAAATACTTGTTGCGGTAGCTCTCGGACTAAAATCTTTGCCGTTTGACCAACTTGGAGTGACGCTGCTAAAGTCTGCGGTACATTCACGTTGACATTTAAAGTATCGTAGGCAGCGATGGTATAGAGGCTGGTATTATTAGTGCTAGTACCACTACCTGCTGTAATCAAAACGCCTGCATCTACATTACGTGTCGTAATCACTCCTGTAAAGGGAGCAGTCACTTTCTCAAATGACTGCAACACGACATAACGGTGGAAATTTGCTCTACTGGAGTTAAGGGCAGCTTGGACGGCGTTGACGTTGGCTTTGTCAGAATTAACAGTATTTTCAGCCGACTCGACGCTGGCGAGGTTGGCTTTGTACGTGGCATATCTTGTGTCTGCATCTTGCTTGGACACAACGCCTTCAAGTGAAAGGACCTTCCATCGCTGCCAGGTTTGAAGTGCTATTAGGAGGTTAGCACGGGCTTGCTTTAAGTCCGAAAAACCTTTGGATAGGTTAGCACGGCTTTGAACCAGATTGGCTTCAGCTTGTGCTAAATCGGCACGGGCTTGGGCGACTTGCTGATCGACATCGGGTGAATCAATCTCGGCTAACAACTGACCTTTTTGCACGCGATCGCCAATATTTGCGAGCCACCGTCGTAAATACCCACTAGTTCTGGCGTAAATGGTTGTTTGGTTAAGAGAGACAACACTGCCAGGTAGCTCTAAATTGGTTGCAGCTTCCCCGCGTTGGGGAGTTATAACCTCTACTGAGGGAATAGCGCTTTCTGCTTTGACTTCTTTTTTTAATTCTGACTGTTGGCTTATTCTGGGCAAAATGCCTATAGCTAGCAAGCTGCCAAAAACAACAACACCCAACACAGCCCAACCAATCCCACCGATGCCGCGCTTTGGGTTTTTAGAAGCTTTTTTTGCTTGTGGAAAATCAGAAGTTGAATGATGTTGGGAATCCACAGGAGAATCGGCATGTGGATGGTGGTGGGAATCCATTGGAGAATTAGGAGTTGGGCGTTGCTGAGAATCCATAGGTCTTACTTCTGCTGTGATGATGACAAGGAGAATGCAGTTTGTGGGTCGGAGGGAGCGAGATCTTCGTCTTCTTCGTCTAAGGGACGAGGTTGTTGACGCCGCAGTATACTATAAACGACAGGTACGAAGATGAGAGTGGCGAACGTTGCTGCTGATAAACCGCCAATTACGGCACGACCCAAGGGAGCATTTTGCTCACCGCCTTCCCCAAAAGCTAAGGACATGGGAATCATACCGATCAGCATGGCAAAAGCTGTCATCAATACAGGACGCAATCGGGTATAACCTGCCGCCTGCGCTGCACGGTAAGCATTTTGGCCTTCTTGACGCTGTTCGTTAGCAAACGTAATCATCAAAATACTGTTCGATGTCGCCACACCGATACTCATAATTGACCCCATCAACGAGGGGACACTGAAGGTTGTGCCGGTGACAAACAGCATCCACACAATACCAGCCAAGGCACTTGGCAGCGCCATCATAATAATCAAAGGGTCTAGCCAAGATTGGAAGTTCACGACCATCAAGCAATAAACCAACATGATCGCGAATATGAGTCCCAATCCCAGACCAAGGAACGAAGAATTCATCGTTTGCACCTGACCGCGCACAACGATTTGACTGCCTCGCGGCAACTGGTGCTTAAATTCATCCACGATCTTATTCACATCACTGGCCACTCCGCCAAGATCGCGACCTTGGGAGTTGCCAAAGATATCAAAGACAGGCTGAACGTTATAGTGATTGACGACTTGCATTATCGTGTCCCGTTTCACCGTAGCCACATTGCCTAAAAGTTGGGGTGATGTGTTTTGACTACTGTTAACAGGTAGGTTCTTCAGGCTATCAATGGAATCGAGTTTGTACTGGGGAACTTGGACTGCAAGAGTGTAACTGACTCCTTTTTTAGGGTCAAGCCATTGGTTAATTGCTGCCTGACCACTGGAACTTAAGGAAGTCAGGACGCTATTGGCGATATCGCGCTGAGTCATCCCCAATTGTTGAGCTTCTGTACGATCTACATCTAGGCGCAATGAGGGAGCATCCATGACTTGTTGCACGTGAACATCCACAGCACCAGGAACGCGCGACATTCGCGCTTCGATTTTTTTGGCAATTTCAAAGTTTTTCTGTGCGTTGGGGATCGGACCAGATATTTGAACGTCAATAGCAGCAGGTAAACCGAAATTGAGAATTTGGGTAACGATGTCAGCCGGCTCAAAGAAGAAAGTGAAATTAGGGAATTGTGCTCTGAATTTCTGGCGTAGATCCTTTATATAAGAATAAGTCGAGCCAGATTCTTTTAAGGAGACAAGAATATCAGCATCAGCTGGACTAATTGTGGCTCCATTATAACCATAGGTAAGATTGATCCCGCTGTTAGGTAAGCCTATGTTATCTATAATGGTGTTTAGCTTCTCTTTTGGCACCGTTTGACGAATCACATCTTCGACTTGGCTGACGATGATTTCTGTCTCTTCCAAGCGCGTTCCCGGCAAGGCGCGAACGTGTAAGGAAAACTGACCGCCATCGACAGATGGGAAAAAGTCTTGACCGACAAAAGGTAGGAGTACTATGGCACTTACCCAAAAAGCGCCAAACAGCACAAAGACTATCCGACGGCGGTTCAAGGCTGCGGTGAGAATACCGTAGTACCAATTGCGAAACTTTTCAAATTGATGATTAAATTTTTCGTGCAGCCGCCAGAAGATATCTTTCTTGACAGGTTTCTTAGTCTGTGTCGAGTCAGATGACTCACCTTTATGCGTATGTGAATGGCGATCGCTGCCATGACCATGACCATTTTCTACTGATGTGTACGAAGGCGGATGGTTACCGTTCCCATGAGCATTACCATTTTCTGCTAGTGTCTGCGTATGTGAATGGCGATCAATTCCATGACCATGACCATTTTCTGCTGGTGTCTGCGACGGCGGATGGTTGCCGTTCCCGTGACCATTATGCCCCTCCTCTTCCGCATACAACTCCACTTCATGCTTTAGTAAATAGTGGGACATTGTAGGTACCACAGTCCGCGACAGCAGGTAGGAGGCTAGCATAGCAAAGACTACCGACATTGCGAGGGGTACAAACAGGTATTTTGCCACCCCGTTTAAAAACACAACTGGCACAAACACAATACAAATACATAGTGTCGCTACCAATGCGGGAGTCGCAATTTGTTGGGCACCATCTAATATTGCTCGCTTAATTGGTTTGCCTTGTGCCAAATTGCGGTGGATGTTTTCAATTTCTACCGTAGCGTCATCTACGAGAATACCGACAGCTAGAGACAGACCACCTAAGGTCATGATATTGAACGTTTGCCCCAACTTAGTCGTTACAATGATTGAAACCAAGATAGAAAGGGGAATTGAGACGGCGACGATCACAGTGCTGCGCCAACTCCCCAGAAAAACCAAAATCATGATAGCAGTGAGAGCTGCTGAAATCAGACCTTCTCTGATGACGCCTTGGATAGAAGCATCAACAAACACCGATTGGTCAAATAACAATGCCAACTTCAGTTCCTTCGGTACGATCGCTTCCACCTGCGGCATTGCTTGTTTGATGCGTTTGATCACATCCAGAGTGGAAGCACTACCACTTTTGAGAATACTTAGTAAGCTTGAGCGATGTCCGTTCTGGCGCACCATGTTCGTTTGCACGGCATACCCGTCTCGAACCTGGGCCACATCGCGGATCTTAATCACTGTACCGTTGACTTGCTTGACTGGCAAATCGTTAAGGGCCGCCACTATATCTGGACTGTTGTTAATCCGCACTCCATAGTCGCGAGAGCCTATCTTCGCATTACCCGCAGGTAGGATCAAGTTTTGAGCGCTCACAGCATTAGTGACATCTTGGGCAGAAACACCCTTGGCCAACATTGCCTGCGGGTCGATATCAACCATGATCTGTCGGGCTTTACCACCGAAGGGCAACGGTATACTTGCTCCTTGCACCGTTGCTAACCGAGTGCGGACAAAGTTGGTCGCATAGTCACTGAGTGCTTGTTCTGGCAGGGTGTCACTGCTCACACTCATCTGGATAATCGGTACGCTTGAAGCGTTGTATTGAACGATGAATGGCGGTGTAATGCCCGGTGGTAGAGGCCGTAAAATTGTTTGGCTGACAGAGGTGACTTGGGCGACTGCTGAGGCAATGTTGGCGTTTGGTTGGAAGAAAACTTTGACCACGCTGACGCCATTCAGGGATTGAGATTCAATGTGTTCAATGTCACCAACAGTCGTCGTGATCGAGCGTTCGCTAATTGTGACGATTCGCTCTGCCATTTCCTCCGGCGTAGTCCCAGTGTAAGTCCAAACTACACTAACGACCGGTATATTGATTGCTGGGAAAATGTCAACAGGCGTACTCAGTATCGTCACCACACCTAAAAGCACAATCATTAATGCCAAGATGACAAATGTGTATGGGAGACGTAAAGCGAGTCTGACTATCCACATGAAATTACCTATGAAATGCGTTTAATGGCAAATGAGCTACAATTCGTAAAGCTAAATTTTAGGGTGCTAACCTTTATTTTTGCATTTCTTGACCAACGCTGTTATACAGCGACGCTAGAGTATTCAGAAGAGCGTTGATTTATATCTTTAAAGAGCTACCGTCTCATATGTCAATAAACTCTAGACACGATAGCAACATGGCTTAAATAAGCGCGGTTCATTCCATCACATCTCTCACGTCTCAATTTAGTCATAGGAGTCGCTATCTAATGTAGAAGTTAACTTATTTGCTGATCAAATTTCTCCTTTAAGTAAAGTTTTGACGAGGTAAATATCACTCTCTTTACTGACAAACTTAGAAATACTGCGGTTTTTCAATTTAATTATGTATATTTTTTTACAAACCTTTCCATAGCCATATTTCCAAAATGCAAGTTAAGTAGCTTACCTATACAATTTTAATCTTGTCTCTAATATTGGCAGACTGATTTAAGATTTAAATCTTTCTTTTGGTAGTTAAGTTAAAAATTGCCTCTGGTAGTTAATCAATTTAGAAATGATGAGATACTACAATTTTATTAGCAAGCAATCCTCCTTGTGGAAGAATTTTTTGAACTAAATTGCCTTCTTAAGATCTTTTACTTAGTTGGCTAACAATGACAGCAAAACTTTTACTGAAGCGATGTCTAACGACAAGCTGCTTCCGATTTCTTGATATGCTAGCACTGCTTTAGGTCACGCCACTGGTTTAAGTCAGCAGTTGCAAGTTTCCCCAATCACTTACTCAAACGCAGTGTTCTGAGAAACCTGCTTGCAAGCATCCAGTTCCGCTTTGACAGATTCAAGTTTTCTCGCCAACGCAAGGACTGCATAACTAGCCCAATGCTAATCTCAAAGGTGAGTTGTCATTCTCAACAAGAGCGAATAATTGCCAAAGCGACCTTTTGCGGATCTCCAGATTGTTTGCCTGCATTATTAACCAAGACATCAATCCGGTTGTTCCTAATCTCCGTGTTACAAGCAAAAATTTTTACTAACGCTACTCAGCTAGGCTGTGCATCTGTCTGATTACTGAATCGGTGTTTTCGGGAGTTATGTGGTTCAAAATGTTTGAATTTTGATAGCGCACAGTGTGGCACCAACTGTGATACTTTAAATCAAGCGAAGAGGCTGATGGGAGCGTCACAATTGTTTTGCAGATTGGTAGTACAATCGAATTTAGGAAAAGATGATGTTGATGGCGCTTTCTCTAACTTTTGCTCTCAATACAATATGAAAGTAGAAACAAATACATAATATGCAAAATTCCAGCAATGATTTGTGGCAAAAAACATCATTTTCTACATGCTCATATATTAAGTCGTTACGCGATTACCGTGCATCTATTGCTCGTCGTGCTATACAAAGCTGGGCTAAACTACTAGAGCTTCCTTTTGCTGAAAAAATATTTTTAGATGATAGTAGCCCTGATTTAACTGGGATAAAAGTACTTCAATCATCCAATCAAATCAATCATTTTGACAGTGTAAGGTATAATACTAGAAGCCATCCCCCTCATTGTAATTTTGGAACTGTAATTAGTCTGAATCTTTGTAAATCTGATTATATTTTCCATCTAGATGACGATATTCAAATAGTTGGCTCACATCAAGACTGTATTAATATCTTAGAACATGGTCTTACTATTCTTCATGAAGATAAAAATATTTTGGGAATAAATTTAATGCATATAGATAGAAGTGCTGGGGGAAAGTGGGGTCCAAGTAAAGATTATTTTGGCAGTGATGTTTTTTCTCATCCCTTGCAATTTTTTGGAAGTTCAGGATGTTTAATTAGAAGGGAACTTTTAGAAGTCGTAAGTTTAGAGAAAATTTTTAATTGGGGCAAAAAACAGCCAGCTAATTGGGAAGAGTTAATCTCAAATTCAGATAATACTTCTTCATTTCTTGTTGCTAAGGTTGGAACTCCTTTTACAGTTGATGATGATGTATGGTTATTCAAAAGCACATCTCGTGTGTCTACCTTGGAAACTTATAAATATTTCTTACTTAAGAAATTGGGGCTAAGCACGGAAGCATCCAACTTTTCCAAGAAGATAAAAGAACGGGAATATAAATCGCGCCTGTAGCTCGCTTTCCTAAGGTGGAAGACTACAAAATTACAAAAACTTTGGTAAAAATTTAAATATTCCTGAGAGCCTTGACTCAATCAAAGTTCTAAATCTGGGTTGAGATTTTGTTTTTCCAGAGAGATGGAACGGTTAGGGTTGGGTTATTCTAACTCCTGAGGATCAATGCCTAAAGCCTTTAACTGTTCGTCCGTGAGCGATCGCAACTTTTCGGTTAACTTGAGTCGCTTTTGCTGTTCAAGTTGGCGCAGTTGCTGTTCAAGTTCTAGCTCTTTCATAGCCAGTTCGGTATCTGTTAGCAGCCAATTGCCTTCGGAATCGTACCAGCGTAACCATTGACGAGTAATACTTTCAAACTCTCCAATCCACACGCCTAATCCCAAGTTCAGTTCTGCAATCCAATAGCGTGGGTTATCAGGATTTATAGTTTGTTCCTGGTAGCGTCCTCCAACTAATTTGAATATCCGCAGGCGATTGGTGTATCGGCTGTAAACTGCATAATAGGGCACTCTTAAAATGCGTTCGTAAACGTCCCACTTCTTAGGAGGAGTTTCTTTTACTCCTTGGTGATTATTCTCTACAGATTCATAACTAGCTATTTTCTCTAGTGCTAAAGTTGTTTCCACTTCGCTGTCTCTTGAGGCGTACTCATCCAAATCTTCTTTCTCAGTTCCGGGTGAGAGTAGTTCAATCGCTACAAAGGGATTGACTCCTTCTTGCCACACCACGTAACTAGAACGTAGCTCAGTTTCTTCATATAAACGCGGCACATTCAGCACCAAGAACCAATCTGGACGCTTGTACCACAATGGATGATTTACATCATAATACAGGTTGATATCTGTGCCTGTAAAGATGCGATTACTTGTATAATTTACTAGTCGTAACGTGCGACTGAGCAGTTGCGGTTGCAGCTCATGGAATTCGTCGGGCAAACCTGGTTCCTCCGGATCTTCGCTAGGTAGATCGTACATCGTCGGCAGTGTCAGCTTGGGAGGAAGGGGTGGATTTGTCTGCGGGATCGAGGGACGCTGCAACATAGTAGCAAGTGGACGAATTGAGCCTACTTTTTATTATGCCTAACAACTTTTACCAAAAACTTGTTTACCACACTTTATTTAAATTCCACTCAAATCCTGGCAGTACATCTTCACAAGATATAGTTGTGGGAGAGGGCAAAATTTCCACCTCTTGCCCTTGACGATATCTTTCCACGCTTTTTGTCTTCGGGTCAATCAACCAACCTAAGCGAACACCGTTGTTGATATACTCCCACATCTTTTCGCGCAGCTTCTCGATTGAATCACCACTACTGGAACGCAATTCTACGACAAAATCGGGAGCGAGGGGAGAAAATTCTTCTTGTTGCTGAGTTTCACTTAAAGATTCCCAGCGCTAATGACTTATCCAAGAGGCATCCGGCGACTTGACAGCACCATTGGGGAGAGTAAAGCCAGTAGAGGAATCAAAGCCAATGCCTAAGTTAGTGCGATCGTTCCACGCCCAAAGTTGACCGGCAATTCCGAAATTTTTCTTACCAGTCCAGGGATATGTTGGTGGCATAATGATAATTTCTCCAGTTGCAGCCAGTTCTAACCGTAAGTCCTGATTAACTTGGCAGAGTTCAACAAATCTCTTAGCATTTAGATGGGGGATAGTCAGTGCGATCGCGCTCATAAGCTGCACGGATATTGCTTGTGGTTTTGTCTATTATTATAAATAAGGCCTTCACCACACCTTATTTAAATTCAACTCAAATCCTGGCAGCACCTCTTCACCAGATAAAGTTGTGGGAGATAACAAAACCTCTACCTCAAGTCCATGACGATATATTTCCACGCTTTTTGTCTTCGGGTCAATCAACCAACCCAAGCGAACGCCGTTGTTGATATACTCCCGCATCTTTTCGCGCAGCTTCTCGATTGAATCACTACTGGATCTCAATTCTACGACAAAATCGGGAGCGAGGGGAGAAAATTCTTCTTGTTGCTGAGTTTCACTTAAAGATTCCCAGCGCTAATGACTTATCCAAGAGGCATCCGGCGACTTGACAGCACCATTGGGGAGAGTAAAGCCAGTAGAGGAATCAAAGCCAATGCCTAAGTTAGTGCGATCGTTCCACGCCCAAAGTTGACCGGCAATTCCGAAATTTTTCTTACCAGTCCAGGGATATGTTGGTGGCATAATGATAATTTCTCCAGTTGCAGCCAGTTCTAACTGTAAGTCCTGATTAACTTGGCAGAGTTCAACGAATCTCTTAGCATTTAGATGGGGGATAGTCAGTGCGATCGCGTTCATAAGCTGCACGAATATTGCCTACGGTTTTGTTTTTAATTATAAAACTTCGTAGTTCCGCTCTCGAGCGCTCTTATCCTGACGAAGCACTTTTTCCTTTCAATTACCCTTGAATCATGGTCACAATAGCAACACCAGCAGAGACTAGGACAACACTCGAAAACATTAGCTGGCAGACATTTAAAACTATGCTAGCTGAAATGGGTTCTGAGCGAAAAAACCGACTTGCCTATGATGATGGAATAATAGAAATTATGTCCCCACTCATGCCACACGAAAACTCAAACCGTGTCATCGAAGTTTTCGTTGGGGTGTTATGTGAAGAACTGGGTTTAGAAATTAAGCGTGCAGGTTCACTTACTTTGACAAGGGAAGACATAGAAAGGGGAAGTGAGCCAGATAGCAGTTACTATATTCAAAATGAGTCCCTGGTGAGGAATAAAGAAAATATAGACTTGAGCGAAGATCCACCACCCGATTTAGTATTGGAAGTAGAATATTCTAGACCAAAAATAGACAAATTACGTCTCTATGCCTCATTGGGCGTACCTGAATTCTGGCGGTACAACGGTAGTATACTAAGAGTTTATATACTCAATAACAAAGAATATTCAGAAGTTCAATTCAGCCCTACCTTTTTCCCTGTGCCAGTTACCGAAATTCCTCGGTTTATTCAAGAAACTAGAAATATTGGGGAAATCGCGACTACTAGCGCTTTTCGTCATTGGGTTAGAAACTGTAAGTGATTGCACTAGAAAGCACTTTAAGAGCCAAAGTGCGTGTCCATATCCCTGCATGAGTTAAGCGCGGTAGTTCAAGTCACAACATCTGCCAAATTTTGCTAATTTTTTGTTTTCTTTCGCGGCTGCATATGGCGATCGCCAAACTCAGTAACGTATAGGGCAATGCACATAACAATCCCAGATCTGTACGCCATTTACTCCAAGAAAATTTTGCTGGAGAGACAGGAGACAAACTCCAAAATCGATTTACCGAACACACCATTTCATCACCCAATGCTGTGACTTAATCTAGATTCCAATCAGAAGCCTGAATGAGTGAAGATTTATCACCGTTTCACAACTACACCCTTGAGCAATCAGTATGTTTTCTCAAAATTGTCACGGAGGACAAAATGAACTCCGTTCTTTGTTCTTACAAAAACTGCAATTATGCTTTCAAATTATTTTATTAACCCAAGTTGCTAGTTATCAAAAAGCGCTTTATTTTACGTATAATTAAATTTAAGCATTAAGCAATACTTGATTGTTATCTTTTTGTATCACAATCAGACTGTTTATAGGCATTAACTAGTAGTTAGATTATTATTTACACGATATTTGCTGTTTGATGACAGACTAATTTTCTAATATTAAGTAAGCGGCTTTATCTACTTAAAAGCAGACATTATCATTTACATTGATTACCTCCCCAGATAGGTGTTTTGTGGCAACACCTGATGTAGGGGATTAAGCTTGAGATGCAACCAAAATTTCCTTAACTGCCCGCTCCAGATGAAGTTTTAGCCTGTATACTTGGATATAATCTTGAGCCAGGTTGTGACAGGTGGGAATTCGCATTGCACCCGCTTCAACAATTTCAGCTTGATCACAAACAAGTTCTGACGTTGAGACAGGAATCTCCGTAACTGACTTCGGGCGAGAGTGTTCAACCCAATTCCCGATTCCCCCTACAATTCAACCTCCTGTTCCACAGGTAAGCCAGTCAGAAAATTCCGATCTTCGCTTATGTGGGGAAACTTCAACTGAGAATCTGGAATGCCTTTTTGGAGTTGACGTTGGCGGATAATCCCAAAGCTGCCAGAAGATAGAATCCGCAGGTGAGGAGGGGGGATGGTGTCTCGGCGACTGATTTCATAATGAGTGTTGACGAATTGGAGTTTGCGGTCAAAACTAGTTAAGAAGGCTTGGGGGTTGTCAAGCGTATAGCCGGAAGTTAGCTCAATATTCACCAAATAGCGGGCTGGAAAATCATTTTCGGATAAGGTAATGCAGAAATCTTCTAAGGGTAAGCTAAATTCCTGTTGTAGGGCTTGCATCACCTGAGTGACATGAAATTCAGTTGTCTTTTCCGTTGTCGAAGAAACAAACCCTCCTCGACGGTAGCGAAATACAATCAGAGGTGCTGTTTCGTAAAAACCAACCACCTCAACGACATCACCAATATCGTAGCGGTAGAAGCCACCGAAATTAGTGATCAAAATTCGATAGCATTGTCCTACCTTAACTTCAGTTGCAAGTAAAGTTTTGGGATGTTCTGCCTCCCATTGATCTTCTGGGATAAACTCAAAAAAACTACTTTCGATCGCCAAGACACTGCCATCTACGTTGACATCATGGTAAATGCTAAACATTCCTTCTGCTGATGAATAAACGGCACCAAATATGGGAGTATCGCCAAAGTAGGCGGGAAATCGCTCAAAATAGAAATCTGACGTTCCCCCTCGTGCCGTAGCGACAAAGGAAAAATTTGGCCATGCAAGTTTAGGCGTCAACAGTCCCTCCGATTTCCAGATTTCTCGCAATTGAGTTGCTCGTTTGGGTATCGGTGACAACTGCTGCTGTAAAAGAACGCGAATTTCTGGTTCTACTTCCAACCAAGGCGCAAGCGTTCCTTGATCCAAATCCCGAATTAAATCTTCTGCATAGCGTTCTAAATAGTTACAGGTTCGCAGGATCAACATGGGAAAATTGGCGATTGTGCCTCGCATTGATGTTTCCCGCAGGGCAAAGAGCAAACAAACATAGTGACGGGCTAAGCTATCGGCAGGTTGTAGAGTTTCGTAAGGATGGGCAAAAAATTGTTTGTAAAGAGACTTATCCATCCGCAGGACACCTGTACTTGATGGACCGTAATCTATACCCCCACTGGTACGTCCCCATATTTTGACTGAGTTAGTCACCAGCAGTTTGCCGAACTGTCGTTTTTGCTTAGAAAGCGCTTCACTTAAAAAACCGATACCAGTGAGGGCAGCTCGTGCGGTAGTATTTTGCGATCGCCTAGTCGTCGGGATCATTTTCTTCTTTCCTGTCGATCCACTTGTCAGTGTCAGATAGACAACTGGATCTGCTGTCAGGATGTTCTTTTCCCCTTGGACAATGCGCTCTATATAAGGTTCGTAACTGCTATAAGGTAGAATCGGAACTTGCTCTTGAAATTGCTCAATAGTTTTAATATCCCGCAACCCGTATTTTTGACCAAGTACGGTTTCTCGATGAGCCTGCAGAAGGGTGCGTAAGAACTTCTCTTGCACAGTATCGGTTTGACGGGTTTTTCGGATGAAATTTCCGAGTAAGCTTCTAGCAGCAGTCGTTAAAAGTGAAACTAAGATTGCCATTGAGATTTTGCAAAAATGACAGCAAACCACTATCATCTTCTAAGAAGTTGATAATACTTAAGTAAATTGGTCAAAAAAGGTTAACAAACCACAAACAAAAAACCACAAACAACAGTCATAACCTCAAGTCTAGTTTATTCCAACTGATCTACCTACGTCGTGGATTTACATTTTATATTTCTTGAGAAACTACAAGGAAGAGAAAGTGTGGTGCTGTTAGCAAAAATATCCGTAGTAATAACCTGTTTTACTGGGGCGTTTGTCCTAGCGAGTTTAGTTGAATACTGGCTGCATCGCTTGATGCACGTCTCTGTGCGAATTGGGGAACGCCACCGAGATCATCACCGTCGCAATGAAGGTCAAGGTGTTCTGTGGGAGTTTCGGGACTACGTGAGAGGCAGCTTTATAGTGATGGTTCTGATGTTCTTCCTCTCTTGGGAAGCTGGCATGGGTTGGTTTCTGGGAGCGTTTGTTTACGCTGCATTTTCTGCTTATGCTCATCAACTGCAACACGAAAATCCAACCAAATGCTTCTGGATGAAGATGCCTGTTCACTACGTACATCATAAGTATGGTATGTGGCATCATAACTTTGGTCTAGCTGTAGACTGGTGGGATCATGTTTTTGGGACGTACAAGCTTGTGGAATGGCTCACTGAAGAAGAACGACAGCAACCCGAACGAGGTTATTTGCAACTCCGGTGGTGGTAAAACAGTGCTGAGTGCTGAGTGCTGAGTCCGGAGACAGTCCGGAAACAGTCCGGAAACAGTGCTGAGTGCTGAGACTGTTTGGAGTGTGTTATTTTTTTTACATTATGTGTTAAAAAATCAAGCACTCAGAACTCAAGAATGTATTGAAGGTGACAAAAAACTTTTTTATTATTCAATCGACAGGATTTATCATGCATTCCTTTCTACTCAGGATTCAGGACTCAGTACTACTGAAACATCTAAAGTTTATACTTAGGACGAGATGATAGATCTTAGGACTGTCTCAGCAACGCCAGTCGCCTCAACTTTGGGAACCAAAGCACGGCGCTGGCTCCTCAGGACTCAGCACTCAGGACTTGATAATGACTTTAAACTACTTCCATCAGGCAAAAGCCCATTTTATCGCCAGTCACCAGCACCCAATCAATCAGATTTTGCACCACATTACCAATATTGTGGCGATCGCGGCTGTGGTATCACTGTTCTACGACTGGCGATTGACACTCGTTTGCTTGGTACTCACTCAAGTTTTTGCTCTAGGAGGGCACGCTGTTTTTGAGAAAAATGAACCCGCTTTTGTCAAGTATCCTGGCATTACCATTTTAGTTTCACTTTTTTGGTCTTTCGAGAACTTATTTGGTCTGCGCCAAGTCGGGACATACTTTAAGCAGAAAATAGCATCGCGCTCTTCTTTTGATTTGTGAATAGGAGAATTCATGTATAAAGATTTACCAGTTATTGATGCAGATGCTCACAAGCTAGAAAATCCCTTGGTACTGAGGGATTATTTGGAACCAGAGTATCGTGATCGCATCGGTCTTGTGATTGATAGTCTGGGTGACCAACGAGCAAGAATTGTAGACTACAATCCAGCAACTGGGAAAAACGATTTTGGGCGGATGTTTCCTCAACCCCAAGGATTGGGTAAAGGTGGCTTTCGCAACCTGCATCCAGAAACAACCTTGGGTGCCATGTTCAATAAAGTGCGAATTGAACACATGGACTCCGAAGGCGTGGACGTACAGGTAATATTCGGCACATTTAACCTGATATTCTCCAGCCTGATAGATAAAGACTTGGCGATCGCACTATGTCGCGCTTATAACAGCTATATCGCTGAGGACTGCCGGGGGTACGATAATCGGCTTAAACCTATTGGAGTATTACCCCTACAGGATGTCAATGCGGCGGTGGCTGAGATGCACCGTTGTATAAACGAACTGGGCATGATTGGCGTCGCCGTGGCTCCAAATATCCCAATCCCCCATCCTAAAGCACCAGACGCTTTTCCGGAAATTCGGATGTGCAAGACAGTTAGCCATCCTGACTTTGCTCCGTTGCTCCAAGCTGCGGTAGACCTAGATATCGCCCTTGGCATTCACGGCGGTCCGGGTTCTTACATGGTTGGTGGTATTTCAGATTACACGGAAACGTTTATTCTGACTCATATCTTCGTGCAGCGAAATCAGCAACAGTTGGCTTTAGCACGCATGGTGTTTGATGGAGCCTTCGAGCGCTTTCCTACACTTCGAGTTGGCTTTTTAGAAGGTGGTTGCGGTTGGGTACCGGATCTTGCCCATGCCTTTCACGAACATTGGGAAAAACGCATTCGTGATTTTGACCCCAAGCGTCCCTACCGTCCCTCTTTAATGGAATTCACCAAGCTGATGATTCAAGAAAGAGGAACTCACAACAACATTAACCTGATTGGTCAGGCAAAAAATCTTTTCGATCTGTTGTGGAATGTCCAACACGATCCAATGAAGATTGAAGATACCAGCTTATACGAACACTACGACCTCCGCCACCGAGATCCACTAGAGTATTTTGAGAGGGGTCAGATTTTTACCTCTTTTGAATCAGATGACCCAGGTCCTGCCTATCTTCACATTGCTATGGGTGAAGCAGGTAAGCGCTTAGCTTGCTTCTCGGGTGATTACGGTCATTGGGATGGTGTTCTCCATAACTGCGTCCAAGATGCAGCTACAGTTGCCGATTATGATCGCGACCATTTAAAACTGCTACTGGGTGGTAATGCTTTATCACTTTACGGCGATCGCCTGCGTCAATCTCTACCTACTCATTTGTTAACTCAAACCTCAAGTAAGTAGCTCGACATTAATAAGTGTAATTGTTTATGATCGTCATCTATCATGTGTCATATATTAGTGACAAATGCTCGATGGCGGTCATTTCTGTTCACCTACTTATTCAAATCTGATAAAAATTAAATTATCAGTTCTGATCTGACAGAATCATCGCTAATCGCTATTTAGTTTGAGGATTGAAGAAAGAAAATTGACCAAAATAATGCGAGTTTTACTTATATATCCGCTCTTTCCTAAATCCTTTTGGTCTTTTGATAAAGCGCTAGAACTGATTGGGCGGAAAGTTTCATTACCACCTCTGGGGATGATTACAGTTGCTGCGCTCCTGCCTCAGACATGGGAGTTCCGCTTGATAGACCGCAATGTTCATTATGAAACCGAGGCTGATTGGGACTGGGCAGATTTAGTCATCGTTTCTGGGATGATTGTCCAGAAAGTAGACATGTTGCAACTGATCCGTCAAGCAAAGCAACGAGGCAAACTCGTTGCAGTGGGCGGTCCCTACGTCACTTCCGTTCCTGAGGCAGCGTTGGAAGCTGGGGTGGATTTTCTGGTGTTGGATGAAGGCGAAATTACTTTACCACTCTTGGTTGAGGCGCTACAACGAGGTGAAACTTCAGGGGTATTCAGCGCCAATGGTGAAAAGCCTGATGTCACCAGCACACCGATTCCCAGATTTGATTTGTTAGATCTGACAGCTTATAACGAGATGTCGGTGCAGTTTTCGCGGGGTTGCCCATTTCAGTGCGAGTTCTGCGACATTATTGTCCTTTACGGTCGCAAGCCACGGACGAAAACACCCGCACAGCTTCTGGCAGAGTTGCAGTTTCTCTATGACTTAGGCTGGCGGCGCTCAATTTTTGTCGTGGATGATAACTTCATCGGTAACAAGCGCAATGTCAAGTTGTTGTTGCGCGAACTTGGTCCTTGGATGGCAGATCGCCGCTATCCCTTCCGCTTAGCGACTGAAGCCTCGGTGGATTTGGCACAAGATACGGAACTACTGGATTTGATGGTGGCTTCCAACTTTGGCAGTGTGTTTTTGGGTATTGAGACCCCAGACAAGGAAAGCTTGGCTTTGACGCAAAAGTTCCAAAATATGCGCCACTCTCTCATAGAATCAGTGCAGATCATCAATCATGCGGGTTTGAGTGTGATGGCTGGTTTTATCCTGGGTTTTGATGGTGAGAAGCCAGGAGTAGGCGATCGCATTATTGAGTTTGTGGAAGCGACGGCTATTCCCAAAGCAATGTTCGGTGTGCTACAAGCACTCCCCAATACGGCATTGTGGAAGCGACTAGAGAAGGAAAATCGTCTGCTGGAGGGAAGCGAAGAGACGCAAGGTCATCAGATGACGTTAACCAACTTTATTCCCACCCGTCCAATAGAAGAACTTGCGCGTGAGTATGTGAGTTGTTTCTGGGAATTGTATGAACCAAGGCGCTACCTTTCACGAGTTTATCGGCACTACATTGCTATGAAGCCATTTCCTCACAAAGTTCCTTTCCGGATGCTGGAACTGATCGAGCTCAAAGCAGTGTTAACTATCTGCTGGCGACAGGGAATCAAGCGTAACACGCGCTTCCAGTTTTGGCGTCAGTTGTTCTTAATGCTTCGGAAAAATCCAGGTGTGTTTATTCCCTATCTTAGCAATTGCGCTTTAGTCGAACACTTTATCGAGTATCGCCAAATTGTTCGTGATGAAATTGAAGCGGAACTGACTAAGTTATTGGCAAAAGAAGTCACTCTAAAAATTCGGGAGCATCCTGTTTTGGTAAATAGCCCTTAGACTGTAATTATTTGGTTACGTCTACATCACGAGTATGGTACAAATCGAGGTTCGGCAGATTCGAGTTCCACCAGGACAACGTATACAGTTAGAGAACATTAGTTGGACGGACTTTGAAGCAATTTTAGCCGATCTAGGAGAACGCCGAGCTACACGAATTGCCTACAGTGAGGGGATTTTAGAAATTATGGCTCCGTTGCCCGAACATGAAACCGCGAAGGTGTTCATAGGGGACTTTGTCAAAATTCTGCTTTCTGGAGATGAGCATTGAGTGGATTTCTTTAGGATCGACTACCTTCAAACAGGAACTGATGGCAGTCGGAATTCAACCCGACGATTGTTTTTACATTCACAATTGTGCGCGGATGCTTGGGCGCGAACGGTTGGATCTGACTGTCGATCCCCCCCCAGATTTGGCTATTGAGGTAGATTTGACTTCTAGAACACAAATCAGTGCATATGAGGCGTTGAAAGTCCCAGAAGTCTGGTGTTATCACAGGGGAAATCTACAGATAAGCGTGTTGCAAGATGGCTTTTATGCAGATAGTCTTGTCAGTCCAATCTTTCCAGATTTTCCTCTACTTGAAATCATTCCTCAATTCGTCAAACGCGGTCAAATAGAGGTTATGAGTTCCGTCAGACGGGCATTTCAGCAGTGGGTTCGCTCCACAATTGAAAGGTAATCTGTAGTGTTCAGTATAGGACTTGATAATTTGGGACAGAGCCAGCTATCACAAATCACAGCAAGTTAAGATTGGCTCAATATAGGAATCATATTTGATTTCTGAAAAAAACTACGAGATAATACGTAGTGAT
>CALMVQ010000156.1 GCA_937873135.1 uncultured Scytonema sp. | reverse complement strand
CCCCGCTCTCTGCCCCCTGCCCCCTGCCCAAACGAAAGCATCTCACTTTTCTCGCATCGCTTCCGTTTTCTTTCTAACGGAAGCTCAAATTAAGCATAGGAGAACATGCCCAAAAATTACCGTCTACGTTATCCTGAAGATTGGTCAAATATCGCTTTTTGTGTTAAACAATCTGTTAACTGGCGATGTTCGTGGAGGTGGGTTACAATGCATTCGTCCTGGCGATGACACATCAAATCTTTCTCGTTCTCAGAGAATGGCTTTAACACTTACAGTGCATCACAATAATTTTACACCTGAGGACAACCGTCTCTCAAACTTGAGCGCCCTTTGTTCAGCTTGCCACCTTAGTTTTCATACTAGACGCAGGGGAAATGTATCACCGGGGCAGTTGTCACTGTGGTGATTTAAATAAATATAGCATACTCCCAACAGAAAGCGCTCTCCCATCTGCACATTCAATGAGTGAGCGGTGTTGGCTCAATAGACAGAAATTAGGTATTATCATTACTGAAGCGCTTTGCTGCTATCATAAATGATATCAACATGCCACCAAAAAAGTCCAATAAAACTAAAAAGATTCTCCCAAGCCAGATGATCCGCGTGCCTACTCCATTAGTTAAGGCAGTAAAAGAGCTATCAAGGCTACACAGATTAGGGCTAACAAATGCTGTACTCCAAGGTTTACAGTCATTGATATCAAATCTCGATAGCAACACTGATATCGATAAGGATATTAGTAATGAAACAATAAAGCAGCTGTCTTTACGGCTCTCAGAGCTAGAATCTCGCAACAGTAATGCTAGCAATGTTGATAGCAACTCTATCTCGTCTCTTGTGACTAGTTTGTCACAAAAGTTAGAAACACTTCAGACACGCATAGCACAAGTGGAAAGTGCTATCCGCGTACTTGAACAACGTCAACTTTCAACTCCAACAAGACGGCAGCCCTTTAACTTCCATCCACCACAGCTAGAACTTGAAGCATATACCGGGGAAAATCTGGCTAAAAGATTAGGAATTGATCTGGCAACTTTGGAGCGAGAAAAGATGGGCAATAGTCCAAAGAATTTTGAAAGCTGGTGTCGCTCCAAAGATCCTAGCAGTATGGCATGGCGTCCGGGTAAAGATGGACTTTATCACCCAGTGAAATAGTGCGTCCCCCAAGTCATCCCAGGCAGGAAGTCGATGAAGTAATGCTTCATTGTCTCTGCTGATGCACTAATTTTAGTGTACTCCATTTACACGCAATTTACTGTATCTTACCTGTGCCAATCCTAATTTTGGCTGAGTTATAATATATAGACCATCAACCGCCCCAACTGCCGATAGTGTGGAAAATCCCTCGACTGCATTGAAAAACTGGGCATTTGTCTTCATTACCTCGTTACCTTTCTCCCTTTCAATTGCCAACGCCTGCTTGTCTTGCCTAATATTGTGGCTTGACTGAATCCGCTGAGACATCTCTGCCATGACAAAATCGGCAATCCCCTCCTGAGCGTCCTCCAAGTCCTCGACGCCGGACACCAGATTCAAGAATGCTAGCTTTAGGTTAGAACCGCTGAAGTCACGGCGACTAAGCCGTTGTGCCTCCCAGAAATAGGAATCCTTGCCACGGTTTTGATCGTAGAAGGCTGATACGAATACTAAGAAACGCAAATAAGCCTGCCGATAGCTCTGATCGTAGAAAGAAGCAGCTTGTGACTGAGTCACCTCGCCATGTATAATACTTGTGATACTGGCTGCGGCTAACAGAGCGCTATAGGTGGCAAGATGCACCCCACTCGATAGCAGGGGGTCTAGGAAGCAAGCAGCGTCTCCCGATATAAAGTAGCCTGTTCCTGAAAAGGAGTCGGAGGTATAAGAGTAATCTTGCTCAACTTTCACGTCTGAGACTAACTCCCCTGGTGCAACCAGATCCGCAATCAAGCGACACTCTGTGATCGCCTCCAAGTAGATCTCCTCCAAGTACTTAGTCAATCTTTCCTTGTAGGTTGACTTATGCATCACTACACCAACGCTTATAATTTCCTCATCCAAAGGAATTCCCCACACCCAACCATCTGGAATGGAGCCGATGGCAATCGCACCCGACTGCTCTTTAGGTAGCCTCAAGGCGTTTTTCCAGTACCCCCAGATGCCAATATTCTGGAATACGTTGTGTAGACGGCGGTTTTTCAGACACTCCGTAGCCATGATCCCAGCACGACCTGAAGCGTCAATCAGAAAGTCGAAGGAAATCTCCCCGCTAGTATCATTTGATTGTGACCAAGTAGCGCTACACGGGCGATCACCATCAAAAGACAGCTGGCGAATTTTAGTTCCGTTAAAAACCTTCACACCCTGGCTCTTTGAATGTTCTAAAAGCAAGTGGTCGAATTCGTCACGGCGAACTTGGAAGCTGTAGGTGTTGTCCCCCGCAAGTTCCCCAAAATTGAGGCTCCACTTCTCCTTTCCCCATTCTATGTACGCTCCAGGCTTACGCTGAAAGCCATAAGCTTCAACTTTCTCGCGTACACCAAGCAGGTCAAAAATCTCTAAAGCAGAGGGCAAGAGGGATTCCCCAACGTGGTAACGCGGGAAGATCTCTCGTTCTAAAAGCGTTACATCAAAGCCCTCGCGAGCCAAGAGGGTAGCAGCAGTAGAGCCAGCAGGTCCCCCTCCTATAACTAAGATCTGTGTGGAATTAGGCAGTGTAGACATTGCAGGTTTGGTAGTGATAGGGAAGTAGTGGGGAAGCTGAAATCCTTTCCCGATCTGTATTGTAGCCATGAATGAAGTACAAAATTGCCCCAATGTGATTGTTCAGCTTTTTGGAAAAGGATAGACATGCAATCCAGATGGAACAAGGGTTATGCCTCACCAGTACTTCCATATCATTACCTTTAAGTGGTTTGGGCATCTGATTTTTCCAATTGATGGGTTTTCTGCGCTTGTTCAAGAGATTTTTGCATTTTTTGAGCCAATACCTTGACATGAGGCTCACTCATAATTGAAACATGATTACCCGGAACTATATGAATTTCCACTTCTCCATCAGAAAACTGATTCCAACCCCATGTTGGCTCTTGGAAAAGGTAAGAAGAATTTTCTTGCTCCGGATTTACCTCCCTCGCACTGAACAAAGTGATTGGAGTTTTATAAGTCTCTTTTGGTTCGTACTTAATTTGACATTGAGTTTGGAAAACTTGTAATAAGCCACGAACAATTTTGATATCTGTTTGAGCAGGCAAAAAGCCAACCATTTCTAGCTTTTGCTTGAAATAATTTAATTGTTGCTCCCAAGTTAGAGAAGTTAGAATTTCATCAGATAAAAATAGATTTTCGCCAACAATATCTTCAATAACCTCAGCCATTCGACATATCCACTTTGCATTATCCCAGTTAGAAAAATCATTCTGATGATTAGCTTGAGAAGTTGGTGCAGGAGTATCTAAAATCCCAATATAAGCAGCAGACATTCCACTACGTTGTAGTTGATTCGCCATTTCAAATACTACATAACCGCCAAAGGAATGACCAGCCAAGAAGTAAGGACCAACTGCTTGAACTGTCTGAATTGCTTTAATGTGTTGGGAGGCTATTTCTTCAACGCTTTTATGAGGTTCGGTTTCACCATCAAGACCTTGTGCTTGTAAACCGTATAATGGTTGATTATTTCCAAGGTATTGTGCTAAGTGGTGGAAGTAGAGAACATTTCCCCCTGCTCCAGGTACACAGAACAAAGGTGGTAATGAACCATTTTGTTGAATTGGTACTAATGGAGACCAAAGTTCAGATCCGGAATCGGAACCAAGAAGAAGCGCTAGTTGTTCGATGGTGGGATTTTGAAAAAGAGTGGCTAAAGGTAAATTTTTCTGGAATTGTTGTTGAATCTCGGACATGAGACGGACAGCTAAAAGGGAATGTCCCCCTAAGCTAAAGAAGTTGTCATGAATACCAACAGAGGGTAGATTGAGAACTTCTTGGAAAATCTCAACTAACTGACGTTCTGTTTGATTCCGTGGTTTTGTCTGCTCAGCAGTACTCAAACCTCCATATATAGCAGCAATTTGTTCCCGATTAATTTCTCCTATTTGAGTAAGGGGTATTTGTTCAAGTTGGACAAAGTTAATTTGATTGGGTATCGCAAAACAATCATGTAGTTTTAACTTCTGCAAGGAGAGTGCAGCAAGTTCTGGTGTGGGGGAGGTGAAGTAAGCAGTTAATTTCTGCTTGGGCTGACAATCAAGAATCAAATGTTCAACATTTGTTTTAGTTCCATCTAATCCAATTAATATATTATATTCCGAACTAGATAAAGCGGCTAAAAATGAATAAATCCCTTGTTGAGGAGTCATAACAAAATAGCCCTTAGCACGACTGATTTCTTGGAATTGATAGCTATGACTCATTCCGGTTTCATTCCACATACTCCAAGAGCAGCAATAGCTTTGGAAACCATTTTGTTGTTGATAATCGCCCCATGCTGACTGAAAACTATTTGCTGCACTATAAGCTGCAACGTTAATTCCTCCAAAGAAACCATTTACAGAACAAAAGTGGACAAATAAAGCATTTTCTTTATCCTTGAGCAATTGATGCAATACCCAAGTACCGCTAACTTTAGGACGCAAAACAGCCGCGATATTTTCTAGGGTTTGTTCCTCGATTGGAGTTTCCTGAATAATTCCAGCCATATGAAGTACCCCATCAAGTTGAGTCCCCCATTCTTTTGTTGCTTTTTCTACAACCTGTTGTAAACCCACTAAATCACAAATATCTACAGATTGATAAATTACTGAACCTGGTAGTTTTTTTAGTTCTTGATATCTCAGTCTTTTTGTGATACATGCCTCATTATTATCTTTAATATTACTTCTACCAACTAATATTAAATTTACTTGATAATGTTCTAATAAATACTTGGAAATAACAGTCCCAATTCCTCCAAGTCCTCCTGTTATTAGATACGTTCCTCCTGGGAGAATCGGATTTTTTCGTTTTTCTTTAGTAATCATATCCACTGATTCCAGACCAGACACAAAACGTTCTTTATTGCGTATAGCAACTTCTATTTCTTTATCAGCAGAATACAGTTCTTGCCAAATATAACTATTGTTGAATTCTGCTGCTAATGGTAAATCTAAATGACGAGTAGTTAACCAAGGCATTTCTTGACTAACAGTTTTAAGTAAGCCTAAAACAGTGGATTTTTGGGGTTGAATTTTATCTGTGGGATGAACTAATTGGCTATTATTAGCAATCCATAGTAATTTTACTGCTTGCTGTTTGCCTTGAATTTCTTCTAAAGCTTGTATCAAAAACAATAAACTGTAAATTCCTTGCTGTTGAGTGGACTCTAAATTTTCCAAGCTAGAAATTTTTTCAGTCTGCTCGTTGTAATTCCAAAGATGAAGAACTTGACCAATTACTTGGCTATTTTGCCCCAAGGAATCAATTAACAAGCGATAGTGTTGTGGATTTCCAGGGACAAGAGAATAATGGTTCGGGCTGATTTGAGCAAAATCTGAACCAATAGTAACTTGAGCATATGGTTGAACAGTTTGGGACAATTCCGAGGTTAATTTTGTTGCCAAACCCAAATTATCTGCAAATATTATGGTTAAAGTTTTCTGAGGATAATAATTGAGTAAAGTATTTTTATTTTCTTTAATATGCCATACTTTACGGTAAAACCAGTTGGGAATAGTACTAGCATTACTAAGCAGCAAATCTACCCGCTGTCTGATAGATTTAAACTCACCATATTCAAAACGTTGCTTAAGGAGGGAACGTTGAATTTTACCTATGGAAGTTTTGGGAATCAGTTCTTTATCTATGGGGATTAAATAACTTGGATTTATCCCGCAGTATTTTACAACTTGTTCCCTAACCTTTTTTAAAAGTTCTAATAATTGATTGTCCTCGGATACATACGGAGTGAAAAAGATTGCTAATTCTTCATTATTATTGCTAGCAATGCAGACTCCACAGGCTGCGGTATAAGAAACTTCAACCTCTCCTAATTCTTCAACAACAGCTTCTATTTCATGACTATAATAATTTACTCCATTAATAATAATAACATCTTTTTGTCGTCCTGTAATCGTTAAATATCCATCTTTTAGAAATCCTAAATCACCTGTATGAAACCAACCATCTTCGGTAAATGCTTCCTTATTTGCTTTTGGATTTTGATAATAACCAGAAGTAACAGTTAATCCTTTGACCTGAAGTAAACCAATTTCACCTTCTGATAATACTTCCATGTCTTGATTGACTATTCTCAGACAAGTACCCCTAATCGGTTTTCCAAGATTTACAAAGGAATCATCATCTGAACTTGATAAGAATGAGAAATTATCTGAGTAAGTAATACCAGAGGAAACTTCAGCCATTCCCCAAGATGGAGTCATAGCATCCCCAGATAAGCCAAAGGGAGCAAGTAATTTCAAAAAACGCCTTGCTGTTGCTGCAACAATTTGTTCTGCACCATTTAACATGAAGCGAATAGAAGATAAATTCCAATTCTGCTTTTCTATTTCTTGAACAGAATCATTAATCAAACTATAGGCAAAGTTGGGAGCAAAAGTAACAGTGACACCAAAAGTATCAATCCAATCCAACCATCTTAAAGGTTTTTCAATCACTAATTGACTACTAGCATGAATTTGTTTACATCCTAAATAAATATCCCGGATATGAAAATATATTAAACCTGCAACATGGTCTAAGGACATCCAATTTAAGGTTATATCTTCTGGGGTAAAATTATTCGTCTGTACTGAGCCAATAGTCCTACTCAGTAGATTTGAATGGCTCAACTGTACTACCTTAGATATACCCGTACTACCGGAAGTAAGCATGAACAGTGCTAAATCTTCTGGTTGGGCATTGTAGTAATCGTTATCTGCTGAGAACTTTTGTAAACTTTCAATAGTTTCTAACTTAAATTTATCGTCATTTATATTTTGAGACCATTTCCTTAGTTCTGACAATGATTTCTTATCTGTTAAGACCAAAGGTTTTTCTAAGATCTGCCAGCTATTTTGTAATTTATTTAGATTGACATTGTGCTGGTCATAGCTTATAGGAATTACAACGGGTACAGGAATAAAACCTCCCAACACACAACCCCAAAAAGCACTAATAAAATCTTTATTTTCTTTTAATTGTAAAATAACTTTATCTTGGGGCTTAATTCCCAGTTTTCTGAAGCCACCTAGAATTCTTTGAGCATCTTCTAACAACTGGGCATATGATTGAACTTGTTCAGAACCATCAGAGTTAATATAAGTGATTCCTTTTTGAGGAAATCTCCCAGCAGTTTTTTGCAGCATCTCCCCTAAAGTTTTTGGATCTAATTCTGAAAAGATCAATACTTCTCCGTGGCTGATGGCTGGTGATTTTATTTCTAATAGAGAACTATTCTTTTCTTCCCAAGCAGTTTTGGAAGTTTCAACTGGAGTAGAAACTTGATTGAAAATAGCTTGGGTTGATGGTAAAAGTTCTTCTAAATGTATAGGAGGAATCGTTTTTACATTTGGCTCAATAAAAACAGCAACTTTATCAATCTCCGAATGAGAACCTATTTGTTCTTCCCAAGTGGGAATTAACTCACAATCAATTATGCTAATAGAAGCTAAACCTACTTCATCAACTTCTCCAAAACTTGTCAATGGTAAAGCAGATACTGGTACATAGATACAGGGTAATGGGTATCCAGGTAACTGAGATTTTAAATGATGGTGTAAAAACTCCTCAGCCCAAGATCCATCTTTGACTACGTAAGCGACTAATTCTTGATTACGTACCATTACATAGCAATCTTTTACCCCTTTCGCTGTTTGTAAAGCTTGTTCAATACGTTGTAGGTTAATTCGTTGTCCATTAACTGTGACAATTCGATGCTCTTTTCCTAGCAATTCCAGGAAACCATCGACTCGACGACGACCCCATTCCCCTATTTTTAATAACTTACCCAGTTGGGTATGTTCTATGAAACTTATAGATTTTTCTGGTTCTGGATGTAACTTGTCTGGAGGCAAATCGCAATTACCCAGATAAATTTCTCCTTCTACACCCAGAGGAACTAATTGTTGATGGTTATCTAAAATGTAAATTTGTAAATTATTTGAATTCAGAAAATGAACGTATTTGTGCAGTAGGTAAGTTGTAGCGATGTTATTTGAACTGTGCAGTAACTGCTCTTGCTCAGAATCTGTGAGTAATGGTAATTCACTTATCTTTTGTTGGGGATTTTTTACAATCGCTGACAACAAATTCTGGAAATGAGCAGTCATGCGCTCAATAGTTGACCTATCAAACAAGTCAGTGTTATACTCCCATGAACCCACTAGTCCTTCGGAAGTTTGCTGCATTGATACAGTTAAATCAAACCGGGCTGTTTCTGTTTGAGAACTCAATAATTTAAGAGTCACACCAGGTAATTCTAATTCACTCATGGGTGCATTCTGCAACACAAACATCACCTGAAATAGGGGTGCATGACTCAAGGAGCGTTGTGGTTGTAAGACTTCAACTACCTGTTCAAAAGGCACATCCTGATGTTCATAAGCTTCAAGTGTAGTTTCCCTAACTTGTGCTAGCAACTTCTCAAAACTGGGATTATCTTCAAAACGGGTTTTCAATACCAAGGTATTGGCAAAAAAGCCAATCAAAGACTCAATTTCACTGCGGTTGCGATTAGCAATGGGTGAACCAATTAAAATATTTGATTGACCGCTGTAACGATAGAGTAAAGTGGCAAACACTGCGTGCAGGGTCATAAATAAGGTAGTACCCGAGTTCCGAGACAGGGTTTGCAGCTTCTCTTTTAAATCAGTATTTAAACTAAAACTTTGAGTAGTTCCCCGGAAAGTTTGTACGGTTGGACGAGGACGGTCAGTAGGTAATTGTAATAATTCTGGCGCACCCTCTAACTGAGAAAGCCAGTAATTGAGTTGAGTTTCTAGCACCTTTCCACTCAACCATTGTCTTTGCCAAACTGCAAAGTCTGCATACTGGATTGGTAATTCTGCCAAGGGGGATGGTTTTCTTACAGCAAAAGCTTGATATAAAGTAGATAGTTCTTGGATGAATATCCCCATTGACCAACCATCAGAGACAATGTGGTGCATCGTCAGTAATAACACATATTCTCTGGCATCTAACTGCAATAAACTACACCTGATTAATGGTGCAGTTTCTAAGTCAAAGGGGGTAATTGCTGCAAGTTGTGCTTGTTGGTGAAGGACACTTTCCCGTTCTGTGGCTTCTAGTTGCTGTAAGTCTACTACACTGATGTTCATGGTGGCTTCTGGGTGAATTACCTGTATTGGTGTGCCATTCACAGTTGGGAAGCTGGTGCGTAGTACTTCATGACGGCGGACTATTTCTGATAATGCTTGTTGCAAGGCATTAATATCCAACTTCCCAGTGACACGAATTGCTCCTGGCATGTTGTAAGTGGCACTTGACCCTTCAAGTTGGTTGAGGAACCATAACCGCTCTTGTGCAAAAGATAGGGGTAATTGTTGGCGCTGTGTTCTTGGTTGAATGGTGGGAAGACTTAATCCGCTATTAGTAGTACGTAATTGGGTCAATATTTGCTCTAGTTGAGCTACGGTGGGAGAAGAAAAGACTGCACGTAGTTCTATTTCTACTTCAAAGGCAACTCTGAGTCGGGAAATTAATTGGGTTGCTAGTAGGGAATGTCCTCCCAATTCAAAGAAGTTGTCATGGATTCCAATATTTTGCACACTTAGAACAGAAGCGAAGATGTTGGCGATTATTTCTTCACCCGGTGTACGTGGTGGGACGTATTCATGTTCTCGGCTAATTTTTCCATCAGTTGCTGGTAGGGCTTTGCGGTCTATTTTACCGCTGGGTGTCAATGGTAGGGTGTCTAAGATGACAAAGGCACTGGGCACCATGTATTCTGGTAGCTTCTGTTTGAGGAATTCACGCAGGTGATGAGTACTTAGTGATTCATCTTTACTGACTATGTAGGCTACTAGACGTTTGCTACCTGGAATATCTTCTGTGGCAATGACGACGGCTTGTTGGATTTGGGGGTGGGTACTGAGGACTGCTTCGATTTCTCCAAGTTCAATGCGGAAGCCCCGCACCTTCACTTGGTGATCAATACGCCCTACAAATTCGATATTACCATCCGGCAGCCAGCGGACTAGGTCTCCAGTCCTATACAATCTTTCTGCTTGTGCCTTTTTACTTTTCCCGTTGTCCTTCGCAAACGGATTGGGGATAAACTTTTCCCGCGTTAACTCGGGCATATTTAAATACCCTTTTGCAAGCCCATTTCCGCCAACGTATAGCTCACCCGTAACACCAGGCGGCAAAAGATTGCCATACTCGTCGAGGATGTAAATTTGTGTGTTTGAAATCGGTTTTCCAATCGGAATCGTATTTTTTTTCAAATAATATTCTTCTAGAGCTTCTTCTAAATCTGCTTTTGGATTGTCTGCCAACTGCAAATGTATTCTTTCTTTATGCAGGGCAGCAGTTTCCGTATCCCCTAAGCCATTAGGAAGATTTGTTAAACCATCAAGTTTCTCTTGACTTTCGGCTTCAATTTGATTTGCGATTCTCCGTTTGACTTCAAAGTATGTAACATCAGCGGCAACTTCTGAAGAGCCGTAGAGATTGAACAATCTGGCAGATCTGATTTTCTGATGAAATTCCGCAGCCAAGGTTAGCGGTAAGGTTTCACCACTGCAAAAAACATATTTGAGATATTGAAGTTCTCTCAGTTGTTGTTGGGACGCATTTTCCAGTATTGCTTTTAATAGCGATGGAACGAGAACAATTCTAGTTATTTTTCTCTCGCTCAACAAGCTTATTAGTTTAGGAATATTTATTAGTATATCATCTGGAACGATTGTGAGGGGAATTCCTTTGAGAAGGGGAGAAAATATTTCCGCAACATGATCGCCAAAATTGATGGATGTTTTCTGAGAGCAAATCTCGCTTGCCCCAAATGGTAGCACTTCCCAGATCCAATACAAGCGATTGACAATGCCGCGAAGCCTGCCAAGAACAGCTTTGGGTTTTCCAGTAGAACCGGACGTGTAGATTGCGTATGCAACGTCATCCAGTGTTGTTTGCCGATCCAGATTTTTAACACTTTCCTTGGCAATGACATCCCTATCTCTGTCCAGGCAAACGATATGGGCATTTTGAGGGGAAATCTTTTCAGTCAAAGCCTCCAGGGTCAACATGATCTGCACATTGGAATCTTCCAACATGAACGCCAGTCGTTCTTGCGGATAGTTTGGGTCTAACGGCACATATATACCACCAGCCTTAAGTATCCCCAACAGTCCTACAATCATATCAATGGAACGTTTTACGCAAATACCCACCAGCACTTCTGGTTTTACTCCCAGAGTTTGTAGATAATGTGCTAATTGGTTTGCTTTTTGATTTAATTGTTGGTAGGTTAATTGTTCTTCTTCAAACACCACTGCTATGAAGTTAGGAGTTTTTTCTACCTGTTGCTCAAATAACTGATGAATACATTTATCAGATGGATAATCTGTTGCAGTATTATTCCACTCAACCAATAATTGATGACGTTCTACTTCACTTAATAAAGGTAATTGAGCAACCTTGTGTGAAGGATTTTTCACAATTGCAATTGCTGATAAAATAGTTTGCAGATATCCTAAAATCCGCTCAATAGTATCTGAAGAGAAACGAGCAGTATCGTAACTAATCCTAACTGACAACTCATCCCCAGGAACTGCAACTAAAGTTAGTGGATAATTAGTTTGTTCAAAAACCTCTATATCACCTAAGTGTAATGAACGTTCTTCATTCAACAAAGAATTATCAATTGGATAATTCTCAAACACCACAATGCTCTCAAACAAAGGTATTCCACCTGGTATCTCAGAAGTGGCTTGAATATCAACAAGAGGAGTATAAAAATACTCTTGTAATTCAACCATTGACTGTTGTATTTGTTGCAGCCAAGGTATGAGTTGCTCCTGGGTGGATACTTGTACTCGTAAGGGAAGGGTGTTAATAAACAGTCCTACCATATTTTCTATCCCAGAGAAGCTGGGAGGACGACCAGAAACAGTCACACCAAATACTACATCTTTCTCACCACTATAACGACTCAATAGTAAAGCCCAAGCAGCTTGTACTACAGTTGATAAAGTCACATGATGTTGTTGTGCTATATGAAGTAACTTCTGAGTGCATTCAGGGGACAAATTACTTGTTATCTCCTGATAATTCGTAGTTTTATACTGCTGCTCTTTAAGAAACTGAGTTTTATCCACTACCAAGGGAGTGGGAGCGCTAAAACCTTGCAATGTTTGTTGCCAAAACTCAATTGCTGCTGATTTATCTTGAGAATTCAACCAAGCGATATAATCCTGGTAAGGACGTGGTTTTGGCAATTGGCAATTTTCACCAAGTAGCAGTGCTTTATAGAAACTGAAAATTTCTTTAAAAATAATTGGTAAACACCATCCATCCATAAGGATGTGGTGATGACTCCAGATAAATTTGTAATTATCTTCGCCTAATCTCACTAACGTACACCCCATCAATGGTGCTTGGGATAAGTTAAAACCTTGTTCTCTTTGTGTTTGCAATAACTGTTTTAATTGTTGTTGTTGCTCAGTAGAAGAAAGTTCTTGCCAATCAAGATTATTCCAAAGCAAAATAACCTTTTTTAGTACTACTTGTAATGGATTTTGACGATTTTGCCAAACAAAAAATGTACGTAAAATTGAATGTCTATCTACAACTTTTTGCCAAGCTCCTTCAAAAGCAGCAACATTGATATTACCCTTCACACTCAAGGTCATCTGTTCAAAATATATCCCACTAGAAGGTGCATAAAGACTGTGGAACAGCATCCCTTTTTGCATGGGAGAAAGTGGATAAATTGAAGAGATGTTTTTTTGAATTTCTTCGTTACTCATTGTTCTTTCTTTTTTTATCTATATTTTTTCAGATTTACACTATTTGTCCAAGTCTTTTAAAAACTCATCAAGTTCTAATTGATTTAACTGTGCATCTGGGAAATCACTAGGTGTATATCCAAAAGCATTTTCTGACTGACAATGTTCTATTATTGACCTAATTGCTTGAATATAGCTCTGTGTCAATTTTTCCACTGTGGCACGAGTATGAACATTACTACTGTAAGTCCAATCAATTTGCAATTCACCTTCTACTATCAGACTATTAATCTCTAATAGATGGTGAGGAGTTTGCTTTGAACTATGGTTATCTCCAGTAGATTCTGGCGCAAATTTCCAACCAGTTTCCGATTGTATTTGGTCAAATTGTCCTAAGTAGTTAAAACTAATTTCTGGAGCGGGAATTGTCTGTAGTTTCTGGGTTACAGTAGTATCTTCACACAAGTAACGCAATATACCAAAGCCAATACCACGATGGGGAATCCCTCGTAATTGTTCTTTAATTGACTTAATAACTGACGCTGGTTGGCGATCGCCTGGTAATTGCAACAATACTGGGAACAAACTAGTAAACCAACCTACTGTTCTCGATAAGTCTACATCTAAAAATAGTTCTTCTCTGCCATGTCCTTCTAAATCAATTAGTACCTTTGAATTTCCCGTCCACTCTACCAAGGAAACTACTAATGCACTGAGGAGGATATCGTTAATTCGTGTGTTGTAAGCTGAGTTTACTGACCCCAGTAAAGCGCGGGTTTCTTCTGCGCTCAATTTCACTCGATAATTAATCGCACTCCCAACTGTATTTTCCAGTTGAGTGTGAGCAGAATCTAATGGTAGTGGTGTTGTTTCTGGCCAAGGTTGGTTGAGCCAATAGTCTAACTCTTGTTTAATTTTTTCCGATTGCGCGTAATTTTTCAATTTCTCTGCCCAATCAATAAATGCGCTTGTTTTAGCACTTAGCTGTATTGGTTTTTGCGCGATTAGTTGTTGATAGATTGCTTCTAAATCTGATAGTAAAATTCGCCAACTCACACCATCTACTGCTAGGTGATGGATAATAATTAGTAAACGGGCATTAACTTCACTACCCAAGTTAAACATCACCACTTGCATTAAAGGTCCCTCTAAGAGGTTTAAACTTGCTTGATATTCCGTGGCAATTTGTGATAAGGTTTGTGGTTGTTCAATGATAGGAGTTGATGATAAATCAACTACGGTAAATGCTACGGTATCATCAGAGCCATGGTTTATTTGTTTGTATTCAGATGCAACTGATGTGAATCGTAAACGCAGAGCATCGTGATGCTCTAATAATTTTTTCAAGGCTTGTTCGATTAATTCAGTTTGCAGATGATTGGGAATCTGCAATAAAACTGATTGGTTATAGTGGTGTGCTTCTTGCCTCTTTTGTGCAAAGAACCACTGTTGAATTGGTGTTAGGGGTGCAACTCCAGTAACTATACCTTGTTTAGCACTGATAGTAACTGTTGTATTAGCTACTAAAGCTAGTTCGGCGATGGTTTGATTTTGGAATATTTGTTTAGGAGTGATTTGTATTCCTGAGTTTTTGGCACGAGAAACTACTTGAATACTAAGGATGGAGTCGCCACCGATTTCAAAGAAGTTATCGTGGATGCTGACTTGTTCTTTAAGGAGCAGTTCTTGCCAAATGTTGGTTAAGATTTGTTCTATTTCCGTGCGTGATGCAACGTATTCATGTTCTCTGCTAATTTTCCCATCAGGTGCATTTAGGGCTTTGCGGTCTACTTTACCGTTGGGTGTCAACGGTAGGCTGTCTAAGATGACAAAGCTAGAGGGGAGCATGTAGTCTGGCAATTTGGACTGTAGGTAAGAGCGTAATTCCGTGCTACTCAGTACCTTTTGTTGAGGCTTTGACTTATTAATTGCGTAATCTTCTAGATTATTTTCAGCAAATAATCGTTGATAAAAAGGGTTTTGCTTAAACAATTGTTTCCAGTGATATGAGATGTATTCAAACTCAATCTCTTCTCCATTTTGTTTGAAAAGACGACCTTGAAGAGCATAATCTGGATTCAAATTATTTTCACACAGCGTTCTCGTACAGGTAGCTTCGATGATATCTCCTTCATCAACAGAAATTCCTGGCTCAAACACTGGAAAATAAACTGGTAACCAGCAATGTTCATTTTCTAAAATATCTATACATTCTCCTTCAATCGTGTGTAGGTTTAATCCTACTAAAAACCCATCTAATCTTCCTGATTTTTCGATATTTAATTTAATTTGATGAGTGAATTCAGGGCAAACGGGCTTGCTAAAATCTAAATCCTCAAAAACTCCTCGATTTGATAACCAGTTTACTTGATTTAATCCTTTAATGCATACTCGTAAATCAAAAGGATATCCAACTTGCTCAAATATTTTCTCCGTATAATGGCCTGAAACCTTTGTAAATTGGGGTTTATTTAGTAATTCATCAGGAAGAGTTACCGCAATAATTTGAGTTACACTTCTTTGAGGAATCATCACACTATCTGGTTTAAGAAATCTTCTAGCATTGTTAATAATTACTGCTGCTCCTTCAGATCCACCAATGGGTCCTACAATTTCAGAAACACATACATCAACTTTTTCTGGTAAGTTAACTGTAGTAGCGTCTCCATGTATGATTTTAATTTGTTCTGATAACCCCAACTCTTGCACGCAAGCTGAAGCCAATTGACTGGTTTGCTCATCTAGCTCAATTGCGTAGACTTTCTTGGCACCTGCTTTTGCACAAAATCTGGCTATAATTGCATCTTTGCCCGTACCAATTTCAACAACTACTTTATCTTTGACTATTTGATTAATTGCGACTTGGTAACTCTCGTTTCGGCGACTATCGTTGGTCATCGCATAGTACAACAGATCATCATAAACATAGAATTCTGCTACTGATGGCCAAAGTTCAATTTCTGTCTGGGGCTGGGAATCTTTTTCTTTTGACTGAAGAGGAACTAAATAGGCTACCAACCGTTTGTGACCTGGAGTATCTTCCCTTTCGATGACTGCGACTTGCTGTACTTGAGGATGGGTACTTAGAACTGATTCTATTTCTCCCAGTTCTATGCGGAAACCACGTATCTTCACCTGGTTATCAACACGACCAAGAAACTCAATATTACCATCTGGTAAGTATCGAGCTAAATCTCCAGTTTTATATAGTTTTGATTTGCTATTGAAGGGGTTAGGGATAAATTTCTCTAAAGTTAATTCCGGCTGGTTGAGGTAACCTCTGGCTAAGCCATAACCTCCAATGTATAATTCTCCGGAGACACCTATGGGTACTGGTTCTAAGTGCTTATCTAAGATGTAGACTTGGGTGTTGGCAATGGGGCGACCGATAGTAATTTTTTCGCTACCATGACTGATTTGAGCTATTGCAGCACCAATAGTAGACTCAGTAGGACCATAACCATTAAAGAAACGACGACCAACAGACCACTGATTGGCTAATTCTAAAGTACAAGCTTCCCCTGCCACAATTATCTGACCCAAAGCTGGAAATTCATCAGTAGCTAGTACTGCCAAAGCAGAGGGAGGTAGCGTAACATGAGTTACACATCTTTCTTGTAAAATTTGCTTTAAATCCGAACCAGGCATTAACTCAGACGCTCTAGCCAAAATTAGTACTGCTCCAGAAGTCAAAGCGATAAATATTTCCGAGACAGAAGCATCAAAACTTATAGAAGCAAATTGAAGAACACGATTATTTGGTTCTAGATAAAATAAATTTCTTTGTGCTTGAATAAGGTTGCACAAAGAAAAATGTTCAATCCCAACCCCCTTGGGAACTCCAGTAGAACCAGAAGTATAAATCACATAAGCCAAATTATTTGAACATACCCCAATATCAAGGATCTCCTGACTGTGTTGCTCAATCACCCCCCAATCACTGTCCAAACAAACTACCTGTGCAGTATGTGACGGCAAAGATTCTAGTAAAGATTTTTGAGTTAACAACACCTTAACACTCGAATCTGTCAACATATAAGTCAATCGTTCTTGGGGATAATTGGGATCAAGGGGTACATAAGCCCCACCAGCCTTGAGTACCCCCAACACTCCTACCACCATTTCAAAAGAACGCTCCACATAAATCCCCATCAGCACCTCTGGTCCGATTCCTAAGGAAAGCAGGTGATGTGCTAGTTGGTTGGCTTTTTGGTTTAATTGTTGGTAGGTTAACTGCTGATTCTCAAATACCACTGCGACTGCATCTGGTGTTCTCTCTACCTGCTCCTCAAACAATTGATGGATACATTTATCGGTGGGATATTCTTTTGCTGTATTATTCCACTCCACCAACAACTGATGACGTTCTGCTTCACTCAATAGGGGTAATTCACTTACCTTTTGTTGAGGATTTTCCACAATCGCCGATAACAAATTCTGGAAATGACCAGCCATGTACTCAATGGTTGACTCATCAAATAAGTCAGTGTTATATTTAAAGACCCCAAAAATAGATGAACTACCCTCCACCATTTCTAAACCTAAATCCAACTGACCTTCCTGTTGGGGGATATCATAATGTTTTATCTTCAATTCTCCCCAATCAAGATCGGTTTCTATTTGATTTACAAACAACTTATGTATATTTTGAGATTTTTGGAACTGTAGTAGAGAAAAAGAAGTCTGAAAAATCGGCGAACGACTGGCGTCGCGGTGTGGCTGTAGCTTTTCTACCAATAGAGCAAATGGATAATCTTGATGAGCAACTGCTTCTAATACGGTTTGGCGTACTTGGGTGAGGAAATCTTTAAAACTGGGGTTTCCTGATAAGTTTGCTCGCATAACGACTGGATTGACAAAGTAGCCCAAGATCGAAGCAAACTTAGCTTGACTCCTACCTGAGGTGGGAGAACCGACTAAAACATCCTCCTGACCTGTATAACGATACAAAAACACCTGAAAAGTTGCTAAGAGCATCATGTAAAGTGTTGCTCCCGAGCTTAAAGCCAGTTCCTTGAGCTGCTTAGTGAGCTTTTCAGATAACTTGAAATGATGGGAAGCACCATTATAAGTTTTTATCGGTGGTCGCTGTCTCGAGGTTGCTAGGTTTAGTGCTGGCAAATCTCCTGTTAGTTTTTGCTGCCAGTAGTTCCAGAGTCTTTCCCCTTCAGTCTCCTGCAAAATATCCCTCTGCCAACGAACGTAATCTTGGTAAGAATGTTTTAAAGGGGAAAGGGATGCCTTAAAACCAGCCCTTTGTACTTGATAGAGTTGTGGTAACTCCTGTATTAATATATCTAAAGACCAGGCATCGCAAGCAATGTGGTGTATGGTCAGCAACAGGACATGTTCGTTCTTGAAACGAGTAAACCACCGAACTCGCATAATAGGTCCTCGTTCGAGGTCAAAATATTGTTGATGACTCTCAATCACTTTCCCTTTCAGTTCATCTTCACTCCAAGCAGAAGCATCAACTTGCAAGAAATTTAATGCCTGAAAATTATTTACCTGTTGGATTGGCTCAGATCCGAGTTTGGGATAATTTGTACGCAATATCAAATGGCGTTCCATTAGTTTCTCAAATGCCTTTTGCATTGCTGTAATATCTACTACTGAGCAAATACGAGCGGCAAATGATACGTTATAAGCATGACTTTCTGGTGCTAATTGCCACAAAAACCAAAGTGCCCGTTGACCGTAGGAAAAGGGATAGACGTTTAAAATATCTGGGAGATCGCGCAGCAATTGTAAGATTTCGGTTTTGTGTTGTTTCAGTTGAGCTAATACTAAAGCAGTTGATTTTTCTTGAGGAGCATCGTAACAAAGCCGTTCGCCCTCACTCCACACTTGCCAACCTTTTATTGAAATATCTTGTAAAAATTCAACTAAATTCATAATTCACCTTTTATCCGCTCGTTTTCTTTCCCATTGGTTTGGTAGAGTTGCCTATTATTTTCTGACTCAACTCTTTGATTGTGAGCAACTTGAGTTACTTGCTCATTCACTTCAGTTGCTAAATCAACGATACTGATATCTTCTATAAATTTGACTATAGGTATATCCACGAGTAAGTCAGTTTGAAGCCTATTGTGCAATTCCACAGCCATTAGAGAATCAAGTCCTATAGTGTTCAGGGGCTGTTGCACATCAATTTGGGAAGCGCTCAAAGAAAGTACTTGAGAAATTTCATCCTTAATATAAGTTATCAAAAGCTTTTCTCTTTCTCTTGGTAAAGCAGCTTTTATCTGTTCTAAAAATTCATTGTCCTTTGTCTTTGTTCTGAAAGCTTTTTGCTGTGATTTACTTTCTTTTACCAATTGGGACAGCAATGACATTTGATTACCAAAACTGAATTGTTCCTGGAACACTGACCATTGAATTGATAAAACTCCTACTTGTGGTATGGATTGTTCGAGTAATTGTCCTAGAACTTGCAATCCCTGTTCTGAAGATAAAAAAGTTATTCCCTTGGCCACCATTCGACCTTGATGAAGGCTATCTAAGTTTGCTGCCATTCCCTCTTTTGCCCATGGTCCCCAGTTAATGCTCAAACCAGGTAAACCCATACCCCGTCGATGATGGGCTAAACCATCCATGAAAGCATTAGCTGCAGCATAATTCCCTTGACCAGGCGAACCCAGTATCGAAGCCATAGAAGAAAAACAAACAAAAAAGTCCAAAGGTAGATCCTGAGTCAAATTATGCAAATGCCAAGCCCCTTGTACTTTTGGTGCCATCACCCGTGTCAATTGTTCCCAACTCATGTTTAACAGCAAACCATCATCCAATATCCCAGCAGCATGAATTATTCCTCGTAATGGTGGCAAAGATGCTTTGATTGACTCTATAATTTTTGCCACATCTTCTTGTTGGGAAATATCTCCACACAAGACTAATACTTGCGCTCCTGCCTTTTGTAATTGTTCAATGGTTTGTTGAGCTTTTGCTGATGGTTGCCTACGTCCGGTAAGTACTAAATGTTTGACCCCTTGTTGTACCATCCACTCAGCGGTTTTTAACCCCAGTGCTCCCAGACCTCCGGTAATTAAGTAACTGGCTTCGGCTTGGATTAGGTTGTCTAAAGACCCGTATTCTGATAGCTTCAGTTGGAAGGGTTGTTGCGAGGGAATTTGCAATCCGGACTGTGTAGATCTACTCGTTTTTTGTTGCCGCTCTAACCGGGCAACATAACGCACCCCTTGATAGTAAGCAATTTGATTTTCAACACTAGGAGATAATAGTTCCTCTAACAAAGCTGCTACTGTTTGGGAATCTTCCACAGTTGAATCTAAGTCTAAACATCGGCATTGTAATTCCTCATGTTCCTGGGCAATTACTCGACCTAACCCCCATAAAGGTGTTTGTTGGAATTGTATAGGAAGGGACTCATTACCCACAGATTGTGAGCCTTGGGTCACTAACCATAATGGGGCACTTTCCATATCTTGATTTTTTACTAAGGCTTGCACTAAATGAAGTACACTGCCGCAGCCCAGTGCTTGGGATTTTTGCAACCCCTGTGCCCCAGTCCTTAGTGCTATTGTTGAATCCAAACTCCACAGGTGAACAATTCCTCGTAATGGAGGCTGCTGCTCCAAGCTTGATTGCAATAGGTGCAGGAATTCCTCAGGATGGGTGGGGTTGATTTGATAATGTTGGGATTCTAACTGCTGGTAATTTTCCCCTGGTGTTACTAATATACAATGCTGACCTTGTTGTTCTAAGGATTCAGCCAGATGTTTGCCTATACCTGTGGGTGGGGAAAACAGTAACCAGCTACCTGATTTTGTTAAGTCAATTGATTGGTTCTGGGGTGAAATTGATTGGGATTGCCAATGGATTTGGTATAACCAATTATTGAAATCTGGTCCAATATTACGCAACAAAGCTTCGCGAGAAGTACGTAATAAAGTTAAACCTTCCACTCTTGCTACTACTATTCCCTGTTCATCCAATAAACAAACTTTACCGCTCAAAGTTGATTTATTAGTTTCTGTTGCACCTATCTCTACTTGAGTCCACAGACTATTACTACCACTCCGATAAATTTGTAATCGTTTTATCTCTACTGGCAAATAAGTTTCTTGGTTGTCCGTTTTACCCACAGCTGCTGCTAACACCTGGAAGCTAGCATCTAAAAGAACCGGGTGTAGTTGGTATAAAGTTGCAACATTCACCTCAGTTTCTGGTAACTGAATTTCACCTAGTGCTTTTCCTTCGCTGTGCCACAGTTGTTTAACGGCTTGGAAAGAAGAACCGTAATTAAGACCACATTCTTCGAATTCTTGGTAGAATTCATTAGGTGATATCTGTTGGTTGTACTCGCCTTTAATCGCTTTTAAGTTTGTTGTTTCTAATTGAGATTCTTTCTTACCTGCTAATAATTTTCCTTCAATATGTAGAATCCATTTAGGTTCTGAGGAATTAGTGTCTACATCCAAACTAAAAATTTGGAACTTATAGCTTTGTGCTAATTGTGGGTTTAAGATTACTTGAATTGTTGTAAGTTCATATTTTGCTAAAAATAATGCTTGTTGAATTACTACATCTTCTACGATCAAATCATCGGAATTGAATAAATTTGAACCTGCTGCTAAGGCTATTTCCAAGTAAGCTGCTGCTGGGAAAACAGGTTGAGAAAAAACACAGTGGTGTTGCAGGTAAGTTGGTTCAGAAGCACTAATTTTACATTCAAAACGAATTTGCTGTTCTAAGGCTGCTAAATATAATCTTTGACCAAGTAGGGGGTGAAGATTCTTATGATTTGATAAAAACTGTTTTTCATGTATTAGATTATTTGTCTCAATCCAATAGCGTTGCCGTTGAAAGGGATAAGTCGGCAATACAACCTTACTACGGGAATAATCTTTATCAAACCCTAACCAATCAACTTTAACTCCGTGTACATACAATTCAGCCAAACTTTGTAGCATTTGCTGCCAATCTTCTTGACCTGGCCTCAAAGAAGGCAACCAAATTCCCGCATCTTCTGGCAAGCACTGTCTTCCCATGCCTAATAAAGTTGGTTTTGGTCCAATTTCTAAGAAAACGGAATAACCTTCTTGGTGTAATGTCTCCATACTCTGGGCAAATTTCACCGGTTGCCGAACATGATTTACCCAATAGCTTGCTGTGGCAATACTATCCTCCGCCCTAGCTCCCGTTACATTTGATATCAGTGGAATAGTTGGTTGATTGTAGGTTATTTCTGATGCTATTGCTTCAAAGTCCGCCAACATTGGTTCCATCAAATGTGAATGGAAGGCGTGGGATACTTGCAGCTGTTTTGTCTTAATTTCTTCTGCTTCTAATATTTCCTTAACTGTCGCAACCGCTTCTGATTCACCAGAAATGACAATGCTTTGGGGTCCGTTAATCGCTGCGATCGCCACTTTTTGAGAGTATGGTATAATCAGTTGATTTACTTTTTCCACTGATGCCATCACAGATAACATTTCACCCCCAGGGGGTAACTGTTGCATTAGGCGTCCCCTATGAGCAATCAGTTTTAAACCATCTTCTAAACTGAATACTCCTGCTACTGTAGCTGCCACATATTCCCCAACACTGTGACCCATCACCACATTTGGTTTTATTCCCCAAGATTCCCATAGTTTGTAAAGAGCATATTCTATTGCAAATAAAGCTACTTGGGTATAGGCGGTTTGAGCTAGGACATTTTCCTGTGCTTGAGCACCATAAAGTATTTCTAATAAAGGTTTGTCTAAGTAGTTTTCTAATATTTGGGCACATCGATCCACAAATTGTTTAAAAGTCGGTTGGGTTTGGTAAAGCTGGCGACCCATATATACATACTGAGACCCTTGACCAGTGAAAAGCATTGCAACTTTGGTCAGCTGACTACTACTGACTTGCCCAGTTACCAAACCCATCCCTTCTGAATCCGTACCAAAATTACCCAACTTTTGTTGCAACTCTTTTCGATTGCTCGCGACCACCGCTAGACGATGCTTGTGAGCTAACCTACTATTATTGGCGGTAAAGCAGATATCCCCCAAGTCCTGCTCTGAGTGGGTTTCTAAATGGTCACTGTAGCGTTGGGCTAGCTGTGCCAAAGCCAGATTATTTTTGGCTGACAACTCCAACAGATGTAGTGGACGCTCATACTCTGCTGTAGAACTGGCAATGGCAGCGGGGGCTTCCGATAGCACCACATGGGCATTGGTACCCGTAAACCCAAAAGAACTTACCCCCGCCAACCTACCTTTTGGCTCAACCCAAGGGGTCAAAGCTTGAGGTACCTGTAACCAAGGTTGCCAGTCAATCTTGGGGTTAGGCTCTTGCAGATGTAAATTGGCAGGTATTTGCTGATGCTGTAGGGATAGTACTACCTTAATTAGTCCCGATACCCCTGCTGCCGACTCCAAATGCCCAATATTTGTCTTCACCGTACCTATCCACAAGGGCTGATTTGGTGGACGTTGGAACCCTAGTACTGCTGCTGCGGCATTTACCTCTATAGGGTCTCCCAAAGATGTACCCGTACCATGGACTTCTAAGTAGCTAATATCTGCTGGTTTTACCCGAGCTTGTTTGAGTGCTTGTAAAATCAATTTTTGTTGCGACTGGCCATTAGGCACTGTTAAGCCACTACTGGGTCCATCTTGGTTTACCGCACTGCCCCGAATCAAGGCTAGAATTTGGTCACCGTCTGCTTGGGCTTGACTCAAAGACTTGAGTACCACCATACCACAGCCTTCTCCCCGACCATAACCATCCGCTGATATATCAAAGGTTTTGCACAACCCGTCTGGGGAAATCATTCCGGCTCGGGAAGTAAAAATATAACTACTAGGAGTTAGATGGAGTTTCACTCCCCCAGCAATTGCCATCTGGCATTCTCCCAAGCGTATACTGTTGCAAGCTTGATGAATCGCCACTAAGGAAGAGGAACAGGCAGTGTCAATGGTTACTGTTGGTCCCGTAAACCCAAAAGTATAAGCTAAACGTCCTGCCGCACTTGAAGGACTGTTACCAGTGCATGTATAGGTGACAAAGGGACTGTTAGGCTCTTGCTCCAAATGCTTTTGCATCAGTTGTTCGTAGTCATGACCATCGTTACCCACAAACACCCCAACTGGTTCGGATGATAGACGTTCTACCTTTTGTCCGGCTCGCTCTAAAGCTTGCCAACTAACTTCCAATAACAACCGATGTTGGGGATCCATGGCTATTGCTTCCCTAGGAGAGATAGCAAAAAATTCTGGGTCAAATTGATCTACTCCACTAATAAAGTGACCGTAACGGGTAATCATTTTACCTGCGGCTTCTCGGTCTGGATCATAGTAGCTATTGACGTCCCATCGCTGTGCTGGGATTTCTTCACGAGCGCTAGTACCTGAATCCAATAATTCCCAGAATTTTTCTGGGGTGTTTGCTCCACCAGGAAAAGAACATCCCATACCGATAATCGCTATGGGTTCATGTTCTACAGCTTTTACTTTTTGTTCTGGCTGCTGACCATCATGCGAGGTACTTATGTCTAGTATTTGAGAGCTTATGTACTTAGTTAGTTGTTCAATATTGGGAAAATCAAAGCTTAGGGTTGAGGGTAATGTCACTCTTAGTAACTGGGTGATACAGTTACGTAATTCCACTGCCATTAGTGAGTCCATACCCAACTCAAAGAATCCTTGCTCAAAACCAGGTAGTTGAGAATCATTTAGCCCCAATACTTTAGCTACTTCATTTTGAATTTCAGTTCTCAACACGTGATAACGCTCTTCACAAGGCAAAGATTCCAATCGTTTTAAAAGCTCATTTTGCTTTGTCTTTGTTCTAAAGACTTTTTGTTGTGATTCGGTTTCTCCTACCAATTCCAAAAGCAATGGTACTTGATTACCAAAACTAAATTGCTCTTGAAACACTGACCATTGAACTGAGAAAACTCCCACCTGTGGTAAGGGCTGTTCGAGTAGTTGTCCCAGAACCTGCAATCCCTGCTCTGGAGTCAGAGGAGTGATTCCAGACGCAACCATTCGACCTTGATGGCGATTATTCAAACTTGCTGCCATTCCTGCTTGTGCCCAAGGTCCCCAGTTAATACTTAAACCTGGTAAACCCATTGCCCATCGATGCTGCGCTAAGGCATCCATAAAAGCATTAGCCGCAGCATAATTTCCTTGACCTAGTGAACCTACTAACGAAGACATCGAGGAGAAACAAACAAAAAAGTCCAAAGGTAGAGCCCGAGTCAATTTATGCAAATGCCAAGCCCCTTGTACTTTCGGTGCCATCACCTGTGTAAATTGTTCCCAACTCATAGAGTGGAGCAAGGCATCATCTAATACTCCAGCAGCATTAATCACACCTTTTAAGGTCGGTAAAGATGTTTCAATTTCTGAAAGAATTTTAGTTACATTAATTTCATCGGAGATATCCCCACATGAAACTAATATTTGTGCCCCTAGCTTTTGCAGTTCATCAATGTTTTGTTGAGCTTCAAGGTTAGGCTGCTTGCGTCCGGTGAGTACTAAATGCCTTGCTCCTTGTTGAACCATCCACCGCGCTGTATTTAATCCTAAAGCTCCCAATCCTCCTGTTATTAAATAGGTCGCATTACCTTTGAGTGACACAGAATCAGATGGTTTGAGAGATTGCTTGACTAAACGAGCAAAGTATAATTTATCTGCTCGTAAAGCTAAATGGTCTTCTAATTGGTTAGAGTTTACTAAAAGTTGCAGTAGTGTCTGTACTTCTGATTCTGGAGAAATTGGGTCTAAATCTATCATTCCACCCCACACTTGGGGATGCTCCAGAGATATTACTCGCCCCATTCCCCACAAGGGCGATGCAGCCACACAGACTGATTCGATTTGGGATTTGACTAATTGCGCACCTCGAGTCACTAACCACAGTTTGGCTACACTTTTGGTTTTAGTTAGCACTTTCACTAGCTGTAGCACCGTGCCACATCCCCAAAGTTGTGCTTGCATTAAAGTTGTGGTTGTTAAGTCTTGAGTCTCTTGAGTATCTAAACTCCATAAATGAATCACATGGAGTAAAGGTAATTTGCTATTTTCCCCAATAGCTTGAATGAGTTGTTCAAACTCTTGAGCCTCTGTGGGATTGAGTTGATAAGTACCTTCGTCTAGTTTTCGGTAGCGATCTCCTCGATAAACTAAACTACATTCACAACGGTGCAATTGCAATTGCTGAACTAATTTTTCCCCTACTGTGGTAGTGTCTGCAAAAATTAACCAATGGCTGGGTTCAATGCTTGTCTTGGGTTGAGTATCAACTAAAGGTTTCCACTGTACTTGGTACAAGAAATCTTTGGTAGTTTCTGTAATCAGTTGTTTCTGGTGCTGTTTTACCAATACTTCCAGAAATTCTGGCAGGAGGTTGACTTGTTCTGGAGAAAATTTACCAACTTTTTCTATTTGTTGAGCTAACTGTTGGATATTCCCATCCTCGATCAAGTCGAAAATTGGAGTAATCTTTGTTTCACAAGAGGAATAAACTGATTTTTGGCGTTGGTTTTGCGTGCTTTCTATCCAATAGCGTTGCCGTTGAAAGGGATAAGTCGGCAATACAACCTTACTACGGGAATAATCTTTATCAAACCCTAACCAATCAACTTTAACTCCGTGTACATACAATTCAGCCAAACTTTGTAGCATTTGCTGCCAATCTTCTTGACCTGGCCTCAAAGAAGGCAACCAAATTCCCGCATCTTCTGGCAAGCACTGTCTTCCCATGCCTAATAAAGTTGGTTTTGGTCCAATTTCTAAGAAAACGGAATAACCTTCTTGGTGTAATGTCTCCATACTCTGGGCAAATTTCACCGGTTGCCGAACATGATTTACCCAATAGCTTGCTGTGGCAATACTATCCTCCGCCCTAGCTCCCGTTACATTTGATATCAGTGGAATAGTTGGTTGATTGTAGGTTATTTCTGATGCTACTGCTTCAAAGTCTGCCAACATTGGTTCCATCAAATGTGAATGGAAGGCGTGGGATACTTGCAGATGTTTTGTTTTAATTTCTTCTGCTTCTAATATTTCCTTAACTGTCGCAACTGCTTCTGATTCACCAGAAATGACATTGCTTTGGGGTCCGTTAATCGATGCGATCGCCACTTTTTGAGAGTATGGTGTAATCAGTTGATTTATCAGCTCTGCGGAAGCCATTACAGATAACATTTCACCCCCAGGGGGTAACTGTTGCATTAGGCGTCCCCTATGAGCAATCAGTTTTAAACCATCTTCTAAACTGAATACTCCTGCTACTGTAGCTGCCACATATTCCCCAACACTATGCCCCATTACCACATCCGGTTTTATTCCCCAAGATTCCCATAGTTTATAAAGAGCATATTCTATTGCAAATAAAGCTACTTGGGTATAAGCGGTTTGGTCAATGACACTACCATTTAATTTTTGATTATCTTCTGGGTAAATAATATCTAAAATAGATTTTTTAAAATCTGGTTGTAGAATTTTGGAACACTGCTCTAAGGTTTGACGGAAGACAGGCTGTGTTTCATATAGTTGTCTTCCCATATTGATATACTGCGAACCTTGTCCAGTAAATAAAAATACTATTTTCGGTTGCTTTTTGCTGTCAACTAGACCCCTAGCCACTCCTAAAGTATCTTCTGGGGTTTGAAAAATCTTTAATTGTTGGCGTAATTTCTCGGTTGATGGAGTTACTAAAGCAAGGCGATAGTTAAAATGGCTGCGACTTATATGAGCACTAAAACATATATTGGCGATTGTTGCTGTATTATCATTACTTAAAAATTCCTCATAACTCTGGATCATTTCTTGTAGTGCTTTTTCACATTTGGCAGATAAAGTTAGTATGTGCCAAGGACGCTCACCCAAGACAGAATCCTTAACCTGAGAATGTTGAGCTGGAGCTTCTTCTAAAACTACATGAGCATTAGTTCCACTAAATCCAAAAGAACTAACTCCAGCCATACGGCTTTTTCCATTTGTTAACCAAGGGCTAATCTGCGTTGGAATTTTTACTGGTAATTCCGACCAATGAATATAAGGATTGGGCTGATTAAAATGCAGCGATGGTACTATTTGTTGATTTTGCAGTTGCAGGACTATTTTGATCAAACCAGCAACTCCTGCTGCTGCCTCTAAATGTCCAATGTTAGTTTTTACTGAGCCAACTATTAAAGGTTGCTCTTTAGAGTGACTTGTGCGAAATACAGTTCCTAGGGCTCCGACTTCAATCGGGTCTCCCAAGGGTGTCCCTGTACCATGAGCTTCAAAATAACTAATATTTACTGGTTCTACTCCCCCATTTTCCAAAGCTTGGCGAATGACTGCTTGTTGAGAAGGACCGTTAGGAACTGTTAAACCACTGGTATGACCATCTTGGTTAATGGCGCTTCCTCGAATCGTAGCCAAGATATTGTCTTTATCAGCTAGTGCATCTGATAAACGTTTGAGCACAATAACACCGCATCCTTCACCACGAACAAAACCATCTGCACTAGCGTCAAAAGCCTTACACCGCCCATTAAAGGACAACATACGGGCTTTAGAAAAAGCTATACTCACCTGTGGAGAAATTATTCTATTCACTCCTCCTGCCAATGCTAGGTTACATTCTCCTCTTCTTAAACTGGAGCAAGCTAAATGCACACTTACTAAAGAAGAAGAGCAGGCTGTGTCTACTGCTAAAGAAGGTCCAAGTAACCCCAAAATATAGGAAATTCGCCCCGGTGCCGTACTATGAGCATTACCTGATACAATGTAAGCATCAATTTGTTCTGAGTCTTGAGCAATTACGCGTTGGTAATAATCGTTACCACAAATACCAACAAAAACACTTGTTTGGCTTCCGTTAAGTTCAGTCGGACTTATTAAAGCGTTCTCTATGGCTTCCCAAGTAACTTCTAATAGTAATCGCTGTTGAGGGTCTAAATGAATCGCTTCTTTAGGAGAAATACCAAACAAATTAGCATCAAACTCATCTAGAAGCTCAATGAATCCTCCATGACGAGTATAAATTTTACCAGGAGATTCTGGGTCTGGGTCATAGTAGTTATCAAGATTCCATCGATTTGACGGTACTTGAGTGATAGTATCTACTCCGTTTTTTAAAACTTCCCAAAACCCTTTCGGAGTAGATGCATCTCCGGGGAAGCGGCAGCCCATTCCAATAATCGCTATTGGTTCAGTCTTGGCGTGTTCTAAAGCGTCCAGTTTAGATTGCATCCTCTCTAAAGCCAGTAGCGCTTGTTTAGTAGGCGATAGAGAGTCAGTTTGTTTTGAATTAGCGGTATTACGCCTGTTAATATTCATGTCCATGTAAAAATTATTTTCAGTAACTAATATTTCTCAGTTTCTCAAGCAGCAAAACTTCAGCATCTGATTCCGAAAGCTCTTCTAGCTCTGTAAGAATTATTAATTCAGTTTCATTCTCGTTTTGCAAGTCTAAATCATCAGATAAAGTGCAAAATTCCACAGAAAGAACATTTGACACTAGATAATCTACTAGCTTATTAATTGTAGGATAATCAAAAGCCAAAGTAGACGGTATCGAACAACCCAAACTAGTTTGCAACCTATTCCTCAATTCCACAGAAGTTAAAGAATCCACACCAAGGTCAAAAAAGCCAGTTTCTAATGAAATGAATTCGGGATTATTAATTCCCAAGACTAGGCATAATTGACGACGGACATGAGCCACTAATAGGGAACGACGCTCCTCTGGCGCTGCGGCTTCCAACTTTAACACAAATTCCGAGCTTGGCACATCAGAAGTTGTTTGGATAATGTCTTGCCAATCTGACAAAAATGGCCACTTGGTTACTTTCTCTTGCCATGCTGACCACTCAATTGGCACAACCCCTACTTCAGCATCTGATAGTTTACCTTCCAGTCTAGTACTACTACTCATTAGTAATTCTAGGTATTCTAACATCTGGTTTGGAGATATCACACCCATACCCTGCTTATGAATTTTAGTATCTGCGCCTCGTTCTGCAGCCTCTCCCACTTGAGAAACTACTCCCCAATGCAAGCTCAATCCTGGTAGCCCCATAGCTTGACGATAATGGGCTAAACCATTGAGAAACCCATTGGCTGCAGAATGATTTCCTTGACCAGAAGAACCTAACAGAGATGCAGCAGAAGAAAACAACACAAAAAAGTCCAATGACTGATTTTGAGTTAATTGATGCAGATGCCATGCTCCCTGGACTTTGGCAGCCATCACTTTCTCAAAGCTTGACCAAGTTTGATTTGTCAACACCCCATCGGATAACATTCCCGCAGAATGAATTATTCCCGCTAATGGTATCTTGGAGTTCTCAATGTTATGCAGCACTCTTGTAATAGCTGTGATATCAGACACATCTGCTTTTTCTACTACCACTGCCGCTCCAGCCATTTCCAACTCCGTGAGTTTTTTCTTGGCGGTTTCATCCGGTGAACTGCGCCCTACCAAAACTAAATTCTTGGCTCCCTTGGATACCATCCAATCGGCTACCAGTAAGCCCAAACCTCCCATACCTCCTGTAATTAAGTAGGTAGCATCAGAGCGAAAACTCAAAGGCTTTTGAGTATTTACATTATCTGATGGTGACTGTCGCCCTTCGGTCAAGGTTTGTCTATAAGGACTGGGCACCAACCTAGCTACATAACGAGAATCACTGCGCCATGCTACCTGGTCTTCTTTATCCAGAGACCAAATTTCATTAAATAGTGCATTGGCTCGATCTTCTACGGTCTGCAGTGGATCTAAATCTATACGTACACAGTTGAATTCTGGATGTTCTAAACCAATCACTTTACCCATTCCCCATAGTGAAGATTGGGCAACTCCTGGTATCACTGGATGATTCGTCGGTACTGGTTGGGAACCAGAAGTCACTAACCATAACCGAGGTTGTTGAGATAACTCCCCTTTGGCTAATGCCTGTACCAAAAATAAGGTAGTACCACACCCATTGAAAGATAATTTTTCTAATTCGTCAGAATTTATAGTTTGACCTACTTTTGAAAAGAGACTCCAACATTGCACGACTCCGTCTAATGATGGTAAGAATGTTGTTACTTCCTTTATGAGTTGCTCATATTCTGATGGGTTATTGGGGTTAATAGTAAACTCTGTTGAGGTAATTTGTTCATATTTATCCCCAGCAAAGACTAAGGTACAAACATCCCCATGAGAATTTAATTGCCTTGCTAGTTGTTGAGCAACTCCTTTATCATCTGCTAATAGCAACCAACTCTTCGGTGTCGATCCAGTAGACTCAATTGTTTGAGGCGCTTGAGCTACAATTACTGCTTGTTGAGACAATATTTCTGGCATTCCCTCAACTTCTGGTAAAGTAACGACTTGAGTAAAACCCGTATCCTCTAACACTTCCTTCCACTTACTACGGCTCAACAGAGGATAGTCTGGTCGTAATTGATAATCTTGGAACTTCCACCATCCTTCTAACAATCCAAAGACTAAATCTACCCAGCTTGTGCGAGTTGTTGCTTCATACAAGACTAACATTCCTCCTGGTGCTAACAATTGCTTCACATTGGATAGTGTCTGCTTGATGTTAGTTGTTGCATGGAGGATATTAGCTGCAATAATTACATCATATTGATGAGATTCGAATCCTTGATTTGCTAGGTCTTCCTCAATATCTAAGGTTTGATATTCTAAGAATTTATAATCGCGGAATTTTTCTTGAGCTTTACCAGTAAACAATACTCCGATATCTGTGAACAAATATTGTGCCTGGCTTGGATTTAGATTGGGTAGAATATAACTAGTGGTTCCTCCTGTTCCAGCTCCAATTTCCAACAACCGTATTCCTCTTGTCGGGGGTAGTTTCTCGGTGGCTTGGCTGATGGCTTTTTGCACAATAGTGTTCATCACCTTGGCTGCACTTGAATCTTCATACAGTTGGGTTGCTGTAGTTAAATCTCCTTGCGGGAAAATCAGTTGCACTGGATCTACTGCTCCTCGCAGTACCCCATACAGTTGAGACCCACAACGGTCTAATAATGTCAATGTTGCAGCTTCATCTGCAGCTTGGCGAAGTAAATCCTGGTTTTTTCCCGTGGGGTTGACTTTTTCCAAAGTTTGTCCAACCTTCCACTGTTGTTGTTTGGACTCAAGGATGCCCGCTTCTGATAATATTTGTAACAAACGCTTGAATAATCGCTGCTGAGTTGGAACTACTCCTAAGCGTTGGGCTGCTGCATCAGAGTCAAACGTCTCTCCCAGTTTGTATGACCAACCCATTGACAGCAGTCCTTGCACTATATAATCTACGCTTAATTCCTCTAAGCTTCTTGCGAAAAGCGAAGTACTATTGTCATCGATCTGAGTGACTAATTCTGTAAGGTCCTTCCTCAGTTTTTGCTCTATTTCTACTGGTGTTAACAGAAAATCAGGGGCTGGTAGCCTACCCAAAAGACCTTTGCTTCTCCATTCCACAGAATACAACCAATCTGTGATTGATTCCGTTTGTGTAAATTGCAAACTCCTCAAAAATTTTTCACGGGGAGCACGTCGAAGGGTAAAACCGTCAATGCAACCAAAGGCTTGACCCATTTCATCTAGCAGATGCATGTCAAAAGTACGGGTCTGTAATTGTTCATTAAATCGAGTGGGTTGATTAACATAGGCATAGAAACGGCGTGGCGCTGGACGGCTCAGGGTCATCCCCTGCACCTTCCATGGAGTCCAAAATACTCCTGGTTCATCAAGACGAGAATCTAAAATCTCGGGAGTTGCGCGAGCACAGGCATCAAGAAGAGCTGGATGGATTGGTTCCCCAGCAAGCTGGGATTCCAAAGCTTGTGGCACTTCGATTTCCCCAAGGTAAGTTCCTTCGCCTACCCAAACCTGACGCATTGCATCCAGCATCGGACCGATCCAGAAACCTGTGTTCACATGCATTTGGTTGTAAATTTCTTTTAAATCATCATTATCAATTGCTTTCAACTTTTGCTTGAGAGCTTTGATATCTACTTTTAAAACTGGCAAAGACGGGGGGGTCTTCACCAAAGTCATTTCAGCATGCTGTTCCCATTGGTCTTTGGAGGTAGCATCTCGGCTAAAAACTTGTACTTTTTGCTTAGTCTGGGTACTATCAGCAGGGTGAATCAACAGTTCTGTTTCACGGGTAGTATTGGCAGTTGCCAAAATTAGAGGTTGTATAAAGTTAACCTCCTCCACAGCTACTGGTGTGTTCACAGCTGCAAATGTCATGGCAATATAGCTCACACCGGGGATTACATCCGTATCGTAGAGTTTGTGGTCTCTAATCCAGGGATGACTGGTTAGGTTTATATGCTGGTGATAAATTATCTGACCAGTGGATGGTAGTTCTACCTTAATTCCTAACAGTGGTTGTTGATTCAGTTGTTTCGTATATCTCTGGGAAGTCTCAATCCAATGGCGTTGCCGTTGAAAGGGATAAGTCGGCAATACAACCTTACTACGGGAATAATCTTTATCAAACCCTAACCAATCAACTTTAACTCCGTGTACATACAATTCAGCCAAACTTTGTAGCATTTGCTGCCAATCTTCTTGACCTGGCCTCAAAGAAGGCAACCAAATTCCCGCATCTTCTGGCAAGCACTGTCTTCCCATGCCTAATAAAGTTGGTTTTGGTCCAATTTCTAAGAAAACGGAATAACCTTCTTGGTGTAATGTCTCCATACTCTGGGCAAATTTCACCGGTTGCCGAACATGATTTACCCAATAGCTTGCTGTGGCAATACTATCCTCCGCCCTAGCTCCCGTTACATTTGATATCAGTGGAATAGTTGGTTGATTGTAGGTTATTTCTGATGCTATTGCTTCAAAGTCCGCCAACATTGGTTCCATCAAATGTGAATGGAAGGCGTGGGATACTTGCAGCTGTTTTGTCTTAATTTCTTCTGCTTCTAATATTTCCTTAACTGTCGCAACCGCTTCTGATTCACCAGAAATGACAATGCTTTGGGGTCCGTTAATCGCTGCGATCGCCACTTTTTGAGAGTATGGTATAATCAGTTGATTTACTTTTTCCACTGATGCCATCACAGATAACATTTCACCCCCAGGGGGTAACTGTTGCATTAGGCGTCCCCTATGAGCAATCAGTTTTAAACCATCTTCTAAACTGAATACTCCTGCTACTGTAGCTGCCACATATTCCCCAACACTGTGACCCATCACCACATTTGGTTTTATTCCCCAAGATTCCCATAGTTTGTAAAGAGCATATTCTATTGTAAATAAAGCTACTTGGGTATAAGCAGTTTGGTCAATGATACTACTATTTAATTGTTGAATATCTTCTGGATAAATAATATCTAAAATAGATTTGTTTAAATAAGGTTGTAGAATTTGTTCACACTGGTCCAAGATCCTACGGAATACAGGTTGGGTTTTATAGAGTTGCCTTCCCATATTTATATACTGAGAACCTTGTCCAGTGAACAGGAAGGCAATTAATGATGATTTATTATTACTATAAAGTTTTCCTGTGAATATACCATTAACTTCTTCTTTCCCACTAAATTTTACTAATCCATCAGTTAAAACTTGAGTGTCAGGAGCGATAATTGCTAATCGATGGTCAAAATGACTACGTCCTGTATTAGCTGTATAACAAATGTCTGCTATTTCTAACTCTACGTTGCTTTCCAGATGATACTGATAACGACTGACTAATTCTTCGAGTGCTTTTGGCGTTTTAGCTGACAGAGTTAACAGGTAAAGCGAACGCTCTTGATAATCCTTATTTTTGCTTCCCTCCCCACGACCTGTTTTGATTTGATTCGGTGGTTCTTCCAAAATTAAACAAGCATTTGTACCACCAATTCCCAGTGATTTGACCCCTGCACGTCTAGGAATCCCATCAGTTTTCCAGTCTTGTAACTCTGTATTTACATAAAATGGGCTATTAGCAAAATCAATCAAAGGATTGGGTTGAGCAAAATGTAAGCTTGGTGGTACTTTCTTATATTTTAAAGCTAATGCAGTTTTTATGAACCCTGCAACTCCGGAAGCAATTTGTAAATGTCCTACATTTGTTTTTACCGAACCAATAGCACAAAATCTTGATTTGTTAGTAGTTGATCTAAAAGCCTGAGTCATAGCTGCCACTTCAATGGGGTCTCCCATTGAAGTTCCTGTACCATGAGTTTCAAAATAAGTAATAGTTTCAGCGTTAATTCCTGATAAAGCAATCGACTCAGCCACACCAGTCGCTTGACCTTTCTCGCTAGTGGCAGAATACCCCACTTTCATCGCTCCATCATTATTAATGGCTGACCCTTTAATCACACAGTAAATATGATCTCCATCGGCGATGGCCTCATTCAATCTCTTCAATAAAACTATTCCTGATCCATTGCCAAAAATCGTACCTTGAGCTTTAGCATCAAAGGCGCGACAATGTCCATCAGGAGACAAAATCATCCCATCTTCATATAGATGACCTGCTTTTTGGGGCACACTAACCGATACTCCCCCCGCTAAAGCCATGTCGCACTCCCCACTGATCACACTTTGATAAGCTGTGTGGATCGCTACTAAAGAAGTTGAACAAGCCGTTTGTACATTCAGACTTGGACCTTTGAGATTTAATTTATAAGATACTCTTGTAGGTAAATAGTCTTTATCATTAGCAATTTGAATTTGGAATCCTCCCATAGAATCCAGCATCATTAAATCAGGTCCATCTTCAGCATTAAACTGATTCCGATTGGGGAACAAATTGTGCATGAAGTATGTATTCATCCCCGCACCTGCATACATGCCAATTGTACCTTCATAGGTGTTCCCATCATACCCAGCATCTTCAAGTGCTTCCCAAGCACACTCAAGAAATAAGCGTTGTTGGGGATCTATAATCATCGCTTCTCGTGCACTATAGCCAAAAAAGTTGGCATCAAATTCTTCGATGTTTTTGAGAATAGGTGCAGCTTTAACGTAGTTTTTATTCTCCAATCGTTGCTTGTAAATACCTTCATCCAGCACTTCTTCCTTAGAGAAAAAAGAAATTGATTCCACTCCATCACATAAATTTTGCCAAAATTGGGAAATATTTTCTGCTCCTGGGAAGCGACAAGCCATGCCAATGATCGCTACATCCCTTTGAGTAACTGCTGATGTTCGCAATTTCGCACGGGCAATTCCATGTTGAGATACTCCCTCTGAAAAGTCATTTTGTGTCAAATATTTAACTATTGTATGAATTGTCGGATATTTAAATAAATCTACAACTGACAAGGTTGTGTCAAATAATTCCTGTAGTTTACTATGAACTTGTGCCAACATTACAGAATGTCCACCCAACTCAAAAAAGTTATCGTGAATACCCACTTCTGGAATCTGTAATACTTCTTGCCAAATCTTGGCTACATCACGTTCCAACTCATTCCCTGAAACAAAATTTTGTGCCTTGAATTCAGCCAAAGCTGTGCTAATTTGAGCAACAATTTCCTTAAAATCTCCCTTTTCAAATCGTTGTTTTAATTGTTGTCTTTGAATTTTACCGATAGAAGTTTTCGGAATAACTGTTTTTTCTAACGGAATTAAGTAATTAGGATTAATCCCAATAGATTTGATAACGTGAGTGCGAATTGATTTAATCAGATCTACTAAACCATTATCAATAGTCTTTGCTGTGTTAAAAAATATAGCTAATCTATCTGTACTTATATTTTCATTCCAGATTGCACAAGCAGCGGTATAAGAAACTTCAACCTCTCCTAATTCTTCAACAACAGCTTCTATTTCATGACTATAATAATTTACTCCATTAACAATAATGACATCTTTTTGTCGTCCTGTAATTGTTAAACATCCATTTTTTAGAAATCCTAAATCACCTGTGTTGAACCAACCATCTTTTGTAAAAGCTTCTTGGTTCGCCTCCTCATTTCGGTAGTAGCCTATGGTAACTGAATTTCCCTGAAGTTGCAGCTGTCCAATTGTACCCTCTTCCACCACTTGTTGATTTTCATCTACAATCCGCACAGATGCTCCGGGTATGGGACCACCAATCGAAACAAAGGTATCATCATCTGAGGTGGTTTCCAAAGAAAAACTATTTGACCAAGTGATTCCTGAACAGGTCTCGCACATACCAAAAGCTGGGTGCAGTGCAGTGGATGGTAGCCCATGTTGACCCAGTAATTTCAGGAAATTTCGCGCAGTTTTGGCGACAACAGGTTCCCCAGCATTCACCAAAAACTTCATGGAAGATAAATTCCAATGTTTACGGCTAATTTCTTCGGCGCGATCGCACAATAAGGTAAAGGCAAAATTCGGAGCCCAGCTAATTGTTCCTTGGTGACGAGTAATCAAATCCAGCCAGTTGAGAGGATTTTGCAAAATGTATTCTGTTGGTACGTGAACTTGCTGACAACCCAAATCTACTGCCATAATGCTAAGGAACACCAGCGCTCCCACATGATCCATTGGCATCCAATTCAAGGTGACATCCTGACGGTTAAAGCCATTCATCACGATTGTGCCTGCCGTCATACTTAACAAGTTCCGATGAGAGATTTTTACTGCTTTGGGGATACTTGTACTACCGGAAGTAAGCATTAGCAATGCTAAATCTTCTGGTAGGCTGACATACAAGTTTTTATCTGGTTCGCACTCTCGTAACTCGTCAATGGCGATTGCCTCAAACTGCTCTGATTGAAAAAGTTTTGACAAAAATTGTATTTTCGATACTGATTTAATATTCGTTAGAATCGGAGGTTGTTCTAGTAATTGCCAAATATGATGAAGCTTGTTAGTAGTATTACTGGCTTCTTCATAATTAATCGCCATAGGAACTGGTACAGGGATAAAATTTCCTAAAATACAACCCCAAAAACCAGCAATGAAATCTTGATTTCGTTCTAACTGAAGAATTACTTTGTCTTGGGGTTTGAGTCCTAGTTTCCTTAACCCTCCTAAGATTCTTTGCGCGTCCTCAAGTAAATCTTGATATGATTGATTATACTCAGAACCATCTAAGTTAATACATGTTAAGCCTCTCCCAGAATGCTTTTCGGCCGCTCTTTGTAAAGCTGCTGCCAGAGTTTTTGGAGCATCTGCTCGCATACTCAAGGCTCCACCGTTACTGATTGCTCGTACATTTGCACCCAAATTGTCGTATGACGGTATAATCATTGTAGTATTCTTCTTTATAGTGTAAGCTTTTCAGTATTTAGTATGCTAAATCCAGACGACTCGCATAATTTTTGACTAGCTTCGACTTTTAAAACATCCTCTTAAAAGCACACTTTTAAAGTGCGATGAGTTTACGCCTTACAGGTACTTGAGAAACTTGTTGTTTTCATCCACGAGAATTTTTTTCGGTTCCATGATTTCGTCAGTTACCTCGAATGCTAGCAATGTGATAAAGTCTCCTTGGCTGACAAGGCGGGCGGAGCCACCGTTCATACAGATTACCCCGGAATTTTCTTCGCCCTCCAGAACATAAGTTTCTAGACGATTGCCATTAGTGTTGTCCACCACCAGAACCTTTTCACCCGGTAGTATGTGTGCCTTTTCCATCAGAACTTTGTCTACTGTAATGCTTCCGACGTAGTTAACGTTGGCTTCCGTCACCGTCGCTCTGTGGATTTTCGACTTCAACATAATACGCATTGTTTCTTTCCTCCCTGTGGCTCGAATACTCCAATTTAGTTGACTGAGAAATACCTGAGACTATATCTATTTAAGATAGCTGATATTTTTTTAGCAAATAAGCTCAAGTCTTTTTTGGGCTACATAAATACCAAATTTTAAATTTATAATATCAGATTGACCATCAAACCAAAGTCGATTCAGTAACCTGGCATCTTGCTGGCAAAATGCAGTTCTTCCATGCATAATTCTGGTGTTATCTACAACAATTATTTGGTTTTCTCTAAGCTTGAAAATCACTTGATTGTCAGGATTATTTACAAAACTTTCAAATAACTTAAAGGCTGCAAAACTTTTCGATTGAACCGAAATATGAGCTGCATTATCTGCTCTAAACCTTACAATAAGTCTACCATGATGTTCCTCAAAAATAGGTTTAGTTGCTTTTCTATTACCTCTTTTGACTGTAATCGCATCAGGACTAAACAAAGTTAACAATTCAACTGGGTTTGTCTGCTTTAGATGTTCATATACCAGCTTGCCATCAATAAGCTTAGTGAACCCGCCACTTGTAGCAGCAATCTCGCACTGCATGGCCATCACTTTTGGTGGAGTAATTGTGAACGATCCATCCGTATGTAACGATAAATCTGTAGTCGTAGTATTTACATATTCGGGATAATTCTCAACAGAACTGATGGGGACAATTCCCTGTGAATCAGAATGTTCGTGCTGAATAATTTTTCCAAAATAATTCGATAATTTTAATAAGTTATTCTTAGGTGTTGCTGAAGGTTCATGCTCTAGTATTACAAATCCAAACTCATTAAATTTTTTCGCCATCTCTACTTCTTTAGAAACTGGCATTTCTAATACACTTTTCACTCTAATTATTAAATTTTCAAATTTTATTGAATACATTTTAAATCTTCTCCTAAATGTCATCACTCTATTAAAAATAGCTGAATTTTGGAAAATTCTCATGTTTATAATAAATGCCTTTTTCTCAAAAAAATACTATAAGCTTTCCTAATATCGATTGTAAATTTATCGCTCTAACTGGGTAATAATCAAACATAAATTTAGATATCTTTATTGTATGTTTGTTTAGACGATTATAACTATATTTTAACAAAATATATACATACATACATACATACATTCAGTAGACCGAAAAGTTTTCTAAAATCCTTACCATTTATTCATTTTGTCTTGGTAATACAATCTGCATAAATCAGCTTTCAATCTACTTTTTAAGTATCTTTGTTCTAGATCAACGTGCATAGTGAACGCGACCAAAAATAAATGATAAGTCGTAATCTTCAATTACATCGCTATCGAATTTGTATTCTTCAATTGCTGGTGATTCGACTTTAAGAAACTCAAACTTAATTATTTTACCCATCCCATTTTGCTGCTAGTTGCATAATTACCACTTACGTTATTAAATGAGCTACCAACTTGACGCATAGGTTCTGTAGAACGAATCTCTTTTGTTACGCGACGAGCAAATTATTTTAGGTTTAATTTATTACACTAGCTTTCTAACTCTTCATTACTGAACATATACCATCTACCGATAGGATTACATACAATACCTATCGATATAAGCCACTAATTGTTTTTGCCAACCCACAGAGAAATGGGAGTTAATGGTTAAAGCATCATCATTTCACCCTCGTAAATTGGCGAAGGTATTACCTAAACAGGTCATTTTTCTTGACTGAACCGTATTGACTTATAGCTACACTCCCCATCATACAAAACGTTACAGTTTGAATCATGGGGGAATAGTTTAAATTCTAGTTTTTTGTAACACAACCATTTTTAATCCACCTTGAGGATGAATTGAAAAAAGATCTCGTACTGGTTTTAAAGGAGGTTTGCCTACGAATTCCAATTGCCAATGCCGTAAAATATTAGCCAATACTAACTTCATTTCAAACTGAGCAAATGTCATACCAATGCAAGTTCGGTTACCACCACCGAAAGGGAAATACTCATAATTTGAAAATTTATTATTTAAAAAACGCTCTGGCTTAAACTGTTTAGAGTCAGGATATAGTTCTTCGCGATGGTGAATTAGATAAATACATGGATAAAGACAAGTTCCTACCTCAAATTGATGACCTCCAATTTCTATTGGTAATTTTACAATTCGAGGAAAAGTAGTTAGACCAACTGGATATATTCTCAAGGTTTCAGCACAAATTGCATTGAGATAAGGTAATTTGCTTATTTCCGTTGGTTTTGGATTATTTCCTAACTCATCTAATTCTTGTAATAACTTGGCTCTTATCTCTGGTAAGTAATGAATCCAATAATATGCCCATGTTATTGCTGCAGATGTAGTAGAATATCCAGAAAATATAAGTGTGATTAACTCATCTTGCAACTCCTCATCTGTCATTTTTTCTCCAATTTCATCTCGTGCTGCCATCATCATACTGAGGATATCATTGTTGTAGTTGTTAGAATTTTCTCTACGTTCTTTTATCTCTGTAGAAATGATATTTGCAATCTGACGTTGGCAACGTAAAAGATTACCCCAGGCACTCCAAGAACCCCAGTCTCTCCTAAACATGTTGAAGAAAAGAGAGCCAGAAGCAAAGGGATTATCCATAGTGGATACTATTTGATTAACCACTAATTTGAGTTGTTGATAACATTCAGTTTTATCTGAACCCAGTAAAACCGTTAACATCGCTCGCAACGTAATTTCTTTAACTTCCTTGTAAATAATCAATTTTTGACCAGGTTGCCAACTAGAAGTGACTTGCTTCGTTGCATGGCATATTAGTTCTCCATAGTTAGATATATTATGACTATGAAAAGCAGGCATAAGTAGTTTACGCTGTCGTTTATGACTACTTCCATCAAGCAAGGTGACGGAATTGTTGCCTAAAAAAAATCCGGCTAAATCGTTAGCTTTAGTTTTTCCACTGTCAAAATGCTTGTGGTTATCAAAAATTTCTCTTATATCCTCAGGATTACTAATAAATACTAAAGGTTCAAAACCACTAGCGTTGAAGGCAAAAGTGTCTCCATAGCGCGCTCGACACTCTTCCAGAAATTGACAAGGACTATTAAGCCATTGTAAAAGGTTCCACCAAGATGGTGTCGTGGGACCAGGAGGCAATGAGGATTTAGCAGTATTAATCATTTGAGTTATGCTGTTGGCGTAAATTTAATAATTAGACTTTGGACAAAATTTGACTTTTGGACTTTGGAGAACTGGCGATAAAGATAAATCTGCCAAGCTGTAGACATTGCGGGTCAACAGTATCGCATCTGTCAGTTCAAATATGGCATCATGGGCTTTCCCTAAATGTGTATAGGCGCAAAGCTCGCCGGGGGAAGTTTCCCCCAGCAGACTTTGCGGCTTGGCGAAATTTTTCAAGTCTGGCACGTTTCATCTTGCCAGGTGAGAGCAGCATACGTCCTTCATGTGCCCAACATAAAGCCATGACAACCTTCAAAAAACCACGCCATTCTCTGTCACAGGACAAATTATTCTTCCGGTGACAGCAACGCCTTCTCCTTCTTATGTGTAGCTAGTAATCTGGCCTCATATAAAATTTTTTTTGAAAAAGTAGGATTGTTCCGCATTTGTTCAAACAAAATAATTAATGCTTCTGGGTAGCCTTCAAAATCAACATGGATACCAGCAAAGGTCAGATCAAAAGTCTGAGCAGTACTCGTGGCTAACTCTGGTTTGTGATGATCAATGTTCAGGATACGTATATGATTGCTGGGTTCAAGCTGTAGTTCAACCGCCACTTCTGACTTTTCGCTAGGAAAGCAGTTAATTTTCTCAATAGTTTTCTGCTCAGATTTCTTGTCACATTCTGTGCTAGGTATAATCTCAACCGTTTGTCCTATTACCATTAAGTTGGCTTGATCTGTTGGTTCTAGTTGAGAATAAGTCTGCGGAAATTTGCAAGGCTCAAATGGAGCATATGAATTACCTTCTGTTGATTTACCTAAATTGTCGGTATTTTCTGGATTAAAAACATTAGGTTGAGCTTGCTCTTGATAACCATTAACAATCCTCTTCGCCTTGCTATGGGTAATGTTATCTCCTTGTTTAGCCAGTTCTAAAGCTTGCTGCCGAGCTTTTTCAGAAGTGGATGGTTCTGCTAAAAGATAAAGGGCTGAAACAGCAATATTCAAATTTGCCAAATTGGCAAATTTGAATTGAGTTGCTACTTGCATAAATCTAGCCGCTGTCCTCACACTCCAGCCAAATTCAGCCTTGAGCCAAGTGCTGAAATTCCCATGACCTAATTTTTCTTTTACTTCAATCAACTTCTGTCCAATATCAATTATGTCCTGAACACTCCGACGCATTAAAGTCTTGAGTTCAGATGTTTTATTTTGAATAACAGTTCGAACTTCCGGAGTGAGGACAGTATAATCAAAGCTTTGTATTTCTGAAGTTAACTGTTGTGGAGATGCAGTTGATGACTCATGATGAGGCTCTGTAGTTTGCACAGAATCAGTAAAGCTCATGGTGAAGTACCTCAAATTCTTAAACAATGAGCAAAACACAAAAATTCACGGTTATGAAATCTAAAAGAAAACTCCTTGAGGTTGTAAACCCATTCACGGTTAAAGTGTTATAAGCAATAAATTCAGCTAGAGCGCCAGTCCAGTAGAAGTGCTAGACGTAAAACGCAAAATATGTTCTGTTATCAACAAAATCTGTGATTTTGGCCTTGTGTTTTTATGCGATAACGTAGCATATTCAAAATTATAGACTTAAACAGACCTTTTATTTGCTGTTTGTATAACTATATTTTTTTATCAAAGAAAATCACTATGAGTCCATCTATCTTTAGATACAATACCCGTGAATGAAAGTAACCGTTCAGAGGAGGGTAGAAATCAGGGTAAGCGCAAGAAAAACATCGCCATAATGTGCTAAAGGAGATTAAAGCCAGCTATCCTGATATTTCCGCATAACTAAAGCTTTCGCCCCCACCCCAAAGGCTCCACGACGGCAAGCCAAGCCAACAGCTTCTAAACCTGCTGTAAACGTCGAGCAAGTCCAGGAGCAATGGCTACGGCACTTTCAGACATTGGAAGATCCACTTGGTAAACAAGGACAGGAAAACGCCTTCCTCACTATTGTGATCGTAGCTATCTTGGCAGTGGTGGGGGGAGCTACGGGATGGGAAAACATTGAACTCTACGCCCTCTCGCATCAGTCATAGTTAAAGACCTTTTTAGACTTAGCCAACGGGATACCCAGTGCAGATACCTATAGACGGCAGGACTGTGGTCGGGTAGCAGGATTACATTGCTGTAACCCCGCCCCCTCAGAACCGGACGTGCGCCTTACAACGCATCCGG
>CALMVQ010000155.1 GCA_937873135.1 uncultured Scytonema sp. | reverse complement strand
TAGCACTTAGTCAAGGAATTGACATCGAAATTTCCAGGTGCAAGATATGAGTTAGGGTTAGCGCATCTCAAACCCTATTGACAAGCAGACTTATCAGTAATAAACTGCTCAGGTTACATGATTCAAGGTAGATGTAGGTAAGACTGACGCATTGTAGAAAATGACCATAATGTGTATGTAACGAAAATACCTTGTTGAGTGGAGATCGCTTAGGAAGCGTCCGCTATGATGGCGATGGGCGGCTCCCCAGTTAAAGAGTAATAGTGTAACCACCCGACGGAGGCGATTTCGTTCTAGAAGGTTAAGAAAAAACTTGAATGGTGGCAAATACGTAGTGATATTTAATTGCTTGTATCAATGCGTAAATTCTAGCAGGTTATGATTTAACTCGTCTAGCCGCAAAACTTTGCCTTACTACGTTGCACTGCCCTCAATGCTTTAGACAAAGAGCCTTCTTTTCGTCGTAGTATTCGCCAAAAGTCCAGGCGAGCCTTGATGAATAATCAGTACATGATTATTATGTTGGCAGCATCTTTATCTCACTCTTGTCCTTTGGCATTATCCCTCTGTTATCATCCCTCTGTCAATAAGGTTTGAGACGCGCTACCCCTGCCTACATCATTTCTCTTCATGTCTATCATAATTTTGAAAATTGTTCTGTCTTCAAAATCGTCTCTAGTCATTGTCTTCTACTTGTTAGTTCCAAGGTAAGCGCATCTGATTTTGTAGCTCTCGATACAGACAAAAAGCTTAAAACTTTATCAGAATATCGATTTTTCATTCAAAATAGGACGAATTGTCGTAAATTTTTGAAAAAACATCAGTCAAATAGCTTTTTATGTTTTTGCATCACATAAAGGTGTAAATGTCAATTCCTCCTGAACTCAGTGCGGTAATTTTGAACTTAAGAGCGTGTTTTGGGTGAACCCCAAAACTACGGTGTCAATAGGGTTTGAGATGCGCTTACCCTGCTTGTTAGTTCATTAATTTTGATAAGATAGCGGAGAAACGTTCTCACACTCCAATCAAACTCAGCCTTCAACCACATTCCAAATTATAATACGAATCATCGCAATGCAATTTAGATAAAAGTCTCCGAAGTTTCAGGTAGATGTTAGTAGTTCTTACTCAACCGCCTACACCAATTCTATCAACTAAATGTTTGTTTTACAAACCAACGCTTTGGTACTTGGACAAAACCGTCTTTTCGCCATCTTCGAAAATAGCCGTAAATGGTTGACCAAGCTAGAAAATCTTCGAGTAATGCCTGCCATGTACATCCCTGACACAGCACGTAGAGAATTGCATTTATAACAGCGTACATTGCTACTGTACGGTGACGACAACCAGGCTTTTCCTCTGGAAATAGGTCTGCGATTAATTCCCACTGTTCCCATATCAAATTGCTAGGATATGCTTTAGTCATTAGTGATACATCGTGCTAATGTCTACAAATTTCAGCATAAGCCTTGTGAGCTTTCTCATAACAACCTCATAAGGTCCATTTCATTAACTTAATTAGAGCTTATACATTGACAAAACTCAGATTGTGTGATTTATGTAAGATCTGTTTACTGAACAGAAGTTAAGCTTAAAGAGCTAACCTTCCTATCATATTTATAGGTAAGACCGAAGGTGTCGTCTACGCGTTCTTTCAAAGATGATTTGGCTTTTGGTGGTAAGTTAAACTGCTTCCAATGCCAATTCAGCAATTTATCCCCTCCAATTACGAAACTATCAAAGATATAGAACTAACTGACAAAAACACATGGCTTCGTGGTGCAATTACGCCATATGTAAGGAAGCCTCTTGGTTTACGGCAAACGCATCTTAATTAGTCTTGACAAAAACCTTACTTAATAGACATCTCCAGAAATTAAACATTAGTCCTGATAGAGCAAGGGTTTGAGATTAGTTTTCGGAGATGTCTAATATGTAAACGGGAAAACTAGAATTTATTGTTTGATTGGTTTTTCAGGGGTTAAGGCGATGCCTACGGCAAGCCGCAAAGCGTCTACGCTTAACATATTGTCAATAAGCGAGCATTAATGCGATTATTATGGGCTTTATTTTTATTGAGTGCATAACTTGATTTCACTTACACCTATATATAAGAATAACAATAAGAAATAGAAGATCGGCTTATGTCCTCTAGATTCAAAACCCTACCTTACATCTGGCACCAACAAAATTTGATGTAATTTCATTACTCAGTATTAAATCAAAACCCTTGATTTGATGATAAAAGACCATAAAAGTCAGGTAGCTTTATTGCACATCTTTTTATGTTACTCGGGATTGTACGGAGAGGTGCAAGCTCTGAGCTACGTTCATTAAGGTGATTCTTATTACCAATAAAAAACGGAGTTAGTACCTAATGAATTATGATAATTTACCATCAGAACTGTTAGACCAGTTGCCTTCTGGGCTTTCTTTAAACTTTGAATATAGTATTTTAGAAGCCCAAACGCTGAGAGTTGTTCAACAGCGAACCAACGAAATTAAGACGCTAATGCGCCGTAACTCTCAAGATATTATCGATATTGGACAGAAGCTAATTGAGGTGAAGCAGCATCTAGGACATGGAAACTTCAGAAATTGGCTTGAATTTGAGTTTAATTGGAGTATATCAGCCGCAACTAAATTTATGCAAGTTGCAGAGCAGTTCAAATGCGTAAATTTTACACATTTGAATATCACTGCTTCAACTCTCTACCTGATCGCTGCCCCTTCTACACCTAAAGGGGTCAGAGAAGAAGTCTTGGAACGTGCTTCAAATGGCGAGAACATCAGCTATACTAAGGTAAAGGCAATTGTCTATCAACATAGGAAAACCAAAAAGGGAGCGGTAGAACCGAAAGCTGCCTTGCTTAAGCCTGACGACCCAGTCAACGTTATCGAACCTACACCTTATAAAGCTACGTCCGCAATCTCTGCACAAGAAGATTTTACTGAAAAAGATGCGATCGCAGAAACGCGATCGCTATTATCACTTGAATTAAAGCCTGATGTAGCATTTGAATTCAAGCAGATTGCAACTACTATCAAAGATATACCAGACGATAGCACACCTACACCAACCGATATAGAAAATCAAGTTGCTACTTCCCACTCCACATCGGATGCAGCGATTACTGAAATGGTAAGTAGTATCAAAAACTTAACGCCAGAGCAACTAGCTGAGGTAATTATAAAGGCTGCTAACAACGGATTGAGCGAGTATCATTTGTCTGCCGTAATCACGGCATCTCAACAGGTACTCAAGACTCGGCAACAGTTTGACTTATGCACTGTTTAAATGAAAAAAGGAAAGAATGCCTACAAATTTATTGCAGACTGGACTGACGGCTCAGCCAACAAAGAAAGCGCCTTGAGCATTATCGTCACGCAACGAGAGATCTGAACACCAAATAAACGCGCTTAGGAGGGTATGTCATGGCCCGTCTTCGCGATACGGCTTAAGCCGTGGGCGCTCCGCGCCATCGCATATCTTGTAACTATTACCCAGAGTACGTTTCGGTAATTTTTGGTCAGCAATAATTTTGGTCCCGTGCAAAATGCATACATCTAGGTTTTATAAGGCTTTGAGAGATGTGGTGAGAAATCCAGGTTGGGTTCGTTCGCACCGCATAATGGCTTTAGACGAGTTCTGCAAAACAGTTAATTAGATCACAAAAAATTTTTGCAAGAGGTTTCTTAAGATGTCTATTAGTCGGAAGTCCCCTCAAGTTTCCCTTCCCCAAAACATAGTGAACTTGTAAAGTGGTATTGTGTTAACAGTTTTGTCAGATGTTGAGTTCTTTATATCTGAGACTTGTGTTGCCACTTAAAGACCAGTTCAACAGATATAGAGCAGCTGCATTGGCATTAAGATGACAATATTCAATAGATCAGTTCAACAGATGTAGAGCAGCTGCATTGGCATTAAGATGACAATATTCAATGAAGTGAGGAAATATGAAAAATAAAATCGGTTACTGGATGATTGCTATTGCTGTTACCTGCG
>CALMVQ010000154.1:51724-163760 GCA_937873135.1 uncultured Scytonema sp. | reverse complement strand
AATGTACGAAGTTTACTCTTCGCAATCCCACGGCTTTAAGCCGTGGGTCAGTGAATTGGACTCAGTTTTAATAGCATTTTTTCTCATCTATTCCGAGTATGACACATGTAGAAAGAATGGGAAAGCCCTATATTCATTATTTCTGTGGCTAATTACTAATGATATTTTTCGCTAATTAAAGAAAAATTTCAGTCGTCTGTAGCGAGCTATCAAACGCCGCATCAACCTGAGATGGCTGTTTACCTGATAACCAGCCTTTGGGCTTACTTGGGAAAAGCCGGACTCTCGCTACAATGTATTCATCAGCTACAAAATATTTTCTGAGTTCAGATAAAGCTTCCAGAGGGAAAACTATGAAAGCAGTCGTTATCCGTCGGTATGGTTCTCCTGAAGTGCTTCAGTATGAAGATGTGGAACACCCGAAAATCAAACCCGATCAGTTACTTGTCAAAGTTCATGCTTCTAGCATTAACCCCATTGATTGGAAAATTCGCCAAGGAATGTTGCGATTTATTACGGGGAACACATTTCCGCTGATTTTGGGATTAGATGTGTCGGGAGAAGTGGTAGAAGTGGGTTCTCAAGTCACAAGCTTCAAACCCAAAGACCAAATTTATGGCACCACGGCTTTTCCGGGAGGTGCTTACGCAGAATTTGCCGCCGTTCCGGCAAAGTCTGCTGCCTTAAAACCGACGAACATGACTTACGAACAAGCAGCTGCTGTACCAGGAGGAGCGTTGACTGCTCTACAATCACTGCAAAATCAAGCTAAAATTCAGTTAGGACAAAGCGTTTTAATCAATGGAGCATCTGGAGGTGTAGGCAGTTTTGCGGTACAAATTGCTAAGGCTTTGAAAGCAGAAGTGACAGCAGTTTGCAGTACAAAAAATTTTGAATTGGTAAAATCGCTGGGAGCCGATCGCCTGATCGATTATAAGATACAAGACTTTACTCAAGATACAGCACGATACGATATCATTCTTGATGCCGTCGGTAAGCGATCATTTTCCAGCTGCAAAGCAGTCTTGAAACCCAACGGAGTTTATATTACAACACTACCTGCCCCTGATAGCATTGTGCAGAGTATCTTAACTGCACTTATTCCTGGTAAAAAAGCCAAAATAGTCTTGGAAATGCCTAACACTCAGGACTTGCTTTACCTTAAAGAGTTAATCGAGGCTGGCAAAATCCAATCAGTGATTGATCGCACCTATCCCCTAAAAGAATTAGCTGCTGCTCATACATACAGCGAAACCGAACGGGCTGTAGGGAAGATTGCGATCGCAGTTGCAAGTTGATAAAAGCGATTAAAATAAACAGTATACCCCCAACTTCTCGCTTGAAGTCGGGGGTCGTGTCACCGAAGGCGTTTGATTTATGACTGCTATTATTGTTAGACAAATCAAGGTAGTAGTAATAAGCTAATCAGTATTCCATGAGCATCCTTTAACACAAGTCAGGAGTCTGATTGCAACCGCAGCTTAACTACAAGGTGCTTTTTGTGGAAATTACTGTATAGCGAAACGCGATCGCTCAACTTCATTTGAAAGCGAGCGAAGATGGGCTAGTTTTTTCTGTAGATACTTCTCCGTTTACTGATGAAGCCATCCACCACATAATTAAAGCCGGAATAACGCCGAGAAGAACACTCAAACCTACCGGAATCCCAAGCCCTGCACTAATCACGGTGATGACAGCACTAAAAGCAATGTTACTTATATAAACCACCAAAAGAAATCCTAATTGTGGACGCGATAAAACAATCGGTGTTTTCTTCCAAAACAATGCTGCTACAGTCATAAACAGGGCACCAGTGGCGATCCAACCTAAAAAGTTGCGGTAAGGTGTGCCAAAAAAGGAGCCTACTTGTCCGAAATGCCAAAAGGGATAAGCACTTTGACTCATTGCCGGATCGAGCGCAAAGTCCCAAGATGTGAGTAGCATTGCTCCGATGATAACGCCCAAAACTAAGCGTAAGAAGCCGAAAGGACTACCGGGTTTAATACTCGCATCGATCGCGCAGCGAGCCAGCAGATAACAAGTAAATCCCATGTAGAACCAGGAAAGGGGAACGGTGAAGGGGACAAGTCCAGCAACCTTGTATCCTAAGCTACTTAAGTAGCCATACTCACCAAAGGGAAAGCCCGTACTGGTACCCAGTAATTCACTACCCAACGATAAAACAATAGCAGGGATCATAAACGTCAGCCATTGCCACACTCCCAATGTTCTGTAGGCAAAAATCGCTACAGCTACTGTCCCCAAAAGGATATTTATGACTCCACCTCCAGACATTGACCATCCAAAAGCCTTCTGCCCGAGTGTTCCTAAACTCGCAAGCAGTTCTGGATTAGGTAAGACAATCAGTAGCCCGGCCAGTCCAAAAACGAATGCCAAAATATGACTAACAAGGAAAAACCGCTGTAAATTGACAAGTTGCTTCATAAAAAACCCTAACATTATAGAAGTTCTAGAGTCCTTCAACCGAGAAGAAGCCGTGTCCTTTTAAAGGCGCGACTCAAGCTTTCGTAAGCAGGAATATACTTAACTGTTTAATAGTTTACAAATATTTATGAATAATCTCTAGTTAAATCTATTACTTTATAGAGATCATCTAACTACTAGACTTTTTTTGACTAGTACATTACGTATAAATACGAGTAATGTCGATGAATAAATCTAAGTAGGAGATGAACTCCATGTTTAGATATTTGGGTCGTATTATGTACGCTGATTAAACAAGGTTGATCCATTTCGTGGTTGATTAATATAACATGACATAGAAAGAATACCACCATTATCTATTTTTTGGCAGTTGCTTCTTGAAGTTAAAGATTAGAGACAAATGATTGTTAAAGAGCCTGTAGTAAGTCACAACGAAATTGATGACTTAAAAGCTAAATAACATAAGTGAGAATCCTAACATGCACAGGACTTATGCCGCTCCTATTTCAGCTTGGAGCGCTTGGTGCTTGATTGCGTCTAACAAATCAACGACATCCTCTGGGGTGTCATGGGTCGTTGGGTAATTGGTCATTTTTCTCGAACATTGCCTATTACTGCCCATCGCAAGAGTGCCCAATTAATAACTAACTTGCAAGGTGACCGATGCTTCTACCTGTTGCTCACCACCAATAACAGGGGTAGCAGCATCTTGTGTTCCTAATAGGGGAATTGAGGGACAGTTGAGTTATTGTCAAGGCTTAGATGCTATGAGCGATCGCTCCGCCCAGAAGAAGACTGAAGAGAATGGTCGGACTGTAACTGAATTTCAGTATGGTAAATTCCAACGGGTAATTTCCCTACCCACACGCATTCAAAACACTAACGTTACCGCAGAATATCAAAACGGCATCCTCAATTTGACACTACCCAAAACTACTGAAGAAAAAAACAAAGTCGTCAAAAAGAAAGGCAGCTATGCTGGAGGCAGCTATGAGTCACCGGAAGACAATCAGTGGGGGCGGTGAGTACCCGGTTTGTGGCGGCTTTGACAGAGAACAGAGTCTGCTTATGTATAAAAGATTACTTATTGCTTCGGCAATCAAGCCTCTGCCTTCTGCCTTGCAAGGGAGGGCTGGTCAAAGTTAACTTGGTGCAGGAGTAATGCGTAATACGTTACCCGTGCTTCATTAGTCTTTCAGAACACAGTAGTCAATTGACTTAAATCAAAGCCTGGTTGCTTTCATGCAACTGGGCTTTTATTATTGGCTTGGGCGATCACATAGTTAAGATAAGCATGTCTCACTTAGATGCCAAAGTTTTTGCAGCCAAATAGAGAACAAAAATGGTTAAGCATTGGATCGGAAATCTCGCGCTCACGCTATCTATGGGGTTACTCGCGGGTTGCGCGGGCTCTACAGGGATGGGGCCTAAAAGCGATGCGTTGTGGCATATCGTACATGACCGTTGTGTTCCAGGTCAGGAGCATAGCGGCAATCCCGCACCTTGCGTCAGCGTCGATCTCAAGGACGGCTACGTGCTTCTCAAAGACAAGGTAGGCGTGGCGCAATATTTGCTGCTCCCAACTGCTGCCATTTCCGGTATTGAGAGCCCGGCGCTGCTATTGAAAAACGCGCCCGAAGACTGGAGATATGCTTGGAAGGCACGCTTACTTACATCGCAGCATCTGCAGCGCAAGCTGCGGCGCGACGAGATCGCTCTGGCCGTCAATTCAGCTTACGGGCGCAGCCAGAATCAGCTGCATATCCATATCGACTGCATCTCGCCCCAAACGCGCTGGGTGCTGCTCGAGCATTTAAGCGCCATTGGCACGGACTGGAAGGCGCTGTCGGTCAAGCTGAACGGGCATACCTACCGGACGCGACGCATTTACTCAACAGATCTGAGAAATGTCAATCCGTTTCTCCAACTGGCGCAGGATCATGCGGCGCAAAACAACATGCGCGCCCAGACACTCGTCATAGTGGGGGTAAACTTTGAGAACGGCAACGAGGGGTTTATCCTTCTAGCCGATACGGCCAACTTGCTGCATGGCGACAGGGGGAATGGGGAAGAGTTGCTCGACCACAGCTGCGCCGTAGCGAGTACGCCCTGAAGACCAAAAAGACAATTAACGATACAGGTTCTTGGCTTGCCCAAATTGTACGCGTTCCGGGGGTGGTCAAGCGATCGCCCAGAACACCTGCCCATACTGTCTCAACTATTGACACATAATCGATTCTAAATAATCGCGATTTTCCATCGGCTTATCATCTAGTGCCGCAAGATGTCCCATGAGATTACCCTCCTCCCCTACCCACTTGACAAAGCGATTAGGTGCATATACACTTAATTTATGGAAGATGACGATAACTCAATCAACGCCATTGAATTAGCTCAACCCAAATTAGGTCAAGAGCTTTCAGGTTGCGTCTGTTTCAACCTGCGTAAAGCCGCTCGTACGATCACCCATCATTATGATGAAATCCTCAAACCCAGTGGATTGCTTGTTACGCAGTTCACAGTCTTAGCGGCTATTTCCGTGGCAAAGTCAAAAACCATCAATGAGTTAGCGGAGATCTTAGTGATGGATCGTACTACCTTAACCCGAAATCTCAAACCTCTGGAACGAGAGGAATGGCTAAGAGTTGAGCATGGTCAAGATCGGCGAACTCGGATGATTAGTCTTACTACCAAGGGAGAACTTGCCTTAGCGAAAGCCATTCCCTTATGGCGGTCTGCTCAAGACAATGTGGAAAAATTATTGGGGCATGAACGACTGGGTATCCTACTCTCAAATTTATCTGAGACGACCACACTGTTTCCCGTTTCAATCACCCCGCCGACACTAAATAAGAGCTGCCCATGAAAATACTCTGAGCTGACAACCAACTCCGTCATCACACTATTGGAAAGTGAGGTTCTAATGAAGCTCCCCAAGATCCTAGTCGCGGGCGTAATCTGCAAGACAGGAGGTGCTTGAGACGACCGTACGACGCTATGCCGATGAAGATGCAAAGAAGCGTTGTTTGCCAAATAATTTCTAATGAGGAAAATTACAATGTCAAAAGAAACAGTGGATAATCCCGGAGTAATTGCATTTCCGCCTGCGCTTTTTGCCGGAACACTCGCGCTCGGACTATTGCTTCATTTCATTTTTCCGGTTAACTTCCTGCCGCGCTCGATAGCGATCGCATCAGGCGTGGTAGTACTTGTCGGCGCGGCTTTGATAGCAATTTCGTCTTTTCGCGCGATGCGCCGCGCACAGACAGCAGTGAATCCTTCTCGTCCAACGACGGCAATCGTCTCCGACGGAGCGTTCTGTTTCAGCCGCAACCCGATTTACTTGTCTTTAACGCTGCTTGACGTCGGCATCGCGCTGCTTTTTAATGCACTCTGGGCGTTGTTGATTCTGTTGCCGCTTGTCGTTGTTGTGCAAAACGGCGTGATCAAGCGCGAAGAGCGTTATTTAGAGCGAAAATTCGGTGATGAATACTTGCGCTATAAAGCGAGTGTGCGGCGTTGGGTGTGAACATAGGCTCCAGGAGTCGGGGGTGTTTCTCGTAAATGTCTTGCTTTGCAAATAGCCTAAGACTTAATTGCTATTCTTTCTGCTACAACTAAATCCTCTTCGGGACAGGCGCAAATAGCGTCATCAAACGTACAGTACAAATTAAGTATTTATATGATTTTACTTTGGTCAGTAAATTCCTTATACAAGTTTATTGTTTCAGCAAAATAATTTTCTGTAAGGCTTGAAAGCTTAACTAGCTTGAAGAATTGTATTAATTGAGGAGTCTTAAAGTATCGGACGGTCGCTGCTAACGTAGTCTCACTAATAATGGCAGAGTCTATGCAATGTGTACCCACTAACTCACTAGTACAACAAGGCAAAAGTAAAAAGTAAAAAGTAAAAAGAAAGAACACTTATTTTATAAGCTTTTTACCTATTTCAGATGGGTGGGTTATTTCCGCCGCTCTGTACTAGTACAGCGAGACAGAAATAACCACACAGTTAGAAACAGGGTAAAACCTAGTACAACAAGGCAAAAGTAAAAAGTAAAAAGTAAAAAGAAAGAACCTTATTTTGTAAGGGTTTTAACTATTTCAGATGGGTGGTTTATTTCCGCCGCTCTGTACTAGTTTATATAGGTATTTTTTCTCCTGACTTCTGACTCCTTGTACTAGTGACTGCCTCAACAGTGGACATTTATTTTCAAAGGAGTTTCCTTAACTGAGCAGTATTGCAACCCACCAGATTACAATACTGCCCTCCTTCAAAAATTGAGGAAAAGTGGTTTACAGCCTACCCTAAAGCATCGTTTAGTTAGGAGCACCCTGGGCAATTAGTTTCGCAGCATTTTCCTCGCTTTCAAGGATACCAAATTCAATCAACAACTCTTCTAGCTCCTCCATCTCAATAGGTGTGGGAATCCGAAGATCGGTGTTGTTGATGACCTTCTTAGCTAATGTGCGGTATTCATTACCTTGATTGCTATCAGGTGCGTACTCGTTAACAGTCATCCGGCGCAACTCTGCGTGCTGCACGATGTTATCACGAGGTACGTAGTGAATCATTTGGGTGTTCAACCGCTTGGCCAGAGTTTCGATGAGTTCGATTTCCCGGTCAACGTTCCGACTGTTACAAATTAGACCAGCCAAGCGCACGCCGCCACTGTGAGCATACTTGAGAACACCGCGAGCAATATTGTTAGCAGCATACATCGCCATCATTTCACCTGATGTCACGATATAGATTTCTTGTGCTTTACCTTCACGGATCGGCATTGCGAAACCACCGCAGACAACGTCACCCAACACGTCGTAGGATACAAAGTCAACGTCTTGGTAAGCACCGTTTTCTTCCAAGAAGTTGATGGAGGTGATGATACCACGACCAGCACAACCTACACCAGGTTCTGGACCACCAGATTCTACGCACTTAACGCCACGGAAACCAGTCAACATAACTTCGTGGAGTTCTAAGTCTTCTACTGCACCGCGTTCAGCAGCCAAGTGGAGAACGGTAGTTTGAGCTTTACTGTGCAGCATTAAACGAGTGGAATCTGCTTTAGGATCGCAACCCACAATTAGGATGCGTTGACCCATTTCTGCCATAGCAGCAAGGGTGTTTTGGGAGGTGGTAGATTTACCAATACCACCTTTACCATAGAAAGCGATCTGTCTAATTTTTTGTTCAGTAGTCATGGTTAATTCCCTACAAATATTTTGTCAGTGGGTTTCGTCTATTGATGTGAGACGTCAAGGAAGTGACGCTATTTGTAGCGGGCAATCCCAGTGCCTGAACGCTTTCCCCCAGATAGAGTACGGGTGCTAGAAGGAGTTCATGCAGGGGAACTCATATCTACCGATAACGAAGCTTTGAAAATTTTTATCTCAGCAGCGCTAATTTTTACAACAAAACCCAAATTGTTGCTCAAATTTTTAGAATAGTTGCAGCAGCAGTCCTAATTGAGGTAGAGTTTTTCCCTAAACTTCGTTTTTGCCACACAACCAACCAAGGTAGCAATCCATTCTAAATCGTTGCGACCACGTCTCCAGTTATACTGGCATCATAGCCGCCGAGAGCCTTTAATAAATCCTCTACTCGACACCCAAGTCCTTAGAAGAATGCGAAGTTTAATAGTTACTAAGGGAATACGTTGTCTCGACGCCAGATATTTAATAGTCTTGGGGGTAACGCCAGCTAGAGAGCACCAACTCTTACTAGCTCATGCCTAGCCGTGTTCTGATTGACTTCAAGTTTTTACGAAGGTCACCATCCTAATGCTGGCTCTATCTCTTTTTGTAAAAATCTGTAGCTATTTGAATTAGATTTACCAGAGCAGAGCAAAAGAAATGTATTGAGCTTGTCTCAATTTTTTCTTGAAGTCTTTTTTGCTTTTACTTTTTTGATTCCTATAATCACCATAACACACATATTGCCAATTTATTTACCAATAATTAATCTACTTGTAAATTCGGAAAACTAGAGACGCGAATTTACGCGTCTCTACAGGGTTTTTCGGTTGATAAATTGAGACACCTTTGCGACAATCTGTAACAGTTCATACAATTAAATAAGTCGCTTTGATTTGCACTAACTTACTTAATGAGATCGCAATGTTTATAGTTTTATCTTTAGAAAAGCTAGCCAACCACCAAATCAAAGTCCCGTATAGAAACGTATCGTTTTTTGAAAACCTGCCTGCTCAAGTAAATTCAGATATACTGGTTTCAGACAAGGGATAATATACGCCTTGTTTAACCGTTGCTAAAAGCTGTTGTTGCTTTTGGGGTGGTAGTCCCACTGTATTCCAATAGGTATATCGTGAAAATCTGAAAACGAATTTACAAGGGTTTCCGGCGACGAAAGAGCGCCTGAAACCCCTATAACTTCGTTTTCAAAATTTCCGAGAAATGCGCGAACCGACACTTGAAGCAACCTCCGGCGAAACCATACTCCAAGGCGAACCTGTCCAATGCACGGCTTTTCATCTACATAAAAGATCTCAATTGTTGATCGCGAATGGTAACGACTCTCAAGTCCTGTGCGTTGAAATGCCTTGGATTTTATAGCGGATTGCGGTGAGTGCCAAACGCCAAGATCAACCTTCAAGCATCTTGACGAACTCCAGTTTCTGTGACTGTTTAGAGCAAAAATGCTGCTGCTTATCTACGAAGTTGTACTGACTTATTTTCCTTCTTTTCTGAGGGAACACTCAAAAAGTTTTGACGTATAAATCCAATTATCATAAGGGTTTCGCTGTCTTGACGTTAGAGGATGTTTTAAAACTAGGAGGCTATTGTAAGAAAGCTCATAAGGTACTGAAATTTTTATAGATCAGCACCTTATGAGCGAAGGACTAAAGCATATCCTCATGATTTAACGTGGGAACAAGTGGAAATTAATTGCCGATTTGTTTCCATTACGTCAGTAACTTTGAACTGTATTCACTGACTTAATTAGATGCAGAACGACGCACAAACGGCAACAGGTCTAGAAGAATTGTTTCGTGGTAGTGTTCTTGAGGATAATGCCCAACATTGTTCAGTTTGATGAATTCGGCTTGGGGTACAGAATGGGCAAAATTTTGTGCCATATCCACTGGAAGCCACGGGTCATTTACTCCCCAAGAAATTAAAATAGGCTGTTGCCATTGTTTAAAACCTGATTCGATTTCTGCCATTGCTGGCTTTAATTGCAAATTACGAATAGTTGATAGAAGACTTCGCCCGGAAGCAGAACTTTTTAGAAATGGTTTGCGGTAAATATCCAAGTGTTCATCTGCTATAACGTAACGAGAACCACCTTCTAAAATACGGTCAACTTGTAGGGGATCTTGGGCAAGCATTTCACCTGCTAAAGGTAAACCTATTTGTTGCATTTTCCAGGGTAATTTTGCCGTACTTGAAATTGGTGTATTGAGGATGGCTAAGTTGGCTATTTGTTCTGGATGTTGCAAGGCGTATTGCAGTCCTACAGAACCTAAAAAGCCTTGAACAACTAAGGAGAAACGTTCTAGTTCTAAAGCTTGTATGAATGCTTCCAAAGCCTTAAGAAAGGCATCAGGGGTGTAGGCAAAATCTCTTTTTTCCGGTTTTGATGAAAAGCCAAAACCAATCCAATCAGGTGCGATCGCCCTTGTGCCTTGGGAAGCCAACGCTGGCATGATGTTTCGCCAACTGTAGCTTTGTGATGGTAAGCCATGCAGCAATAATACAGGCAGTAAGTCACTTGTACCAATTGGCAGCGATTCGCGGTAAAACCATTCCAGCGACCCGACTTTAATTTTATTTTCTGTTGTTGACATTTTAATTACAAGCCTCAGATTGTCATTTGTAATCTGTCCTTAATCCTTTGTGACAAATGACAAACGACTGAGGACGAGCAACATTTGTATTCGTGAAATTTTAAGTGCTATATGTTAGAAATAATCATCTCACGAATTGTGTCAGCTGTTGCAGGTGCAAGTAAAACGCCGTTGCGATAGTGTCCTGTGGCGAGGAGGATGTTGCTAAATCCCGGCAGTTTACCAATAATCGGTGCGGGGCGTCCTTCTGGGCGCGGACGTAAGCCTGTCCATGTACGGATAATCGTGGCTTTGGCTAAGTCGGGACAAAAGGCTAAAGCTCTCTTTCTAACTGACTCCAATAATTCTTGGTTGGGTGGTATATCATTTTCATTGCTGGGAAACTCAACCGTTGCACCTACCCAATAATCCCCAATACCTGTAGGAACTATATGCACGTCATCACCAGTGATCACGGGCTGAAAGTTAAGATTTCCTAAAGAACCTTCCAAGCGCATGTGCAATGCTTGTCCTAGCACAGGGCGAATATCAACCATCTGCTTTAATTGTGCTGTTAGTAGGGATGAACCCAACCCGGATGCGATGACAAACCAATCAGCACAGATTGTGCCCGCGAAACAGTCCTGAGTGCTGAGAATGAAGTGCTGAGAATGAAGTGAGAGAGGAAAGGAGTTGAAATTTGGAACGTTTCTTTCTTCACTTTCTTGTGCCTCAGCACTCAGCACTCGGTACTCAGCACTGTTTTGGGGTTCTGCGCCCAAAACATCAACACCAAATTTGAAAGTCACTCCCCGATGCTGTGCAGCTTCAACCAAAGCTAATGTGAGTGCGGTTGGATTGACTTGGCGATCGCTTGGAGAATATATAGCAGTATGATTTTTTTCTGTATCTATCTGAGGACAGATATTTTTTATTTGCTCAGCGTTCCATATTTCCAAGGGGAAACCTTGAGAATGACGGGTTTCCACAAGCTGTTCCCATTTTGAGATCTCCTCGACCTCAGAGAGCAACATGAGAATACCTTGGCGATTATAAGGGATTGATCGACCGGTGAGGGCTTCTAATTCGGGAATCCAGGTTTCATAGCGTTGGATGCTCTTTTGTCGCATCCGCCAAGCATTTCCTTTGATTTTGTGGCTGATGATGCCCATCAACACTCCTAATGCTGCCCCCGTAGAGGCTGTAGCTGGTTGGTGTCTGTCAAGAACCGTGACTGAGAGCCCTTTAACCTGACTCAGTTCATAGGCGATCGCTGCGCCAACAACACCACAACCGATAACGACTACATTCATGTTTTTTCAAGAGACAGGAGACAGGAGTTAAGAATTTTCAAATCATAATTTATAATTCATAACTCCGCGCCTCCCTTGGCTCCTAACTCTCTTCTGTTTGACGAATAGTGTTAGGAAGCAGTTTTAGGAATTCATCGAGATCTGCAAAAGCAGCTTGGGAGTTACTGAAGGCACTTTGTAAGTTAGCAGTTTCAGCCGCTTGATCGATTTTAACCAGGTGGTCAAATAAATCTTTCGTTAGCTTGCGTGCTGCCGATTGGTCTTTGGGTAGGAGATTAGAAGCAACATAACCCATGTTCAACTTTGCTTCGCCCATCGGGCCGTGGATAAAATTACCAATTTTTATCCATTGTTTGCTCTCGATTAGCCGTTGCATTTCTTGAGAGCGATCGCGTACAGCTATAATCTCAGGTACGTACTCCTGGATTTTCTCTAGTTGGGCTGTTGTGTAAGTTGGAGGAGGAGTAGCGACACTCGGGCCACCACAACTGATCAGGAATGTTGCCACGAATACTATAATCAATGACAAAATAGTGCGTTGACGCGCCATAAGCTAAATTTGTTTTTTACCGATTAACAGTGTCATTTTAGATCGCCTTCGTAATCAAATCTTTCTTCTCAGCAAGGGATTTTGCCTAAAATTCCGGATCTCAAGCAAATATTTTTCACAAACACGTGGCTGCGGCTTCCTTATCCAAAAAATAAGTACAATTACTTAAGACGAATGCCAATGAAAAACTGTCAATGACAAATCTTATGAGGAAAATTAGATTTAAGGTTGCTAAATTGAAAAGGTTTTGATAAAATGATAAACCAAAATTATCGCCTTCTTTCTGGCGGATTTTCTGTCGCCACATCTAAAATTAGCCGACACATGCGGAGGAGTACTTTTCGTGAACGCATCTGAGATGGCAACAAACCTTGAATTCGCCAGCAAGATTGCTAGTGTAGTTAATTTATTTAAATTTGAGTTTCCGGATGCTAGATCTGATCTCAAACCTTGGCGAAACGATCCGGAAACAAGGGAATTAGTCGATCCAGATTCGATAGATATAGGTTTTCACTTTCCTGGGATCAGCAAATCCTGGAAAAGCCGCAGTATTTTGATTCAAATCAGGTTTTATCAAGATCCAATCAACGACTTGCGTCGAGCGATCGGCGTGGAGATAGCCGGATTTAACCATCTTGGCGAACAGTGGCGACTTTCAACTGTAGAAAACTGGAGTTTTGTTGGTGAGGTTCATCCTTCCCCAGAAATCGGGGAAAAACTTAAATATTTCTGCCAGCAGATATTGGAGTTGTTCAACTGAATAAAAACTTTTAACTCCTGTCTCCTAAGTCTCACAAGCAGGACAGTAGGCTGATTTATAAGTGCTAGAGCGCTTACCAAAAAGGGCATAACGGTTATCGCGAACTTGTTCGTAAATGCGATCGCCTGCCCACTTGACTCCTGGCAATGCCCGGTAAGCTTCAACAAACACATTACCTGTCGGTAATAACCGACCTATTTCTTCAACTGCAGCAGTACCTTGCCAACGTTTTGCAGGAGTATTTACATCAATCAAAATCACCCCTAACTCACAATCTTGAGGTGTAATTTTTAACTCGGAGAGTTTCTGCTCATCTTGCATTGGTATGTAGCAAAATAGCTTTCCTCCATCTAAGCTTTCCAGCATTTGTACTAGAGTTACGCAGAGATTACAATTTCCGTCGTAGATAACGAAGTAATTCATGGACAGGGCATATTTGGGTTTAAATCTAAATGTATGTTACTATTTTTAAACTTACACCTGCTTGTCTACAAAGCATCCAGTCTATTTTTGGAAGTATCAAACCTTAAAAGGAATTGTTTCCAGGGTAAGAACGATGCCAGAGGAAAAAATCTTAACGATTGATTTTGCTCAAGAAGACCCTTGTGCGGAAATTCTCCCGCGTTCCCCCCTTGTTTCCAGTTATAGTGCCAAGTGGGATGGTATTCGTCTGGATCATCATCGACAACCTGCTCATGAAACTCCAGAACACAGTCCGCAACAATATATTGTCTGTATAAGCCTTGAACAAGGTATAACTAACGCAGAACGGGTGTTAAACGGACGTATTCAGCTAGAACGGATTGCTTACGGCGATGTGGCTGTGATTCCTGCAAATAGTTATCACAAGTCACGTTGGGACTCCGAGGTTGAATTTTTAGTCCTCAGTCTGGAAAAAGAGCTTTTTGCCCGTGTTCTTAATCACTCAGTAGATTTACAAAGTCTCGAAATTACTCCACAATTTGCTTCCCCAAATCCACTGATTCAACAAATCGGACTAGCACTTAAGTCAGAATTAGACTCAGATGGGTTAGGTAATCATATTTACATTCAATCTTTAGCAACGACACTTTGCATTCACCTGCTTAGACATTATTCTACAGCTTTTGCGACAATCTCTACTTCTTCTCAGGGTCTATCTCAGTTGAAGCTACGACAAGCAGTAGAATATATCAACGAAAATCTAGAACAAGATTTAACATTAACTGAGCTTGCTGGATTTGTCGGGATGAGTATGTATCATTTTGCCCGATTATTTAAACAATCCACTGGGTTTTCGCCTCATCAGTACCTGATGAACTGTAGAATTGAGAGAGCGAAAAGATTATTGACTCGCACAGAGGAAGCAATCAACCAAATTTCTCAGCAAGTAGGTTTTCAGAACCAGAGTCATTTCACAAATGTTTTTCGCAAATTCATGGGTACAACGCCCAACGCCTATAGAAAACAGGTAAAAATTTAGTTGATAAATAATTGCTTTTTTGTAGTAAATGCGAGAACTTTACCCACCAATAGAGCCGTTCCAAGAAGGATATTTACAGGTTTCCAACCTCCATACTATTCATTATGAAGAATCAGGCAACCCGCAAGGTCAGCCAATAATTGTGCTACATGGAGGACCTGGTGGTGGCTGTCCACCGTTTTATCGACAATACTTCCACCCGAAAAAATGGCGGATTGTGATGTTCGACCAACGTGGTTGTGGTCAGAGTAAGCCCCATGCAGAACTGCGGGAAAACACAACTTGGGATTTGGTTGATGACATTGAAAAACTGCGATCGCACTTAGGTATAGAAAAGTGGGTTGTATTCGGTGGCAGTTGGGGAAGTACGCTGTCATTAGCTTACAGTCAAACCCATCCATCAAGATGCACAGGACTCATTCTCCGTGGCATCTTTATGTTGAGGCAACAAGAATTGCGATGGTTCTACCAAGAGGGTGCTAGTTATATTTTTCCCGATGCATGGGAAGAATATTTAAAACCAATTCCACCTGCTGAACGTGACGATCTCCTTACAGCTTATTACAAACGTTTGACTTCTCCCGATATCCAAATTAGGTTAGAGGCTGCGCGTGCTTGGTCAGTTTGGGAGGCAAGTACAAGCAGACTGTTTCTCGATCCAGAACTTATGCAAATCTTTGGCAAGAATGAATTTGCAGATGCATTTGCGCGAATTGAGTGCCATTATTTCATCAACAAGGGATTTTTGGAAACAGAAAATCAACTACTCTTGAATATTGACCGCATCCGCCACATTCCGGCTGTAATTGTTCAAGGACGCTATGATATGGTATGTCCGATGATATCAGCTTGGGAGTTACATCGTGCTTGGTCAGAAGCGGAATTCATTGTTGTTCCCGATGCCGGACATTCGATGAGTGAACCTGGAATTCTCAGTGCTTTGATTGAAGCAACAGATAAGTTTGCCGATTTATTGTAATCCTAGTTGATTTGTGAAGAAGCCTTCATAAACCAGGCTTCTCTCTAAACTCTCGCCCTCACAAGAATGCCCCTCTCCCAAGTTTGGGCTATCAGCAAAGGAACTTAGCCAAAGCTAAAGACCATGCCAAGAGTATTCAATCATATTGCTCAAAAACAAGGTTGTGTTTGTCCTATATGTGGAGATAGTCTCTTCAACGGAGAAGAAATCCACAAACACCACAAAACCCCAAGAACTGCTGGCGGTAAAGATACATACTCTAACCTCCAACTGGTACATCTTTACTGCCACCAACAAATCCATTCTGGGATCTGATAGTGGCACTGACTTGCTTGAGCCGGATACTTGGAAAACTTGTAAGTCCGGTTCTGAGGGGGGAAAGGAGCAGCAATGCTCCTGCCCTACCCGACAACGTCAAAGAGTCAAAACTATTGATTTAGCCTTGTTTGTAGCCGTGGCTTTGATGTCGGCTGAAGATGAAAACATCATCAAAAATGACCATTTATAGGCAAGCTTGAGGTACTGAAAGGGGTGAAGAGTTGATTTTCACGTGCAAAATTTTGATTGCCTCAATATCATTTATGGGCAAGTTGGTAAATCAATAACGGATATCGGCACGGGTTACAAAAATGAACTGGCTTTTTGACGCGAAAATTTCCCCAAAAAAAACCTTGTTTTTACAATACAATAGGATAAATTAATGATTACTAACAATGGAACTAAAGCTCTAACCCAAGAGCAATCTTTACCTAATGAAGTTGAACAACCAATTGACAACACTTTTCTTAGTGAAAAAACCACACAAAACAATATTGCAAACGTCAATGTTCAACAAAAAGCTGTTGAAACCGATGTTTGGATTTACCGTATAGTTGTTAGCGGATTGACATCAACTGTATTAGGTTGTCTTATTGGTGCAATTGGATTACAAATAAGTAACAAAGATATTCCTCAAGTTCTAACTGCTCTGGGAACTGGTTCATTAGGTGCCTTATCTGGCTTATTAGCACCATCTCCGGTAAAAAAATAGTTGTTTAAATGGTCATTTGCTACTAAGACCCCAATATTTGGTCCTGAACATTAAATACAAAACCCTGCTCTCTCATCAATTTTCGGTCAGAAAGCACTTTCTGAAAAGCTTACCCCCTTAGGGACGGAGACAAAATAAAATGCAGAACCTTTATCAATTAGATGTGTACCCAAAAGTACAGTTAGAACCTTGGTTGCAGCCCTTTGGGCTGCAACCAAGGTTCTGCATTTTATTCCAGTCAGAATGCTTAGCATCCAAAAAAACCGGATTGACGACGCAACTGGAGACCGCTTCGCTAGATCCCACATTCCGCACCCTAGGGTGTCACACAGCATAATTACTTAGATTATTCTATTTTTAAAGCTATAAATTATGCCTGAAAAACGTGATTTCTCCGTCAATCTAAGGTTCTTGAGTATATTAGATAGCTTTATATTCCTATAAAAAACGGTAAAAACCGATTGTGACAGTTGAGGGTGCGGAATGTGGGCTAGATTACTTGGTGCCGGGAACGGGCAAGGTTAAAGATCGCCCCGCTCCGGTCAATATTCCTCAATCTACACGGGTTGACATTGGTTAAAGATCGCCAGTGGGCGCGAGTATTTAAAACTCTATAATAAATTTTTGTAAATCACTGATGATTTTTGCGTAAACCTATGGATTGAGATTGTATTAGAAGTTAGGAGGAAGAAGTTGATTTGATTTTGATTTCGATGAGGCAATTCCACTCTTTGGTAGCACTATGAAAATAGTAAGATTATTTTTAGTTATAGTTTTAGTTCTGACACCAACTACGGCTTTGGCACAATCAGAAAAGCAACTCATTCATAACCCAACATCAACTACGGAGTTAGACCTAGAGTCCAAAAAATTGTTACAGCTACAGCTTAACCAGCAAATTCATAACCCAACATCAACTACGGAGTTAGAACTAGAGGCAAAAAAATTGTTACAATTAGAGATTAACCAGCAAATTCAGAAGTTCAATGGTAATATTGGGCATGTACTCGCCCAAACAAGAAAACTCAAGCGGTTCAGTGCACCTATTGAGGCAGAGTTCCATTTGAGAAATGAGCAAATTCAGCGAAATCGAGATTTTCAAGCTTTACCACGTTTTTAGCGTGCAGCCGCTGACCACCAACAGTATTGGTACTCTTGCGAGGCTTTGTTGTCGTTTTTTTGACTATCATAAGCGCGAATTCTACGTTGTCGTGGTTGTCCTAGTTTCTAGCCTGGGGACAATCCTTATCGAAAACATAGCCAAAATATTAAAGAACGTTCCTACAGCCAATGATATTAGCGATTCATTTATCGCCCACTTTTCGCACTCAAACAAATGTTAGCCTTTTTATCTCCAGCTATTAAATGTAAATATCAAGTAGTTGTTCGCGTAGCGTCTCCGCTTCTGAGAAGGCATCGGCAATTTTCGCAACATTTCTATTCGTTTTCACGACGTTCGCTCAAAAATGTTAACATCTCTTCGTAGAAGGGTAAGCCTCGTCCCCGACTTTCCCGCGCAGTCGATAGAATGTGTAACATTTCAATCAACGATTTTTGAGCAGCATCTAGGAGCAACGTTAATAATGGGGAGATCTCGTTTTGTTGTTGGCCCTCGACGATTGCATCAATATAGGCTTTCCGGACTTGGTTAGGAATCACTACAATCGGATAGCCTGTCCGCAATAACAGCAAATTCATTAATAATCTTCCCGTGCGTCCATTCCCATCCCGAAATGGATGAATTGAAACAAATCGCAAATGAGCTTCAGCCGCGAACTGGATCGGGTGCTGAACGCCTTCTGTTGAATTTAACCAAGTGATAAACTCACTCATTAAATCATTAAGTAAATAGTGCGGGGGATAGACGTACTCAGTTCCTGCTGCTTTGACATCAAGTTGGCGGTAGCGTCCCGCTTCAACAGGTGCGATCGCTCGCATAATCAAATTGTGGATCTGTTTGATTTCCCATTCTCCAATAGCAATTGGCTGTTGTGCCAGCTGTTCGATATAGTCGATCGCATCTTTATGCCCAATCACTTCTAAATGTTCGCGCAAGGTTTTACCGCCAATTGTGATTCCGTTTTCCAGTACCAAAGCAGTTTCACTTTGCGTGAGAGTATTGCCTTCGATAGCGTTCGAGTTATATGTGAAGCGCACGTCGTAAAGTTTCTTCAGTTCGGTAACGACTGTCGGTGGGAGTGGACGAAAACTATCCAACCACGCTTTGAGTTTCGCCACCTGCTGAAATTTATCTGAAAGCGTCATATTTGGAAAAAGCGACAATCGTTGATGAATTTCTTGTGAGATATTAGATCGGCGAAGTTGAATTATTTTTTGCATAAAGCTATCGTGGCGTTGCTCAGCAATTTCAGTATTTGTGGTAAAAGACACGGTTGGATTTACACTCATTCTCTATAAAATTCTTAACACAAAGTAACTTATGATTGAAATTGAAAATTCCTTCAGTACAGGATATGTCAAAGTTTACCTCCCATGAATCGGATGTCTTAGTGGTTGGTGCGGGTCCTGTTGGGCTAACTCTGGCATCGGAGCTAACACGCTATGGAGTTCGCTGTCGTGTTTTAGACAAAGATCCAGGACCTGAGAATGTTTCTAAAGCAATAGTTGTGCATGTCCGGACTCTGGAAGTTTTGGCAGCGATGAATGCTCTAGCACCTGTTTTAGCTGAGAGTAAACCACTGCGTCAGGTGGAATTACATGCTTACGGTAAGCATATCGGTCATTGCGACTTAGATGGGATTGATAGTCCCTACCCCCATCCAATAATTATCGGTCAGAATAGAACGGAACATATTTTAGAACAGCACCTCAACAGCCTTGATATTAAAGTCGATTGGCAGGTGGAGGCAACAGGATTTCAGCAGGATGAATCCGGGGTAACAGTAACCCTGCGTCATGCAGATGGAAGGGTTGAAGAGACTCGCACTCAGTGGCTGATTGGTTGCGATGGTTATAACAGCATAGTCCGCAAGCAACTGGAACTCAATTTTGAAGGCGATCGCTATGAAAACGAGCAGTTTATCCAAGCCGACGTCAAAATTCGTTGGACGCTTCCCAAAGGAGTGAGTTACCTTTTCCTGACAAATGCAGGTTATATGATGGTGATTGAGATGCCAGACGATATCGTTCGCGTCTTCATCTCTGTACCAGATCCTGATCCTAGCAACGAAACTCCTCCCACTTTATCAGAAGTTCAGGAGGCTTTAATCGAACTAGGGGGAATCGATGCTCAGCTGTATGAACCAGTTTGGTTGGCACGTTATCGCACCTCCCACGGTCGAGCAGATCGCTTTCGAGAAGGACGTGTCTTCGTTGCTGGAGATGCGGGTCACGTACATGTACCTATTGGCGGACAAGGAATGAATACTGGCATTCAAGACGCTTTTAATCTGGCATGGAAACTCGCATACGTTATCAAGGGAGTTGCACACCCCGAATTGCTAGAAAGTTACAACGCTGAACGACACCCAGTTGCCGTCGCCCTCTTGGAGGGAACAGATAAAGCTTACCGCAGCATCTTCAATAAGAGCGAACTTTTGCAGAAAGCTGCCCGTTTGTTGGGTCCAATGATGATTCAAATGGAATCGCTGCAAACTCGCATCCGCAATACATTAGAAGAAGTGACAATTAGCTATAAAGAAAGTCCCCTGACAGTTGACGTTGGTGGCAGTAGTGGACCTGTCGCAGGTGAAAGAGCACCAGATGCTGTTCTGGTGAGACTGGCAGATAAAGAAACTATTCGCCTGTTTGAGGTTTTTCAGGGAACTGATTGGACATTGCTTTTACTAAGCGGGCAGGCAATGAATCCTCTTTCATACCGCAATTTAACTGCGATCGGCAAAACGATTGCCGATAAGTACGGTCATATTATTAAACCGCATTTGGTCGTAGCGGATATAGCGCCTCCTCAACTTCCAGAAGAACTGGATTGGAATGGTTCCATACTTATGGACAGCCAGCAATACCTCCATAAAAAATATGGTGCCAGTTCCGCTTGCCTTTACTTGGTGCGTCCCGACTGGTATATAGGTTTCCGAGGACATCCTTCTGATACTGACAAGTTGATGACGTATCTTGCAGGAGTTTTAGTTGGAGTATAGCGGTTCTTTTTGACTGAATACTACGTTAAAAATCGGAGTAAATTGGAGTAAATCTTAATTAAATTTAGTCCAATTTACGAAGTAATGTCTCTACACATTTATTTAGGACTTACGCAAACTCTACTCATTCTTGGCTTTCTTGGCGTCTTGGCGGTTCAATAAATTAAGCCTTTTGGCAACTTTTGCGTAAGTCCTATTATTAAGGCGATTGAGTTTCACCAAGATTCATTGAATATAGCTAGAAAAAATGGCGATCGCTTTGGCGAAGGACGTTGTATTGATTGATTACTCTCCTACATTCAGTAGATCACAAAGTTTTTTAGAACCCCTGCTACATGGACATTTCCACCCGTCACCCAGACACCAAAAAATCACCAATTAATCAGCATTTCAGGCGATATCTTTAGTTACCCTAAAGCGAGCGCTCTTAAACTAACGCTGTCCCCCCCTAATTTCTTATCGCTGAAACCCTGATTCTTACGTCAGTTTCCGAAAGTTTGTGATCTACTGACATTGGGAATTTTCACTATTCTGAGCTTGGTGGCTTCAACTGCGGATTACTAAACTTTTGGATAAATTAGAGAAACTAACAGAGTCGTCAACCTAACTTGAGTCTCCCAAACCTTCATCTAAAATAGCTTCAATATCTCGACTCCCATGCAAAACTCTCAAAATTTCCACATCAGCATCTCTTGGACGATAAAAAACTAAATAATTTCTGAAACCCTTGATTGCCTGCTGACGAACATCAACTAAATTCGGATGAGAAAACTCGCTCCGCCTGCCAATTTTTGGCGTTTGAGCTAACTGTTTAAAAGTTTCTTCAGCAGCCGCTAAAAACTTATCCGAAACATTTATATTATCAAAAGCAATATAAGTCGCCAAATCAATCAAGTCACGGATTACCTGGGGATGTTTATAAACATTACCCATTCTCGTTTAAATCTTTCTGTTCTTGAAGTTTTGCCCGTACTGCTTGACGAATATCATCCCAATCGAGCTCAGTTAAAGGTGTTGCACTTCCAGAATTTAACCCGAATAGCAATAAAGTCTCTAAATGTTCCTTAGCTTTACGCTTTTGGTCAAGACGTACCAACTCACGGAAATACTCGCTAATGGTGCTATAACCACCATCCGCAACCTGTTCCTCTACGTAAGCACGCATCCCATCCGGTAGGGAAATATTAATACTTTTCATTTAAAAAATCTCCGATACGTGTGGAAACTGTGTAACTTTAGTTCACATAGGAAACACGAACGCTCGCGAAGTCTGCCGGGGGAAGCGTATCCCTTGGGCTGTAGCTTCGCATTTTAATGAGCGTCAAGCTATGCGCCATGAATTATAGGTTTGAAATTTGCAGTCACATGTCACAGCATTTTGAGCAAGTCTCTTACCAGTTTTAAGGCTATGCAAACTGATTGTCTTTCTTGTTGGGTCAAACTTAGTAGGCGAAGAGGTCCAACCACCCACGTAGCAAATTCCATGTTTTGGGTGTTTAACTATTGAACCGCGTTTAAACCCAGCACTAATTGTTCCACCGTAGCGAGGTCTAACGTGTCCTGCTTGATGTTGCAAGCGATGAAGTTGACGGCGATGGAATTCCAAAGGGATGATTTCAATCAGATTTGTGTTATCCGGTTGGGAGTGTCCAAGGACATACCAATTAGCCAGTACCCACGAATCGACACAATGTGCATCGAATTTGTTGGATAACTTATTTTGGGATTTTTTCAACCCTAAGGATTGTCGCATCTCATAAGTATCATTTCCTGAGCGAGTTTCTAATATTGCTATAGCTCGTAGTTCAGCATAGAACCATTGTTTACCCACGGAGATTGGAGAAAACATCGTATTCCACTTCTTACCGTTTTTCCAAGCCTTGGCTTTAATGTCTTCTACCACAAACGTAGTGATCGGATACATCGAAGTCAACCACTTGCAAATACGTAATTTCCATTGCCATCTAGCTTTGGTTGAAGGTGGCAACCGTTGCTGATTAACAAGCCTATTCTGACGATTTGGACGACATGGTGTTTTTCTAAACCTACGGGCACGCCTCATATTGCGACGAGTTTCTACATGATCCTTAACCCAATCTACTGCATGAGTTTGCACATTCAAATAAGTATGGGATTTAGATTTTACTGTAAAACCCTCCCTTTTTGAACCTGGATCGATTCCAACTGCTATCGGTTGAGTTAGTCTGTCAGACGGTTCCTGATTAAGACGTATGCAGAATCGGCCTTTTTTAAAAAAACCTGTTGCTTTACCCGACTTGATCCAACGGCGTGCGCGGCTGGGTGTGGTAGGCATCAAGGGTTGTTGATTTTGATCAACTACTGGAACAAACATGTACAATAAATCCTATTACTAGGTATGTATTTCCCTTCGTGACTGACGAATATAGAGGTCATAGGCTTGGGAGGCACCTTTGGGACGTGACGTATTGCGAGCTACCACGCTCAATTCGTTCAGTTTGGGTTGTTAACCCGTACACTAGACACCGATTTAACTAAATTTAGAAGATGGTCAATCTTCCTCTTTCAAGCCCCTAGCTTATAGCTAGGGGTTGGTGACAGGTATCTCAGATTCTTTTACTTAAGCATGGCATAAAATGGCATTTTATGCCATGCAGGCTGACGATGATAATCCTTGGATATGGTTATTGACATTCCTCGATTTTTAGGATAGTGCTGGCGAATGAGTAGGTTCCACGTTCTAGCAGGAACGTGGAATAAGGGGCTGAAACTATAAATAGATCGTGATTGCGATTTTCTTGAAGTTGATGCCTGGTAATCAAATGCAACTGAGTTATTATCTTTTCTCAAAAAAATATAATTACTGTTTTTTTAAGAATTGCAAAAACTTTTTCGTATCTGCAAGCAAGCGATCGCCCCAAAGATTTTGCTTCAAAAACTCTATATTTTGGTAACGCGGATCGCGATTCAGCGCTTCAAGTGCTAATTTCTGACTTTGTTGACGTTCACCTTGAGTATATAACGCTACGCCTAAAGCCAATTGAGTTTCTACGGGTGGCTGAAAACTATTAGTTTTTAGAATAGCTGTCCACTGTCTAATTGCCTCTCCAACATTGCCTTGTTCGTAATTGATTAAACCAATGTTGTTAAGAGCAGATGTTGATGAAGGTAAATATTTTGGATCTAGAGCGCTTGCTTTTAGGTACTGACTAATAGCATCAGTTAAATTCCCTTGTTTATGAAATATTAAACCTAACACAAATAACGAATTTGCTTCTTTAGGTTTTAATTCTAAACCTGCTTGCAAAGATTCAACAGCGGCTGAGTAATTTTGTTGTTGGTTATAAACCTGACCTAATTCTAATAATACATCAGCATTTTTGTGGTTTATAGTTTCTGCCTTTTTCAAAGCAGTTATTGCATCGTCATATTGTTGGCTTTGCGCATATATTTCACCTAACAAATACCAAACTTCATCGCTATTAGGAGCGAGTACAGTAGCCGCTCTCATTTTAGACAAATAACTTGATGAAGAGTTAAATTTAGGCAAATACTTGACTATTCCTGCTACTTCCTTTGCTATCTTTAAGCCTTCTTTTTGAGCTTCGTTAGGATCTAGTTGCTGGAACCGCTTAAAAATGTCTAATGCTCCCTGCTCATCGCTATTTAAGATTTTATATCCTTGTTCCAAATCAGCTTGGGCATTAATTCTTTTAGGATTTGTAGGTTGGGGAGGCGATTGTGTAATTTCACGTATTGGTTTAATTGTATCCCTAGTCGAGAGTTGCCATACATAAAACCCAGTGGAACTCAAGATGGGAATAATCATACCAGCGAGAGCTAAACGGCGTAATCTTTTGTATTGCTTGGGTGATCTAATTTTAATTGTTGGAGTATTAGATTCCGGAATATTATTTAAATCAATATTATTACAGCCAAAGCTAAAAGCATCTACATAATTTCTTCCACTAAAAATAGCATCATAAAATCCTTTAGAGAAATTAATAGCTGCACGATCTTGAATAGGTTTTACCATGCCAATGACACAATTTATATGTCTGTGAATAGCTTCTGCTTGAATTTCCGAATAGCAAGCGTTAAGTAATACACACTCAATCTCCTCTTTAAATAACTCAAATAATTTGCTGATCGATTCCGGATTTACTACCTGCGACTCACCCGAAATATTCTCCAAAACTAAGTCATTACTTTCTGTTACATGACCAGAAAAATGTACAATCTGTGGTTTGTTATCCAACAATGTACGACGTAAGTCATCAATACGAACTGCTCCTATAGGAATTAATTGAAATGCTTCTCTCTTTTGAGCGCGTTTTAAAGCCTCCCGAATTTCTCTAACTTCCTCATCTAGGCGCAGCCTGTTTGTATTTATAGGATTTGCTGATAAAATTAAAATCTTCTTCATTAGGATTTTGGCTTTTTAAATTTAGAATTACTATTGAGGTCGAGATTGCTCATTTTCGCTCGCCCTTATAATCAATACCCGTGAATGAATTTCGATTCTATCTCTCAAACGCTCTCTTCGGGGGGGAAGAGTGGGCGTTTTTACCTTTTGGTAGGCTTGAGCCTTGGGTGACCGCCCGAATAAGAGTGATAATTGCTGTACGTACAAAAGGTGTATTGTTAGTTCAATTTGTACGGTTGCGTGTGACTTTTCAGAATATTATCTTTTCCAAAAGTATGAGGACTAAAACTAAAAGCAGGAACGACTACCTTCATGCGATCGCATCATAGTTAAAACTCAATCACACAAACAGCCTTCTTTCGTTGCTCTGGGGTCACTTCCGCTCTCCCGGTGCAATGTCCCCAAGTCATTGTGTCCACTGATTTCCTGGATATGCCGCAAGGGAACACCAGCCGAAGATATGATTGTTAATGCTGTTCTTCTAAAAGAGTGTGTACTTTGCTATCAGTTTTGAAGCGTAAATGATATCACTCAGTAGTATCGAGCAGACCCCTAAGAACGTCTACACACTCTCTCCTGAGAAGAACTAATCCTATTCTTGATTAGTGTTTTTTCTTTAGGTTCCATACTGACATACTTTAAATCAGTAATGCCGTTAAATCTAATGGCACTATGTTAGTATCAGTTAAATAACTCATTAAAGGCAATGATGGGAACGAGTAGTTTTTGAGTTGGTGCCAAGCGAGTCAGGGATGGTGTGAGCCTGACCATACAGCAGAAATGAATATCCTCCCTGAGCCGCCCTCCAAACAAAGCTTTCCAAAATGGCTAATGCTTTAAGTAGATAGGGACGTGTCCTGCACGTTACAGCAGGTTGCTCTTCCTAGTAAGGAGTAGCAGCAAAGACCCAAGTCGCAGGATCTTGGGTAAAGTTGGGTGGTACCGTGCTCACCTCAGCGCCCCAACAAAGGAGGTGTAGGGAATGGCTTTTGCTAACCCTACAAACGAGATTCCAATGGCTAAAGTCCAACACGGATAGTGACTCGTAAGCGCGGTATATTTATGTTTAGAGAAGTAAGAAAAACGCCAAGCTTTCCAACTCTTGAGCAAGAGGTTATTGATTTTTGGAAAGCGCACCACATCTTCCAAAAGTCAGTGGAAAAAGATGCACCTCAAGGAAACTTTGTGTTCTATGAAGGTCCGCCAACTGCTAATGGTAAGCCAGGAGTTCACCATGTGATCTCCCGTGCCTACAAAGATCTGTTTCTGCGCTACAAAACGATGCAAGGTTATCGAGTTGAGCGCAAAGGTGGATGGGATACACATGGTTTACCCGTCGAACTGGAAGTGGAGAAGCGGTTAGGCTTTACGAAGAAAGCTGATATTGAAGCCTTCGGAATTGCCAAGTTCAACGAGCTATGTAAACAATCAGTTTTTGAACGCATTCAAGATTGGAATGCCATGACTGAAAGGATTGGCTACTGGCTGGACTTGGAAAATGCCTATATTACCTATGAAAATCAATATATTGAGTCGTGTTGGTGGCTGATGAAATCGCTATGGGAGCGCAATCTTCTGTTTGAAGATTACCGCTCAACCTGGCACTGTCCACGTAACAATACCAGCCTTTCAGATCACGAAGTGGCTCAGGGGTATCGAGACGCAGAAGATCCTTCTGTTTATCCCAAGTTTCTAGCACACACGGATCAACTTGTGGAGCGCGGTTTGTTAGAGGAGGCACAGTCAGTTTACCTGCTGGCTTGGACGACGACGCCTTGGACACTTCCTGCCAATGTTGCACTCGCAGTCAAAGCGGATGCTGTCTATGGTCTTTTTGAAGCACCTGCTGCGCATGGCGATACGGCTTTAAGCCGTGGCCTTTGGCATCGCCACCAGAAAAATCTCTATATCTTGGTGAAGGATCTTGCGGACAATGTCTTTGGAGAGGATAATTATCAGACGCTAAAAACGTTTACTGGTGTTACACTCATTGGGCTTCGCTATACCCCGATCTTGCTTGGACGTGTACCAGAAGGAGAAGATCTGACTCAAGGCTTCCATGTGCTTGGCGACGAACAGGTGATGATTGATGAAGGAACTGGCATACTTCACATTGCTCCTGCTTATGGAGATTTGGAATTGGGGCGCAAGTATAATCTCCCAATACTCTTCTCAGTCGATCTTCTCGGTCAAGTCTATCCTGAAGTGAAACTTCCCAACGCACCAGATGGTGAGGGGCCTTACACTGGAATGTTTTTCAAGGATGCCGATGGGCAAATTATTCGGGATCTGCTCTTAGAGAAACTCCTCTACCGAGCAACTACAATCACTCATACCTATCCGTTCAACTACCGAGATGGTACACCACTAATCAACTATGCTAAAAAGAGTTGGTATATCCGGACAACTGCTGTCAAGCATCAACTTATCGAGAACAATAACAAAATCCACTGGCATCCAGATTATATCCGTGTCGGTCGGTTTGGGGATTGGTTGAGAAATAACATCGACTGGGCGTTGTCACGGGAACGATATTGGGGTGCGCCGCTGCCCATTTGGGTTAGTGAAGATGAAAGCGAGGTGATCTGTGTTGGCAGTATCAAAGAACTTGAGGAACTAACAGGACGCGATTTGTCAAAGTTAGATTTGCATCGTCCTTATGTTGACGAAATCACCTTCCTTCGGAATGGTAAGTATTTTAAGCGCCTTCCCTATACTGTCGATGTCTGGTTTGAGTCAGGAGCAATGCCTTATGCCCAATGGCACTATCCTTTTGAAAATCAAGATAGACTTGCTCAAAATTTTCCAGCTGACTACATCTGTGAGGCGATCGACCAGACTCGCGGTTGGTTTTATAGCCTCCACGCTCTATCTACCCTACTTACAAATACTGGCAATACTCATCAACCGCTTTCTAACGGTGCTCTTGTAGCGATCGCTCAGGATTCTCCCGCCTTCAAAAACGTTATTGTCCTCGGACACATCGTAGATGAAAGAGGTGAGAAAATGTCGAAGTCCAGGGGCAATACTGTAGATCCTTGGAGCGTCTTAGATGCTCAAGGCGCTGATGCATTACGGTGGTATCTTTACAGCACCAGTCCACCGGAGACGACCAAACGCTTCTCGCAATCAGTGGTTGATGATACATTACACGACTTCTTCATGACGCTATGGAACACATACAGTTTCTTCGTGCTTTATGCCAAGCTGGATCAGCCTGATTTGAAACAAGACATTCCGATCATGGAGCGTCCTGAAATTGATCGGTGGTTAGTCTCCAAAGTTCACGAGCTTATCCGAGATGTAACCGAGCGATTAGACGCTTACGATCCAACCAGTGCTAGCCGGACGATACGCGATTTCGTCGTGAATGATCTGTCTAACTGGTATGTCCGTCGCAGTCGCCGCCGCTTTTGGAAGTCTGACAATGATATTGACAAACTCTCGGCATATAAGACGCTCTATCACACGCTCGTCGTTGTTGCTAAACTCATGGCACCAATGGCTCCATTTGTCAGCGAACATATTTACCAAAACTTGGTGTTGAATGTCTTTCCGGATGAACCAGAATCAGTGCATCTAGCACATTGGGTTAAATTCGAGGCTACCCTCATTGATACGGTTCTACTGCGCGATATGGAAACGCTCATACGCATTGTAGAGTTAGGCCGTGCTGCTCGCTCTACCGCAGGGGTTAAGATCCGACAACCGCTTTCTGAAATCTTGGTGCGGGTTCGCAATGAAGCAGAGATGACAGGACTCAAACGTTTAGAAGAACAACTCAAGGAAGAACTTAATGTCAAGCAAGTTACTTACTTAGACATGACAGCAGATTTTGTGGACTACACGGTTAAACCGAATTTGCCACTGCTTGGCAAGCGTCTTGGTAAGCAACTGCCTACGTTGAAGCAGAAGCTTACAACCATTGACAACCGTGCGATCGTTCACAATATCCGCAACCGGAAGGAAACAGTCATCGATCTCGATGGAGAATTGTGTTACCTTGAGCCAGAAGCATTTTTAATTGAAGTTAAGAGTCCATTTGGGTATGCGGCGATTGAAGAACATGGTTATTTAGCTGCATTGAACACTCAACTAACATTAGAGTTGATTCAAGAAGGATTAGTTCGAGATACCATTCGTGTGTTACAAGAAGCACGGAAAAAAGCTGGGCTTAGACTTTCAGATCGAATTCATCTTGGGCTGAAAACGTCAGGTATTCTTTTAGAAGCTCTCCAGGTACATCTTGAAACAGTGAAAAGCGAAGTGTTGGCTGAGGAAATCTGCTTTGAGGAGATTGAAGATGCGTTCTACAGCGAGTGCATGAAGATTAATGAGATAGAGATGATTTGTTGGATAACGCCATAAAACAGAAGAGTCTCCTCTAACGCTGCCAGTATGGCGCGATCGCTCGCTTGCCTCCGAACACTAGCTGAGCGTATAGTCCAGGCGGCTAATCTACCTGATTAGAGGAACGATTCTTTACATTCCATGCCTGGGTATAAGGGGTGTATGTCTTCTCATTAAGGGTACTATGTTTCATACTGAGTGATTAAAATCCATCAATATTGCTTTCCAGTTTGCGCGATCGCTCTGACAAAAAAAAGTTACAATAAAACCATCCCTATTCCATTAGAGATTATTTCTGATCTGGAAACAGACTGGAGACTCAAATGACCCCAGCAACAATCGCAACACCCAGAAAAGAATCACCCCTGCTGTTTGAAGGACTGACCTGGAGAGAGTTCAAAGCAGTTGAGCAATTGTTAGACCGTCCTGGATATCGGCTCTCTTTCCTGGACGGAGTTTTGGAGATTCGACGAATGCCAGGTGAACCCCACGAAACCGTTAAGGAAAGGATCGGGGCTTTGTTAGAATTATACCTGCTTATGGCAGGGTTTGACTTTACCCCAACTGGCTCTATGACTCTCGAAAGTCAAGCAATTGCCGTCAAGCGAGAGGCTGATAAATCTTATAAACTTGCTCCAGGTCGAGTACGTCCCGATCTGGTGATTGAGGTAGTGTTTACTAGTGGCGGTATCAACAAGCTGGAGGCATACAAGCGACTGAAGATTCCGGAAGTCTGGTTTTGGGAAGACGGAGTATTAGAGATCTATCACCTGCGCTCAGAGGGCAAAACCCTAGAATATGAAAAGGTTTCCGATAGTGAGGAAGTCAAAGGGATCGATCTGGATTTGTTGTTACGTTGCATCAATCTGCTGAATCATGTGGATGCTATCAAGACGTTTCAACAGGCGCTTCAGAAATAGCTGAGGATTAGGGTAGTAGTACTTCTGTTTTTCGGGCAACCTATATAGATAGATATATACGGACGTTGCAGAAGCTTTACACTTGACAGTAACAATAATTGAACTTGCACATGGTAAAATAGTTTGCGATCGCGTTCATGGGGGCGTGCCTTAAGTGAGTATTTTGACGCTGGATTTATCTGCTGTTGGCAAATTAACGGAGAATGCTTTCTATAAATTGGTGACAGCGAATCCAGAGATGAAGTTTGAATGTACAGCATCTGGAGAACTCGTCATCGTGTCACCAACAGGCGGAGAAACAGGTAATCAAAATTTTGAGCTATATTATTGACTTAGGGATTTGGAATCGGCAGCACAATTTAGGAAAAGCATTTGATTCATCGACTTGTTTCAAACTTCCCAATGGCGCGAAACGCTCTCCAGATGTGAGTTGGGTTAGCTTAGAGAAGTGGGAATCTCTTACAGCACAGCAACGACAAAAATTCCCGCCGATTGCTCCAGATTTTGTTGTTGAGTTGCGTTCTGCAAGTGATGATTTGGAGAGCTTGCAGGTGAAGATGCAGGAGTATATGGACAATGGAGTTCGGTTAGGTTGGCTGATAGATCCACAGAACCAGCAGGTTGAAATTTATCGTCAAGGACGAGAGGTGGAGGTGATTAAATCTCCTAAGATTTTATCTGGAGAAGATGTGCTGCCAGGTTTTGATTTGGATTTAAGTCGCATTCTGCAAGAATTTTCTGCAAAACAATAGTCTTGTATGCCTTTAGAATGAATTGAAAGTGTAATCAAAAATCAGTTCATGATTGGATGAGGAAAAACTCAACCGGAGGTGTAGATACCTTACCTACCCAGACATTTTCCATCTTGATAATTTCACTTCTTAAGTTATTGAAAGTTTGTTCCTTGCACACGGGCATTAAATTTATAGGGTCGCTCCAAGCGCCTTCCTGCTTCCATACAGAGTATTGATTTTCATATATTACCTGAACCGAATATGTGCCTGAATTGAAATCACTAAATATCCAATAGGAACCACTTTTTTCACGAAATACAAACTTCAGTTTATGGCTTTCCCACTGAAAATACCCTTGTAACAAAAGAGTCACGCTTTCTCCAGGTATCACTAATTGAAAGTCAGATAATTGGGGATTGTAGCTTCCATTTACATTAGGACCAAAACGTGGCATTTTTTGTTGATCTGCTAGGAGGAACTCTGGGCGTGCAAAGAAGAGTAGGAAAAGGTGAGGATCTACAGTATTATTAGTAATCCGAATACCGAACTGAATCCAAGTTTTGGCCTCTGACTTTTTTGGCGGAATTCGCAGTACATTTTCAGGCACTAAAGTTTCAAAGCAAATACCATTGACTTCCAAGCTATTACTGTCATTCAATTTACGCATAGGTCATGTTGACCACCCTCTTGATGTCAACTTTTATAGAGTGTAACAGTCCTAAATCATTTGTGAGAAACAAGATACCCAACTTCTTAGAGAAGTCGGGTATCTTGTTTCTCTACAGAATAAAAGTGGTTCTGGTGGAACGACAATCTATTTGTGTCTGCTTCTATCGCTCCCAAATGGTATTTGAATTGCGTCCAAAATCGGATTCACCTTAACTTGAAAAGTAATACCATATGTGGAGCGGTAGTGGTAAGGCGATCGCTCTCCTCTTCTGGTAATTCTCTACGTCGAATCCAATTCTCACTTTGCTCGATTGATTTTTTAGTCAGCAAATCAACTTTGCGCTTAAAGATTTCCTCTAACTCCTGTTTTATGTCTACAAATTCAAGTCCCCAGTGAGCATCAGGCACAAACTGCACCATCACATCAATATCACTATCCGGGCGAAAATCATCCTTTCTCACCGAACCAAATAAGTAAAACTCCTGAACTTTCCAGCGTTGACACAATTGGACGATCGCATCAAGCGGTAATGTGATCGCTTCGGGGGGCAAGCAGCGGCTGAAATCCTGAAACTTCGGTTTTTTTCATCACAATGGTTATTAAGCAGTCAGTAATTTCTAACTCTGCTCAATTTTAGGGCTGATTACAGCGAACGATAGCCAAGTTGCTGAGCCTAAATACTCGAAATCTGACTGCGATGCTGTGATCGGTTACTGCTTCGGTCAACTGGTTCTCTAACGCGATCGCAACAACATACAATACATATGTTCTTTGTAGATCAAAAGCAATAATGAATGAAAACAGACACTATCTTCTATACTCTCTTACAAAATCTTCCTGGTGTTTTATTTGAATTACTGGAACAATCACCTGCACTAGCTTCGCACTATAAATTTTCCTCTGTAGAAATCAAAGAACTTGCACGTCGTATTGATGGTTTATTTTTACCCAAACCTGAGTACCCACAAGACCCAATTTATTTTGTCGAGGTACAATTTCAACGTGATGACGATTTATACTGGCGTTTGATTACAGAGGCGTTTCTCTATTTAAATCAATATAGACCGCAGCAAAGTTGGCAAGCTGTAGTGCTTTGGGCAAAGCGCAGTATTGATTCTGGTATACCAGTCGCGTATCAAACTGCACTCGCAACCGGGCAAATTCATGTAGTTTACTTAGATGAATTAGCTGACACATCATCCTCGATTGGTTTGGGAATTATTAAGCTGGTAGTTGCATCTGAAGATGAAGCAGTACAAGAAGCAAGAAGTTTAATAGATCGAGTGCAACAGGCAGATGCCGTAAACCGTCACAACCTTTTAGAATTAGTAGAAAGGATGCTCATTTATAAGTTCTCGTCCTATACTCGGCAGGAGTTAGAAGCAATGTTTGGATTAACAGAGTGGCGACAAACTCGATTTTATCAAGAAGTTCAGCAAGAAACCAAGCTAGCTACAAAATTGGAAGCAATCCCACGACTACTGGAGGAGGGACTGAGTTTTGAACAAATTGCCCGTGTACTTGAATTAGATATTGAAGTAGTACGGCAAGCTGTTCAAAAGCAGGATGAAAAATAATTTTCTTCCATATATTAAAGATATCGTTGTGAAACAACGGGGGAAGGTGAGACGGGCGATCGCGGCGGTAGGAAGTAGATAGCAAGAAACGACTCAAAATGAATACCATAATTACGCCAGAAAAAATAGAACTTCCCCCAGGCACAGTGGTGCGGATGGTGGGGGATTGGCAAGACTACCAAAGGTTGGTGCAACAGTTAGACGATCGCTCAATCCCGCGAGTAAAATATCGACCAGGTGAAATACTATTGATGTCTCCGCTACCAGAGCATGGGCGCAAAACAGGATTGGCTGCCAGAGTAGCAACAACTTTGCTTGACCATTTAAATCGGCAGTATGAAGAATTCACTCCAATTACCATGAGTTTACCCGAAGTTAGGGGTATTGAGCCAGACTATTGCTTCTACATTGAGAACTGGGCAGCTGTAGCAGGTAAAGATCGCATTGACTGGCAGAACGACCCTCCACCTGATTTAGCAATTGAAATAGATGTTACTAGTTATACAGACATCAATGATTATTTACCCTATCAAGTGCCAAAGATTTGGCTGCTAAAGAATAATCAGTTATTGGTTTATAGATTGCAGGGGTCTAGTTACGTACTTGCAGAAAGTAGTTATTTCCCTAACGTTTCAGAAATTATGGGGCAATGTCTCCAAATTGCCAGTGAGCAGACAACAAGTGATGCGATTAGGTGGTTGAGGAACTTTTTGCATAGACAAGAATATAATAGTTAGTAGTTCAATTCTTGGCTTGACATGACGCTCTCAAGAATTACACCTCAACTGCTGGCGCTCTCTGACGAAGAAAAAGCTCAAGTCGTTCAACTCTTATCCCAAGGCAAAATTACTCTAGGGCGCGGTATTGAAAAAACACCTGGTGTTTGTGGTGGCAGCGCCTGCATTGCTGGAACTCGCATCACTGTTTGGGGACTTGTAGAAGCTCGTAGCATTGGATACAGTGAAGCTGACTTACTTACAAGCTATCCATCCCTTTCTGCTACTGATATTGCAAATGCTTGGGTATACGCCGAAGCTTTTCCAGACGAAATTGAGACAGATATCCGAGAAAATGATTAATAATCTCGATAGAGTCTCAAGAAAGACAGCGATGTTTGGACTATTTATTGAAAAAATGCTAACTTCCCAGAGAGTACAGTTGGCACGAGTAATGCCCTGTCAAGATAATCTTGAAGCGGTGATGGATGTGGCACTCGCCCCCCGAAGATGAGGATTCTCAAAAATGACGCACATGGGAGGGAGTGCAGAGCGTGGCTCGTGTCGAGGTGAATTCACGCCCCTGTTCAGCCCGTCGCGCCACACTCATTAATGCACCTGTATTAGCTTACGGACGCCATGCCGTGCCGTCCCACCATATGTGGTAAAGCTTGCTATCCGTTCCGCGCACAAACACTTCGATCAGGTTAGGTGCCCGCGAGATCGATGCCGGACTTGATGTTATGGTGCCACCTAAGCTTTCCCAGTTTGACCACCTAACGCCACCATCATCCGACCACTTGCGCCACACCGCGTTGTCCGTCCCGCGTACGAACACGTCCAAGCGCCGGGGTCCCCACGAAGACACGCTAGGACCGGACTCTGGATCGGACGAAATCTGTCCGCCTATCGGTCCGCCTAAGGATTCCCAATTTTGCCAGCCATTGTCGTACCACCTGTGCCACAGCGCGTTGTCCGTCCCGCGTGCGAATACATGGACTGGACCATTGACCAACGCAATGGCTGCCGGACTCGACGATATCTGACCATCTAGCTGCCAAGGGCCCACCCAGCCGTCGTTAGGGTTGTACTGATGCACATAAAGCGCATTGTCTGTCCCGCGCACAAACACATCCAAGTGCCTTCCCGGTTCCCAAGATAAACCGGGACCGGAGAGGGTATCCATAGATCCCAACCTTTGCCAGCCTGACCATATGCCTTGTTGCCATATTTTATGGTAAACCCCGTCATTAGCGCCAATACCGCGTGCGAACACGTCGATTAAGTCACTACCACCTCCGGAGACAGCTACCGGGCTAAACGATATCTGGCCCCCTCCCAGCTGCTTATAGCCCTGCATCCAGCCGCCGTTGTTGCTGTCATACCACTTGTAGTAGAGTAGGTTATCCGTACCGCGCACGAACAAGTCCATGACTTCAGGCTTCCATGAAGACACGCCAACGCCGGAGATTAGCTCATTCCCCATCAAAGCCCAAGCGCGTGTTGGAGGAACTTCGATACGCCAGTCATAGTAGAGGCGGTACTCCCCACCAAACCCCGTAAACCGAACTTCACCACCTTGGGAACTACGAGCATCGAGTGATGGAATATCAGCACGCAATGTGATCGGTGGGAATATGTCGTCGCCCCATAGGGACTTAAGCCACTCAAGAATTTTGCCAACCGCCCAACCTATAATTGCACCGATGGCTGCACCAATAGCAGTTCCAAGAATTGGGATACCAGAAGCAATCATGGCACCGATTGTAGTGCCTAGTGCAGTTGCCAGAGGTGTGAGAGCTTTAATGACTTCCTCCTTGATTTTTTCAAGCAACTTGTTCAAAAACTCACCAAAACCACCCCAGTCTATCTCAGCAAGCACGAGGGTTGTAAAATAAGACCTTGGATATTGAACACCGGGGCTTTTGAGTAGATCGAATGTCTTGAGTATTCTTGGGGGGGAGTAGTTAACTTCTGTGCCGCGCTTAAACTTTCCTACCCCAAAATCAGAGATTTTTTCAGTATTACCACTTTCATCTATTGTGCTGCCACCCAAAGAAATGTCATCTTTCCCCCACTCATTGGTGTCCTCAAAACACTTCACCTGATGAATTCGCAGTTCTAATGTGTGAGTTAGTCCAGATGCTGCGCGAGATAGCACTTCGTCAGCGAATTGCAACGGGCTATTCGTCTCACTTTGCAAAAACCTTAAAGAATCAGATAGAGATAAGTTTTCTATTTGCTTTTCTACAGCAGTTTCTGAACTCAAATCTACTTTTGCCAAGTCACCATAGACACGAACTCGTTCTGCTGAAGGCGCTTTGATAGCAACCATAACCTTACCGATTGCAGCTTGTTGCTGTTCAGGGCGGAGTTGCTGAAAGCGCGATTGGAACAGTTGCTCAAAGGAATTGGGATCGGAGGAAATGGGATAGGTAGCAGGTTCAGCCTGATGAGCCGTAGCCTTCTCAGCTGCTAGTTGCATTGTATTAAATACACGCATTGCAATCTTGCTCAGTTCTGAGTTTTCAATTTCAGTAACTTGTGAAACTTTGATTTCGGACATAAAATTCTTCCTTAAGTAGAGATAACGAGCTGAGGTTATGTCTGCAAACCACAAAATCGATGATTAGACTCGGATTCAAGTCTTTTTCGTAAGAATAGCGGGTATGAATCCGAAGAAAGGAAGTCAGCTTCCCTTGTAAAACCTTTATCCCTGGTTTTGCCATGTAAAACTTTTCAGCTTAACCCGGTTTTCTGTTTCAATGATGATACTGTTGGCGACTGTACTACATATTTGTAAATACAAATATTACGTTAGCTCAAACCTCCAATCTATCGTTGCAGTCTTTAGTTGTAATACGTTGTCAGAGCAGAAATTGAAGCAATTCTTTTGAGTAGCATATCTATTAACTTTTGAAATTGTAGATTGGATACTTGTTACTTGTTACTAGTTGGTTTTTTGAGTAAGCTATTTGATTCGCTTGCCTCTTCCATGTCCCTATAATCACCGATTAGTTTTTAATAGTCAGCCGGAAAAAAACAGGTTATTTATTTGTATTTGAATGAATAATTCACCCTTAGAAAACCGGAAAAATTAGGTAAGAAATAAAGTTCCAGAAAAAATCCGGTTTTTTCCGGGTATTTATACGGATATGCCTGAGAAGAGCAAAAATAATGGTAAACATATATCGTAGGGGCGGGGGCTACTCGCTCTTACCATCTAATTGGGTAACTAAAATCTATGAAATCAGAATTAACTTGGACACAAACACAAGACTTGGTAGATACTCTAATTTTTCGAGTCACAAAAAAGCACCTTGGTAATGCGGAGGAACAGGTGCTGCGCGGAGCCTGGGATGGTAAAACTTATGATGCGATCGCATCCGAATCTCACCTGGCAGTTAAGTATATTGGTGAAGTTGGCGGTAAATTATGGAACAATCTTTCCGAAGCATTAGGAGAAGAAGTAAAAAAAAACAACTTTCGTCAAGCTTTACAACGAGAGTGGGATAAAAAAGCCTATACAAGCGAAAATACAGTCATAATCCCAGAAACTGCATTGCCGAAAATTGAATTTTTCTCCTCACCTTACATTGAACGTCCCCCCATCGAATCTCGTTGTTATGAGGAGATATGCAAACCGGGTGTGTTGTTGCGAATTCAAGCACCGTTGCAGTTTGGGAAAACGGAGTTAATGTCACTCTTGATGCACCATGCTGCACAGCAAGGATACCGTACAGTAGTTTTAAACCTACGAGATGCAGTAGCCGAAGATTTTCACAGCTTAGATAAGTTTTTGCAGTGGTTTATCACCAGTATTGCCGAGACATTTGAGTTAGGGCAACCTGTAGAAGAACACTGGCGCAAAAGTTTGGGTAATTGTAAGATTAAATGCCGAACCTACTTTGAAAAGTATGTCTTACCTGGAGATAGTGCCGTTGCGATCGCTTTAGATGAGGTAGATAGGCTGTTCGCATATGGGGAAATAGCGGGAGAGTTTTTGGGAATGCTGCGAACTTGGCATGAAGATGCAAAAACTAAGCCTTTGTGGCGACAATTGCGGTTATTGATGTTGCACACACAAGTTTATACCCAGCTAAATATCAATCAGTCACCGTTTAATGCCGGGACAGAAATTAAATTAACAGATTTTACTAGCGAACAAGTAGAATCTCTGTCACACAAGTATAAATTAAATTGGAAAAATACCCAAGTTCAACAATTAATGGCAATGGTAGGAGGACATCCCTATCTAACAACACAAGCTATACAGGTAGTATCGCGCCAGGATCTAACTTTAGAAAGCTTGTTGCAGTCAGCACCCACAGCTTCAGGGATTTATCGGAACCATTTAGAAAGACAGTGGCGTTATTTACAGGCAAATGCGGCACTCTTATCAGCGTTTAAAACAATAGTTTTAGCAGATAGTTCTGTTGAATTTAATTCAAATTTAAATTTAGATGATGCTGTCAAATTATCTGATTTTGGGTTGGTAGAACTACTAAATAATAGTGCAGTGCCACGTTATCAAATCTATCGTTTATATTTTCGAGAACGGTTAGGAAGTTAGATAATATTTTATAAGTATTATTTTCAAATAATTATAATTTAGCTCCGCACAAACCTTTTTATGAATTAGATTTATTTGATGGTAATGGAGATAGTTAGTCGAGCATACTATATTGTAGGAGCAGGGAAACCCCGCCCCTACGGCTTTATTAAATTGAAACAAAAATTTAGGATGACTGTTTTTTTATTTATAGAAAAAATAGCAGGCATAAACATATTCATTTATTTCTGTCGTTATGAACAATTCAAAGCAAAGTAATGGGTATCAAGTAGGAGGAAGTCTCGGTGAATCAGCTTCAACTTATGTTGTCCGCCAAGCCGATTCTCAACTTTACGAAGGGTTGAAAACAGGCAAATTCTGCTATTTATTAAATTGCCGACAAATGGGAAAATCGAGTTTGCGCGTACAGACAATGGCTCGTCTCAAAAAAGAAGGGGTTGCTTGCGTGGCATTTGAAATGCGTGAATTATGCTTGCATGAAGTTACAGAAGATGAATTTTATGGTGGTTTTGTTAGCTATTTGGTAAGTGAATTTAATTTAGATATTGACTTGGAAAGCTGGTGGTATGGGTATAGTTTAATTCATCCGGCACGACGATTGACTAAGTTTATTGAAGAAGTACTACTAGAACAAGTTACGCAAAGTATTGTTATTTTTGCCGATGAAATTGATAGTGTTTTAAATTTAAGTTTCAAAGATGATTTTTTTGCTTTTATTCGCGGATGTTATAACAAACGTGCTGATAAACTCAAATATAACCGTATAACTTTTGCACTGTTGGGGGTAGCAACTCCTGCTGATTTAATTGCAGATAAAGACCATACACCATTTAATATCGAAAGCGAAGCAATCGAATTAAGTGGTTTTCAATTGGATGAAGCAACACCCTTGGAAAAGGGATTTGTTGGTATCAGCAGCAATCCCCGTGCAGTATTAAAGGAAATTTTACTATGGACGGGGGGACAACCGTTTCTAACGCAATGGGTTTGTCAGCTTGTATCTTCTTTGTCACATATTGAGAATGGAGTAGAAGCAGATTGTGTTGCCACAATTGTGCTAAAGCGTATTATAGAAAATTGGTTAGCGCAGGATAAGCAACAACATTTACAAACAATACGCGATCGCATTCTCAACAACGAGCAACTTGCTTGTTGGTCGCTAGGGATGTATCAAAAAATTTTACAAGCTGGAGAATTAGCTGTTGATGACAGTCCAGAAGTCATGAAATTGCGGTTATCAAGCTTAGTCATCAAGCTTGAAGGTAAATTAAGAGTTTACAACCGTATCTACCAGTCAGTTTTTGATCGCAATTGGGTTGAGAAGGAACTACAAAATATGAGACCATATGCCGAAGCATTTGCAGCTTGGGAAGCTTCAGGACGTGATGCGTTGTGTCTGTTGGTTGGTTCGGATTTACGCAATGCCTTGACGTGGGCAAATGGAAGAAGCTTGAGTGATAAAGATTATCAGTTTTTGGTGGCTAGCCAAGAGTTGGAACTGACTTCTGTGCAGCAGAGAACAGAAATCGCTAGAGAGCAAGAAAAACAAGCGCAGGAGAATTCACACAAAGCCCAACTACAAGCTAAACGGAGCAAACGATTAGGCTTGATGGCGGTAATTACAGGTTTGGCAATAGGTACCATCCCAATTATTTTTACTTCAGAAGCTCTAGCAATTTTTTTAAATAATAGAGCGTTAGAAATTTACTATGCTGGTAATTTACAAGCTGCCGAAAAGCTTTATGACTTAGCACTCTTAATTAAACCGGCATACCCACAAGCTCTTTATAGCAAAGGCAGAATTTATGAAGACCTGAAAGATTTGGACAACGCTTACAATCATTATGAAGCTGCCAAAGACCAGAAGCTTCCTCAAGCATACAGCGAGCTAGCTCGGTTGGAGATTTTGGACAAAAAATATCAGAGGGCTGTTGAGATACTTTCAGAAGGATTAAAACTGCCTCTTACAGACCGAGACAAGTATACCATGTTGAAAAACTTGGGTTGGGCACGGTTAGGACTAGCACGACAGGGAAAAGAATCCTACGCACAAGCAGAAGTTCCGCTACGCAAAGCAATTGCGTTACAAGACGAGTTTGGTTCCCCACACTGTTTATTGGCTCAAGTCTTTGAAGGTCAACAAAAACAGCAATCCTCACTCGAACAATGGCGTAAATGCCTTGAATTTGGGCGTCCCGACCACCCCGATGAGCACAATTGGATTAAAGATGCACGTCAACGCCTGGGTATGTAGCTGAATAATTTCCGGAATGTAAATTTTCAGAATGGTATCAACTATTGTCAAAATTAAAAACATCTGGAATTGACCATGCTTAAAAGCTCACAGATTACAGCATTAGCATTAACACTGGCATCATTGCTTGTGGGAATTAGTACAGAAATTGCTTACGCAAAACAGTCCACCGGACATACAGTAGTTACAGTGGAAGATTCTGGAGACCCATCTGATGGTAAATGTACACCTAGACCAAAGCAAAAATGTCCAGTTATAGATCCAAAAGGCGATATTCCATCTCCTCAACGTCCTTCTTTGACTTCAACTACTGACCATAAACTCAACCAACAACTTGAAACAGTCCCTGCTGCAACGCCATAAGTTAAATCAGGTGGTAACTAAGTATCTAGGCAGGAAAATTTATAACTATGTAACGAAAAATTAACTGTAAACGGTAGAGTTAAATTTTACACGTTGCGTACTATATTTTCCTTTTTCTTCTCTAGCTGTAACGCTATGTCACGAAAAAAGACGCAAGCGCTGCGACGAGATGCAATCGCCATTAATTTTGAGCGCTGACTACGAGCTTCTTCAACTTCTCAGAATTAATGACATGAACCACTAGTTGTCCATCCCATTAAATTAGAGTGGTTCGTAGTGAGCGCTTAAGCACTCAAAGTACTTACTACAAACTTTCACAACCTCTCAGAATTAATATGATGAACCACTAGTACAGCGCAGCAGAAATTACTAGACAGTTTCAAACAGCGATTTAAACCGAGTCTAGGTATGTCTTCAAGCCTCCTGTCGCTTGTCTGCTGACGAATGGACTCCCTGTACTAGAACAATGACTATGTCATGTGTGAGAGACTCGTACAGGCTGTCAATCTACGGCAATTAGCAATTAACTTTATTGTTTGTCCTTAGTCATCAACCAGTCAAAAGCTGCTTCTGACTGGTTGATGACTAAGGGTTGATTAATAGTTATATATTTAGACTTGCAATGAAATGGCATACTGAGAATTTAAGATGTTCTACGTTACAGCATAGCTACACTTCAATTAGAATATCCGGTAAAAAATCAAGAATTCATCCACTCTTTATAATAGTCATATTTTTTACGTAAATTACATAAAGTATAAATAACAATACTTAATTTACCGATCAGATAATTTTTTACCGCTTTGCGATTTGGTGAGCAGTGCCTCGTAGAATCTTGAACATCCCTCAAGTTCCCGCTTTAGCACTGCCCATCCTACGCCTACCTTAATTTAGATTCCAGACACACACAATTCGTTGACAGTTAACGGTTATTTTTAACATAATTTTTAGAAGACGCATAATATCAGTTTACGGTCAACCGTCAACGGTTAGTGTTCTTATCCGGGCTGCTGTTGTTGCTGGATGAGTTTTCTTGTCTGGTTTTGTTCTATTCTACTTAAACCGACAGCGATGATGTGGGCAATTTCTGCGGCTGTTTGATATGCTAATTTAATATCTGCTTTTTCTTTCTTACTCATAGCCTTGTCCGGATGTAAACTTTGTTGCTTTTCGTTGGTTAATATATAGATTACGATGAACAATCTTAATAAGACTTCATCCAACTGGGTCACCCGATCGGGCGATATTGTAAGACGTGTGGTTTCACTGAAGAAAAAGTGTAAAAAAGTTGGCAACGGTGAGGATTTACCCACATTCAGGTAAGTAGCGTTTGTGTGGGGAAGAAAAAGGTATTTCACATTCTTCTCTAATGATACGTCACAACAAAGGCTTTGGAAATATTAATGTTGGCTGACTCCGTATTAAACCAACCTATAAAAATTAGAAAATTATCAGTTTGTTATATAGCAGTCCTAAATCATTCGTGAAAAACGAGATCCCTGACAGACAGATCCCCGAAAACTTTTACGAAGTCGGGGATCTAAGAACGGGAACTACTACTTTCGATTAAGTAAAAGCCGATCTAAATAATAGCTGTTAAATTCTTGTCCCGGATATTAAGATGGAGTTAACTTGCAAAACAAATATTAATCGACGTTGACAAGGGTGCTACTAAGTGGTTGATATGTGTTCGCCCCTGTCACTGTTTAAAAAACTAATTTCAAAGGAAGTTGTTGAACTGTAACGCCTCAGATTTTTAGCCAAAAATAATCTTCTTCCTTCTTACTCATTAAGGAGAACAATATTGCTGAATACAGTAGCCCATACTCAAGTCTCAGAGCCACAAATACAACCACCAAGGTTGTGGATGCCAGAACGAGTTATGTTTACACCTGCGGCTTTAGATGAACCGTGGGGTCAAGAAATTCTCTCTCGTCTCCAGTCACTAAATTTACCTATAGAGGAGTTGTCACGAAACCGTCTCACGGGGTTGCGTGGAGAATCGGAACGTGACACTTACAACACTGCTAAACGTACTTTGGCGATCGTCACTGCACCACCGAGTTCGTTTAAACTTAGCCCGATTCCTCCGTCGGCTGATTGGCAATTTCACATTGCAGAAGGTTGTCCGGCGCACTGTCAATACTGTTATTTAGCAGGAAGCTTGTCAGGGCCACCAGTCATTCGCGTGTTTGCCAATTTACCCCAGATATTAAATAACTTAGCTGCTTACGAGCAACCGGGCAAGACAACAACTTTCGAGGTTAGCTGCTACACTGACCCTTTAGGTATTGAGCATCTGACGGGTAGCTTAGCTGAATGTATCCGCTATTTTGGCACTCATCCTGACGCACATTTACGTGTTGTTTCCAAGTTTGATGCTGTAGACAAGTTGCTCGACTTACCTCACAATGGTCATACACGCATGAGGATGAGTGTTAATGCTGCGCCTGTTTCCGGTCGCTTTGAAGGTGGTACGGCATCGGTAGCATCGCGGTTGAAAGCCTTGCGACGATTGGCGCTTCCACGTTTAGATGGTGGTGGCGGTTATCCGATAGGTTTGGTCATTGCGCCAATTATGCTCATGGATGATTGGCAAACGCACTATACTGAATTGTTTGACTCTATTGGCGAAGCGTTGGATTTTGATTGTAACCTCACTTTTGAACTGATCTCGCACCGTTTTACACCAGGCTCAAAAGAGGTACTACAGACTTGGTATCCCCACTCAAAGTTAGATATGGACGAAGCCAAACGCAGTGTTAAGCGTAATAAGTTTGGCGGCATCAAGTATGTTTATGATACCAACACAATGAAGACTGCTAAGCAGTTTTTTACTAGTGAGATTGCCAAGCGTTTTCCTTCATCAGAGATTCTTTATTGGACTTAGAGGCATTACTGAGCTTGAGGATTTTGATGGGTGGTGCGATGCCCGCAGGCTTCGGATTAAGCCGTATCGCATCATTAATCAATGTATAAATACTGCATGAGTTTTGGATTGTTCATCGTAATTTATCGTATGCAGAGGTTGCTTAAAAATTGCAGGTATGGTAGCTTGTGATATCAAAAAGAACGGTCGTCACCAACCCCTAACTGTAAGTTAGGGGCTTGAAAGAGGAAGATTCACCAACTTCTGAACTCAGTTAAACCAGTGTCTAGAGTACGGGTTAACAGCCCAAACTGAACGATTTGAGCATGGTAGTTCAAAACACGTTGCCGGATGCCTCCCTAGTCTGCAACCTCTGTAGTCGTCAGTCTCGAAGGGAAATACATACCTAGCAGTAGGATTGATCGTACAAATATCATTATGCGTACAGAGTGAAAGGTTTGAAATGGTAATTGTCCCATTGAAAGTGCAATACAATGGCACCCCAAATCGAGTAGCTCCAAGGCGGTAATGATTTCAAAAAAGATATTTTTAGCTCGTTAAAACGCGAAGCTCGTCGGGGGAAGATTCCTCCGGCAGACTTTGCGAGCGTTTGTATAACAGGCGCGAGTTAAAACTGCGCGGTTTCTATACGTGTCGAAAACTTTTAGATGAGGAGGAACACCATGCGATTTTTAAGCTTTGGAGTCATTATCAGCTTCGGATTATCTTCATTGCTAGCAGCTCAAGCCCAACAGCAGGTATCTAATGCCCAAGTTACAGCGCTGGTAGAAGCACTGCGAAAAGCTGCACCGCAATCAGGCTCGCCAAGCAATGGATATTATAGCGAATGGAAAGTCAAACCAGAAACTCTTAAAGGCTGGTCGAAATACTGTCTCAAACAGGAATTAACACCAACACAGTTTGAAAACACGGCCACTGCACGCAAAGTTGTCTCGTGTATCATGCGCCGTGAGTTAGACAAAGAGTTACATGCGACTAACAATAATGAAACTGCGGCTGTGCGTAGCGTTGCTTGTTGGTGGATGACTGGTGAGTATACAGGCTGCGACAGTGGCTTCACATCTAGCTTCGTGCAAAAAGTTGTTAGCGAGTACCAGCAGCAGCGCTCAAAACCAGTATCTAGCGCTCCAAAACCCTCGGAGAGTCAAAGATAGCGCTTCTTGTTTAAGTCACATACATAATGCCCTCAGCGACTTGTCATCAATGAAAAAATGGGAGTCTGTTTACCAAAATCTTGCTTAGTCCTAAGTTTCTTGAAAAACAGGAAGTCATAAAGTATCCGCTCAATAAATCGGGGCGGACTACCAGTTCGAGAAGGATTTTACGTTATTTGAGATCTGTCACGCTCGCGATTTATACCAATTCCATAAAACTTCGCTACACATCAAATATACTGCAAGGGCGAACAGCCCTGACGCTCGGAGCGCGTAGCGTCTCCCTTTGGGAGAAGACAAGGGAGATCGCTGCCAAGATCGGGTGACGCTCCTGACGCTCGTGCCTCGCTACCGCTTCGCTAACGTCGAAGATCGCTGCGAAGATCGCAGTCCCCGTGAGAGCGGGCTAACCCTCCTGCTTTCTCTGTCTCACCGTTCGCCCCTACCTCTATCTGTTTTGAAAGTAGGAATAGCGATCGCTCCCTACATCAGAGACTCTCCTCCACAAATCACTGCCTTACCCGTTCAATTGTTGAGACACTGATGTTTACAGAAGGTAATGATCGCTCGAGTCATATGGATTGAGAAGAAGTAATCGCGCTTCTGGGCAGTACAAGTTAGCATGGGGTAAGCATTACCTTTCAGCCATAAAATAGCAGGCAGTACTTACATAAACGTGAATCTCTTTGTTAATATTAATGCAAAATCTTACTAATTAATCCTGCTTGTTAAAAAAGCCACTCAGTATTTAACTAAGTGGCAATATTGCTTGGTAGTTTTAATAGTTCCAACTTAGCTATTCTTCAAGAAATACCCATCGACTAAAGGAGAGATAGAAGATGTTCTTTCCGTGGCTTTCAAATCTACCTTGAGTTTTTTAGAGTTATTTCCCTTGATAGAGAGAAAATAAAGAGTGGATTGCTATTCTTAGTTCATAGGTTATTAAAGTGTTCAAGGAAGCAAAACAATGAATATTGTTGCTTGGGTAGTTTTAGGTTTAATTGCAGGTGCGATCGCGAAAGCTATTTATCCCGGTCATCAAGGCGGTGGCATTCTCGCTACAATTATCTTGGGGATCGTTGGTGCATTTATTGGTGGTAGTTTAGGTGTATTTTTCGCCACAGGTAAACTATTATTAACATCTGCCTCCTTTAGTATTCCTGGTATTCTAGTCGCTGTTCTAGGTGCAATAGTCGCTATTTTCTTGTGGAATCTTATCAATCGTAGTAGTGCAGTATAGTAATTTATATTGCAGTTATCAACTGAATCTTAGGGAATTTGTAAGAAAGAATTATTCTCTTAGATTCAGCAAAGAAATAGCGTTGCCTTAGTTAGAGGTAGCGCTATTTCTTATAAGAATGGTTAGCTAGAAACCTTTAAGCTTAAATCTCGTGCCGTACTGTCAGGCGAGGCCTCAGCCTCTTCTCTACGAGATGCTACGCGAACGGGTTCGTCAAAAGTCAAAAGAGAATCCCCATAGTTGTGCTTCCTAGCCGCCAAGACGTTTGCTATATTACGGTGTCCTAACATTTGTGGCTACTGGTATAATTAGACAAAAATTTGAATTATCATTGATTTCTGAAGATTGAGGGTTTTGGCGCAGTGCTAGTGAACATTGAGTTTCTTTGAGATTGTTTTTTGCAATCACAAAATTTGGGTTAAGTTTCAACGCTAGCTGAAAAGGTTTTTACTATGCAGAATCAGCATGTTCTCAGAATTTAGAGTAGCATTATGAGAAAAGTTAAAACTGCCTGTGACAACTGCATCATCGCACACCACCACTTTGTTGTGCATGAAATCATGTTTGCTTGTGGGGGAGTAAGGCTTGGAGTGTTTCCCGACTAGATGACTTGCCACTTCCTGAAAAGTTGAGATGATGCCTTCATTTTTTGGTGACTTCTGCCAAAGTTTCACAGTATGACCCATTTGGGTGGCATCATAGATCCCATTAAAATCCTTGACTTGCTCGCTGCGAATAGCATCATCTAACGCTCCCAGGATGGCATGAGAAGTCAGCACCATAGAAGATACCTTGATCCGTCGCCGCGCTGAACTGATCAAACTAGCAATCAAATGGTCAATGGTTTTCCCTTCGCCTGGTGAAAACCCAAAATCCACAGCAATCTGCCCGACATTCACAGTGCCAGTATCCCCAACCCCTGTTGAGCGAATATTTCCTTTAACCCACAGTTCCTGAAAATCGGTTTCATAGAACAAACATAGTTCGGGAGATTCAAGAAGCAAGATGTTATTTTCCTGAAAGCTCCAAGCATCATCAGTGAAATTAGCTGATCCTGTCCAGACAGTGCCATTGCCCGTATGAATGTCCCGCAAAATATACTTGTTGTGCATCAGCTTTGAACCCAAAATCCCCTTAACCTGGATATTCTCCGGAGGATTGCTGAGAAAATCTCCAATTGCCGCAGGTGCAGGATCACCACCCACCTCTACGAATTGATCCATATCCATTTCGACAATTGCTGGCTCTTGATCCTTTTGAGTCCCCTTTACTGGTCTTCCCTGGTAATAGACAATTTGTACCGACACTCCGGCGTTTGCACGCTCAATCAGGGCGTTGATCACCGGATCATGAGTTTCTGGCTCTTTCAACCGAAAATCATAGATTGCAATATGCAAGCTGGATTTAGCTGCACTAATGAATTCAGCTAATTGGTTTGCCACCTTAAGTGCTTGTCCGGCTTCACCATCAGTGAGAAATGTGACATTAATTGCCATACAATTTACCTTTCATTGGAAATTTATGAGGCTATTGTCCAGCCAACTGAAGGCTAACATGAATTGCTACTCCCTTCCCGCTCCTAAGAATACCGATTAAAAAACCGCACACGCACGCCAAGACGCAGAGAAATAAGATAGGTAATCTTACACTCCTGTAGCGCTAGCTCACCAACGCGCTGCCCAAGTCTATGCGGTTCGTTAATTTTCACAGATCAGATAGGATTGCTATAGATAAGCTGAAGCGCTAACTACTTACAAAAATTCTTCCAATGCTGGCACATCAACCCATTTTGATGTCACATTTGATTCATAGCAGCAATCCATCAACAATTGGGAATAAACTCCTTCTCGCAAGGATGGAACGATCGCCTCACCCTTGTGAATACCTACCAGCCAACTATCCACAACCCTAATCAGTGCAGAAATACGACCATCACCATAATTTCTGGGAAAGATTAACCGATTGGGAATCTCTATTTGCGTCAGTGGTTTACCCGTCTTAGAACCCCAAACATGGAACCCATATATATAGTCTTTTTGATTTTCACTTCCTAAAATCAAAGTCCCGCGATCGCCATAAACTTCCATCCAATGGGTACGAGGTGCATGAATCACGGCACTGATTGAAACTTGACAAGGTGTGCCATCAGCCAACTCCAGCATCACCAAACAAGTGTCATCAGAATCTACTGGTCTTAGTTTATCAGTTGCGGGGTCCAACCTTTGAGGAATAGCAGTACTAAAACGAGCGCTCAATCTACGTACAGGACCAAATAACCAGTAAATATAATCAAAAATGTGGGAACCTAAAGATCCCAATACACCGCCTCCTTGATCTCGGCGCGAATACCAGTTCCAAGGACGCAAAACATCAGCACGCGAAGAACCCAACCAATCAATTCTAATCAAATGCTTAGAACCAACATAATCATCTGACAACAGTTCGGCAAAAAACTGCCAGCCAGGAACAAAGCGAAACTCAAAGTCTAAAGCCGCACTAACGCCTGCCTCCTTTGCCAACCGATAAAGTTCTTTCGCCTCGGCGGCATTTAATGCTGTTGGTTTTTCCAGTAACAAATGTTTGCCAGACTGTAACACTGCTTTTGCCATTTCATAATGCAAGAATGGCGGTGTGGAAATGCTAACGGCTTCCACTTCTGGTAGTGCCACAATATCTGCAATTGTGTTGCAGGCATGAGGAATGTCGTGGGATTTGGCGATCGCTTTGGCTTTATCTAGATCGCGGTTGTAAACAGCAACCACTTGAGTCAAAGGATGAGATTGAAATGCCGGAATATGGACTTTTTGACCAAATCCCGTACCAACAACTGCAACACCAATTACATTCTGATTCATCTGCACTGTTATTCTTTAGTCGATTTCTTGACTTTCTGTGCTTAAAACCTCAGTATTTCTCGGTCGTAGTTTTCGGGTAGGGGTTCTATTTCCCAAACTATACCTTCACCAGGTTGTAACGCAACATCTACAAAGAGTAATTCTACCGCAGTTGTGGCGACATCTTCGTTATTGGGAAACGGCTGTAAATCTTCCGTCAGGAGTCTGAGTTTAAAACCACCAGGAATCGCGGCTCCCACAGTGGCGTTACGCAACTCAAAGTGCCATGTTGATTCTCCTTCATTTTGTGGTGTAATTGTCAAATCGTACAGTTGACCTGCTATCATCAGTTGGCGAGACATGGCTATCCGCGATTGTATTTCTTCAACACTCCGCACTCCCGCCCCACTTAATTGTAGACTTAAACTTCCCCAACCAAGTGATCGCGCAAATTGAGAGACACCGCTCTGAAGCCATTCAATGATCGACCATTGTTCTTGGAGTCCCAAGCGTCGTTGATATAAGCTTTGTCTCCAACCTCCATGCTCAATTAAAGCCCCCCACATTTGAAAAGGAATCTCCAACCGGGGTGTTATGTGGCTCGTTTGCAGACGGGAGATTAAGTTTTGTGCTTGTACTGGTGATAAAGTTGGCAAAGATGGAATGATGCTACGTGTCGTTTCTTCCTGGCAGAATTGTTGCGCTACCATTAACACACTGATGTCGTTAATCATGTCAGCGTTTTCAACCGAATAAGTGCGATCGCTGCTGTCGTAACTTCCCTGATTCTTGATTTGTGCGTGGGTACAGTAGCCCCAAATTCTGACGTAACCGTCATCCGGTTCTACCTGTACTGCTAAGTAATAATCACCAACAAAACTTGGTATATCTACCCATTCTTGAGCTACACGCATTTCGCCCAAATCCATAGCCTCGCTGGGAACTAAGACAAATCGAGTTCCGTCAATAGAGATCGCAGTTCCATTAACGAATTCCCAAAAGCTAGGTAGAGCAGTGGTACTTGGCCAAGGTTTTGCCTGCGGTGCCAAATCTTCTTGTAGCCAAGGCAATACGGCATTGAGGCAAAGTTTATTGAGATCAGCAGAAGCAAAAGATGTTGGGTTAGAAAAAGATTCGCTTCGTTGTGGGACGTCCGGTGGTATTGGTAAAATCAGGTCAGTTGGCGAAGCAAAGTTAAATATGGTTGTGTTGTTAGTCATGGCTTATAAGGTGATGATTAGGGAGGTATTGGAGAGGGGGAGAAGTCGAAAAAAGTTAAAAGATAAAATATTTAGGACGTATATCAATAAAAGATAACCAACTTTTCCTCCTGACTCCTTGTTTTTTGAAAACCGCATCCCTTGCGTGGGCGCGGCAGTGGAGTTTACACAGATGGTTTGTAGTAATCTTGCAGCCATTCCTCCATCATCGCACTACAGCTTTTTAATATGTCTGAAGTCATCGAGATATGCAAGGTGTCTTCACTCCATTTAGCCAAAGATCGCAGTAATAATTCCCTCGCTTTTGTCAACCGCCGTGAGACGGTGTACTGTTGAATTTGCTCTTGTTTGGCAATCTGCTGCTGGGTGAGTCCTTTGAGGTAGTAAAGTTGCAAAATCTCTTGTGCTTGCGGTTCTAATAAGGTAATTGCAGCAACTAACACCTTGTTGATTTCAGTTTGGTAAGAAAAATTGGTTTGTTGTTCTTCAGTGGCAATAATTTGGCTCAGTGGAGAATCTTGTTCTTTCCCAGGTAAATTATCCAGCCAATCTTTATCATCAGAACTATTTTTCGTGTTGATCGAAGTCAAACTAGGGTAAAGATATGTACGTGCGGCTTTGGCACAACTGAGCAACCAGCTTTCCAGGGTTTGCGTGTTAATTGGCGGTTGGTTTGCTCTGTTGTAAGCAAGAGCGATCGCTTCCCAAGTTTGTTTATCTGGGCGTGAAAGCTGTCGGGTAGTGGTTGCTTGTGTTGGTATATATAGCGACTTGAAATAGTTCCAAGCAGCAACGTAAGCAGTCACCGTAGTGGGGGATAAGCCAGCTGATTGCAAAGACTCGACTAAACGCTTTTGACTTATTTTTCGCAATAGTCCCCAATCTGTACAAATATCAATTTCGTGATACTGCCGCAAAGTTTCGCGAATGGCACTGCCAAAGATAGCGGTAGCATAGTTTTTAAGGCTGAAACCACTTTTAGGGTCAAAACCTTTGAATACTTTATCAACTTGAGAAATTGCAATCTGAAAATGATCTGATAATTTATACTGGCTCGTGGCAAAGCTGGTATATGTTTTTTGGGCTGCCCAGTAGCAAGGTTCTTGCAAATAAGCGATCAAATGCTCCTTAGCAAGTTTAGCCGAATGAGGATTCTGCATGTTATTATACCAATAAAGCACCCAAAAGTTTTCGTTCGTTTGCTGTGGGGTTTGCTCGATCAGTTTGTGCATCTGACGGCTGAGCCTAGCATCCTTTGTCCAACCACTACAGCGATCGGCAGCAAATACCAAAAAAGTCGAAAATATTTCCACAATGTTGCTTCGAGAATCCATAAAACTAGCGAACCGACCTATAGAATGAGTGGAGGGGTTCAGCCTTAGAGTGCTCCCCCACAACCTTAATACACGAATTTAGAAGCGTATTTCGGCGGTTAGGAGACAGGAGCCAACAAAGTTAAGAATCATTCTTCTTCCCTTGCTCCCTACCCCCTTCTGGTTTAAACACCAGAAATTAGCTCTAATATATCGTTTTGTAATTTTTTTAGATTTTACTTCGAGTCAAACTGCATAACATAAGGAAAGTGAACATTATTTAACCTTATAAACAATTGTAAATTTCCCAGATCCTATTTTAAGACAAACTGCCAAACAATCTGCGTTTTTGCGTTTATGCTCTTGGTAACGGTGAGCAGTCTAGCCCAAATCCTAAATCCCAAATCTCAAACCCCGAATTGATATGTGCCCAGTTGGTGTCGCTACCAGTCGCTCTACTCAAATCAAACAAACAGCTACAGCTAACCTGTGGCTGATACTTGTGGGAGTTAATCAGTATCAGGATGAGCAACTCCCCAACCTACAGTACTCAGCAGTAGATTGTCAGGGGTTGGCAGAAGCCTTAATAGATACTACGGCACAATTTCCGCAAAAAGAGCTAAAAGTATACCACGATTTAGCGATTCCACCTTCATTAAAGAGTGTGCGTACGACTCTCCAGGAAATTACGACGATCGCTAAACCTACTGATACCATTTTATTTTATTTTTCCGGGCATGGAATAGTAGAACCAAACACGCAGCAAGCATTTTTATGTCTGGCAGATACACAAAAATCTAACTTACTCAACACGGGTTTAGCTTTACAAGAAGTACTACAATTATTCAAAAACTCTGCTGCCCAAACTCAGTTAGTTTGGTTAGATGCTTGTCACAGTGGTGTGATGACTCTCCAAGGGGCAACAGCAGAATTGTTAGTGAATCCGACACAGCAATTTGTAGAAGTGTTGCAGCAGGCAGCTAAAAGTAGACGATTTTATGCTTTGCTTTCTTGCGATCTCAATCAACGCTCTTGGGAGTTTCCGGAACTAAGACATGGAGTATTTACTTATTATTTAATGCAGGGATTGCGTGGTGAAGCCGCCGATTCTCAAGGTTTAATTTCAGCAGATACTTTATATCGATATGTCTATCATCAAACTTTACAATATATAGATAAAACAAATCAACAGTTACGGTTAATTAATCAGCAGAAAAGAAGTAAGGGAGACACTCAGCTTTTTAGCGAATATCCTCTCCAAACTCCTAAGAGAATTGTGGAAGGAGTTGGAGAATTAATTGTAGGAGCCAAATCGTCTAAAGTTGTGGGAGTTAATCGCCACCGCGTTGGATTAGTCGTGGAAGGAACTTCAGGAAGCCAAGTCACTTTAGAGATTAGCAAGGTTTTAGGGAGTGCTAGAGGTTTTGAACTGGAGTACTTGTCAGCAACAAAGGCGACGGCTCATGATGTAAGAGAGGCGATCGCCCGTCATTTACATTCGCCTTCTTCAGATACGGTTCTCCTTTATCTTCGGGGGCGAATAGAAGAAACGGAAGCTTGGGAAGGATTGGTGTTGGGCGAGGAGATCCGGATTAAGCGCTCATGGTTAAAGCAGCAACTACGTTCTTGTCGCGCTAAACAAATTCTTATTTTAGATTGTCCTCTTGCCCTGACACATCCTTCTCCCAATCACTCTTTAAAAAGGCGTGAATCTCACAGAGTCGCATTACAAGATTGGGTAGAAGATTTACTTTCTGACTCACAACAAGGACAATGTTTAATTGCTTGCGCTTCTCATCCAGAAGAACCAGAAAGGTTTGCTCAAACTTTGCTACAGACTCTAGAAGTCACAACAGTCGCATCTGGATTGTCAGCAGCTGGTGCGATCGCACAACTGCAACTCTCCCTAGCAGGTAGCAATATTCCCTTCCACGTCTGGCTTTCGGGTGTACAAGGGATTATAGAAATTCTCGAGGCAAAAACTGAAGCACATCGCTCTGAACAAACCGGATTGGATCTCGGCGTCTGCCCTTACATGGGTTTAAGTTCTTTTTGTGAGGATGATTCTCGGTATTTTTACGGTAGAGAAATTCTCACTCAGCAGTTAATTAATCAACTAACCCATAAATCATTTCTTGCTGTCGTCGGTGCTTCAGCGAGCGGGAAATCGTCAGTTGTGCAAGCAGGGCTGATTCCAGCACTACGATTGGGTAAACAAATTCCCCACAGCGAACAGTGGTGGATCAAAAGCATTCGCCCAGGAACACGTCCCCTGGAAGCTTTGGCGCAACGGCTGGGAGGGAAAAAGAGGATGCAGGGACGACATGGAGGCAATTCTTCTCCAGATCCCTTCACTGAAGTTGAGGGATTTGTTTACTGGATACGCAGTCTGCCTCACGAAGTTGTCGTGCTGGTGATAGATCAATTTGAGGAATTATTTACTCTTGCTTCCAAGACAGACAGAGAGCGTTTTTTAGAACTCGTGTTGGGGGCGGTGAAGTATGCATCTGATCGTTTCAAGTTAGTTATCACTTTACGAGCAGACTTCATTGCCTCCTGTTTAACAGTACCAGAACTGGCTCTAGCTTTACAGGAGTCCAGTGTTTTAGTGTCAGGAAAACTAAGTATAAGCGACTACCGACGTGTTATTCTTAACCCAGCCGAAAAAGTCGGGTTAAAGGTAGAACCAGAACTGGTGGAAGTTTTGCTGCGGGAACTTAACCACTCAGTAGGAGATTTACCTTTACTGGAATTTGTTTTAGAGCAGTTGTGGCAACATCGCGTGGCGGGTGAGTTAACACTGCAAGCGTATCAAGAGCAACTCGGTGGAATCAAAGGCGCATTAGAGCGATCATGTCAGGCTGTATACAACAGTTTAGACCTAGGAGCTAAAGAATGTGCTAAATGGATTTTTCTGTCTTTGACACAGCTTGGTGAAGGTACTGAAGATACTCGGCGACGGGTATTCAAATCAGAGTTGATCGTGAAAAAATATCCGCCCGAGTTAGTAGAAAGAACGCTGAATGCGTTAATCGCTGCTAAGTTAGTTGTCGTAAATGTGGAGGAGGAGAAGGGGGCAGAGGGAGAGGGAGAACTTCCATCCCAACAACCTATTCCTACTTTCTTCAAAGCTCGGAGTGGTGGTATAACTGAGCAAAGCTTAACGTTCTTATCCAAAGGAGAGCCGGAAGACAGTAAGAACCCCCTGAAGTTCCCTACAGATATTGCCACTGCTCAGACTTCTGTGTTGCAACTCCCCGCAGTCACAGTCGAAGTTGCTCACGAAATCTTGATTCAACATTGGTCAATTTTACGCTCGTGGTTGGAGGAAAATCGCGATCGCCTGCGCAAACAACGCCAAATTGAACAAGCTTCGCGACTGTGGTTGCAAAGCGATCGGCAATCTGATTTTTTGTTACAGGGAGTGCGGTTGGCAGAGGCAGAAGATATTTATATTAAGTGGACTGATGAACTTTCTGCTGATGTGCAATGTTTCATCGAAGCTTGTTTGGCAGAAAGAAAACGACAACAATTACAGGAAAAAAGAAGATTGAGACAAGCCCAAAGGGCTGTTGTTGCCCTGAGTGCTTTGGGAATAGCAGCTTGCGGTTTTGCTATTTTAGCTTACTCGCAAGGACGAGAAGCACAAATGAGAGAAATTGAAGCTTTAAATTCCTCATCCAAAGCTAATCTTGCATCCAATCAGCAGCTTGAAGCATTGATAGCCAGTGTCAAGGCAGGAAAACAAATCGAGAAGACTATTGGCGTACCAGCAAATATCAAGTCGGTGACGATAAGTGCGCTTGGGCAAATCACCACGGAAATTCAAGAACGCAACCGTTTAGAAAAGCATAATGCTGGGGTTGTCAGTGTGAGTTTCAGTCCTAATGGGCAAATACTTGCCTCAGCTTCATTAGACAAGACAATCAAACTTTGGAGTCGTGATGGTAGATTATTAAATACGCTCACCGGACATAGCAACGCTATTTCTAGTATCAGCTTCGCTCCTGATAGTAAGACTATTGCCTCTACTAGTGTTGATAAGACAATTAAACTTTGGAGAGTGAGTGACGGTTTGCTGTTGAGAACTATTGCAGTTAATAGCCAAACAGCAGCAACGTTCAGCCCGGATGGCAAAACCATCGCCTCCGCCAATGCCGATCAAACTGTCAAAATCTGGAATGCCAGCGATGGTCGCTTATTGAGAACACTCACCGGGCATAATGATGGGGTTATTTGCGTCACCTACAGTCCTGATGGCAAAATTATCGCCTCCGGTAGTGAGGATAAAACCATTAAACTCTGGAGTAGTAGTGATGGTCATTTATTAAGAACACTCACCGGGGATACTGATTGGATCAATAGTATAGCTTTTAGCCCTGATAGTAAGACGATTGTCTCAGGAAGTCGAGACAACACTGTTAAACTCTGGAGTAGTAGTGATGGTCACTTAATCACAAATCTGAACGGACATAGCGATTCGGTTTTGGCTGTCGCTTTCAGTCCCGATGGTAAGACTATTGCTTCGGCGAGTGCTGACAACACTGTGAAACTCTGGAGTTATAACGGCGTAGAACTAGAAACGTTCAGAGGGCATACTGGTGGCGTGAGCGGCGTGAGTTTCAGTCCTGATAGTCGGACGATTGCTTCGGCTAGTGTGGATGGAACGATTAGACTTTGGCAGCAGCCGAATAGATCTTTGCTAGGAATTTTTGCCGGGTATGGTGCTGGCGTCAATAGTGCGACATTCAGTCCTGATAGTCGTGCGATCGCTTCGGGAAGTTTGGATGGTACAATCAGATTGTGGCGGCGTGACGGAACTTCAATCAACAACTGGTCGGGGCACAAAAGTGCTGTCTATAACGTCGTTTTTTCGCCTGACGGCCAGACTCTTGCCTCAGCGAGTGCCGATCAAACCGTTAAACTTTGGCGGACGAGTGACGGTGCGTTGCTCCATACTCTAGTTGGGCACACTGATGAAGTCGATAAAGTCAGTTTCAGTCCCGACGGTAAAATTATTGCGACTGCTGGTAAAGATAACATCGTTAAACTTTGGCAGACAAGTAGTGGCACTTTGATTCGAGACTTGAAGGGGCATGAGGCAGAGGTCGATGCAGTCTCATTCAGCCCAGACGGTAAAACTATAGCTTCAGCTAGTGCAGACAATACCATCAAACTTTGGGAAAGTTCAACAGGTCGCCTGCTCTTAACTATACCTGCACATAATCAGTGGATATTAGGCGTCACTTTCAGTCCTAACGGTACAATGATTGCCTCAAGCAGTGCCGATGGAACTGTTAAACTCTGGCAGAGCAGTGACGGACAACTACTTCACACTTTTACTGGACATACTGATAGTGTGTATAGCAGTAGCTTTTCTCCTGATGGTAAGGCTCTAGCTTCCGCCAGTGGAGACAAAACAGTGAAAGTCTGGAGCTTAGATGGTAAGCTGCTAAAAACGTTCTTGGGTCATCGAAATGCTGTTGTGAGTGTCGGTTTTAGTCCCGACGGCAAAACCGTTATTTCTGGCAGTTGGGACAGTACCGTCAGACTCTGGCATTTCGATCCTCAAGAACTGAAAACCCCGAAACTGAATTCTTTAATTCACAATGCTTGCGACTGGGTGCATGATTATCTCAACAACGATCCCAAAGTTCTGCCAGACGATAAAAAACTCTGCTCTAGTTGAGTGTCTTTCTCCTGCCACCAAAGATAAGTTAAAAACCCGCGTTGTAGATATTCAGGCAGGAATAGCAGAGATACTGGCTGCTTACACCCCTGTTGGGAGTATCTGTATATACATTTGAGGTTCTTTTCTGGCTAGTTTTTGTCTAAGTCCCGTTAGCAGAAACGAAGTTCTGGAAACATCATTTCTGCCACTCGCCTACACCAAGCGCTGGCGGCAGTGTAGGAGTCTTTGTAATTAAGAAAACAAAAATAGCTAGTTCAATAAACAGGCGAAAAATTTCAAATCAAGCAATATGTTTCACGTTTGTATTCAGTATTTCTAGAAAAGTATTAATTTGTTTTTCGCTATTAAATGCTCTTTTTGGAAAAAGATTAAAACAGTTTCTAGACTGATAAACGACATTCTTCGCAGTATGAAAATTACACACTCAATAATGGCACTTAGCTTGATTGCTGGCAAAGCAACGCCAACAGCTTTTACGATCACTACGATACAAAACAGACCAATGGTCGTATTTTTTTGACCATCCAGAGGTACCTCCAGACAATAACTTAGCGGAGCGTTCGCTCCGGCTAAGAGTAACGAAGAGAAAGATTAGTGGAGGTTCCCGTTCGATGGAGCGGTTTAAAAATACTACTAATTTATTAACGGTAGTACAAACCTGTCGTCGTCAAGGACGTTCCGTAATTACCGAGCGTGAGCAAGCTATAAAAGCGATGGTTTATCCGGATATGCAAGAACCGTCTTTAATTCCTTAAATTGAGACCTGAATGCTTACGGTTTTTTCATCTGAGGTAATTCCCGGTAATCCAGTAGGCCGTTCTTGGAAAAACTGTCCAGACTCAACATCAACACGGATAAGACCAAACCGAGTTTCTGCGTCCATCAAGCTGGTAATCGCTGCTGCCTGCGTCATGCTTATTTACCGCTTATTAAAATCTATGCATATCTCGGGAGTGTCTGAGAATGCGGTGACTCCTAGAACGCTAGCACAAAAACCCCGAAACTGAGTTCTTTAAGAATTAATGCTTGCTACTGGCTGCATGATTATCTCAACAACGATCCCAAAGTTATGCCAGACGATAAAACTCTGTCAATAAAACAATCAACAGTCAGCAGTAAAAATCAAGGTTGTGTAAACTTGTAAATAAGTCAGATATGTGCTACACTCAATTGTTTAACAACGCCTCGGTAAGGGACAAGGCTTTGGCGAAGGAGATGGACTGGAAGTTGGTTTCTTACTACAGGCATTAGGGTGGGGACAAGTTGGCTTCGGAGTTGGAGTTGGCACAGACACCACTGGTTGTGGTGGAGGATCTGAATCAGCTTGAGAAATTTTTAAGGTACCCGCTAAGCTAGGAACTGCACCATACATTACTGTTGATATTGCGATCGTTACACTCAAAATTTGTTTTTTCACGTCAACCTCTTCGTTACAGACTAATAGCTGAGCTTTTGGCGTATAGCATCTTTTTATACATGTAAATGACTCTCATACTGATGTTCCTGAATTCTCATTTTTCTTACATACTTAAAAATTTCTGATAATTGGTACCCTTTCATAGAATAAATACGTCTATGGCAGGACTTTTATGCAGTTAACTTAGTTTGATTTTGAAACTTTATTTCGCAAACGTTGCTTTATATCAAACGCTTGGTTAGTAACAATTCTTTCCTTTATTGTATCAATTTTTAAGTGTACTTAACAATATAGCTTAACACCTCTGCCAATTTGAGAGAGCAGTTCAACTCATATTTCGTACCCTCGACTGTCACACATCTGCCAATAGTAAGTTTGAACTCAAGAAATATGCTGTCTACAGTCTAAAGGGGGCTTAGAAAAAATCAAGAAAATTACTACCCCAACATCTATATCAACTCTAAAGAGTTAAGTGCGCTTCCTTTGATCACTTCCAGTAGGTATGTGGTATCGAACGGCGGATGGCTTGTCAGCGCTCAAATGTGGGGCTGGTATGTCTTCTTAAAAATTTTTCTGTATACTGAATGTATCAAACTGCTCACCTGATCAGTAAGAACTTTTAATAGGAAAAATCACATGGATTTGTCAGTTGTAGGCGCTACCAACGCTCCACTATCTAATACTGCTGTATTTGCGGACAATGTGCATGATTTGCTTGGTACTGGAACCATTAACTTACAACCTAGTGCTACCATCGTGGTGAACAGTATTGCGGATCAAGTAGATAATAACAATGGTATCACGACTCTGCGCGACGCTATTAATCAGGCTAATGCAGACTCGGGTGAAGACTTGATTGTATTTGACCGCTCTTTATTTTCTACGAAGCAGACTATTACCTTGAGCTTGGGAGAACTGGATATTACCCACAGCTTAGACATTATTGCTCCACGAGACACCTTAACTGGTGGTGATCTGGTGAGCGTTTCCGGTAACAATGCAACGCGTGTGTTTGAGATTGACACAGGCGCAACAGTCAACTTATCTGGATTGCTCATTACTGGTGGTAAGCTCACAGGAGACAATGGTGGTGGAATTAGTAACTCTGGGACTCTCAATCTAGATAGCACTATTGTTAGCAATAATAATGTCACTAGTAGCTTAGGTAGCTCAAACACCTCTCGAGTGGTGAATGGTTATGGCGCTGGCATCTATAATACTGGTACTCTCAATTTGAGTAACAGTACTGTCAGCAGTAACACAGCAAATGATGATGCTAATGCTGGTGCAATCGGTGGCGGTATTTACAACACAGGCAGTGTTTTCATCAGCAACAGCACCCTTAGTGGTAATAGAGCGATCACAGGCAGTTACGGTAGTAGTACAGGTGGTGGTATTTATAATAGTGGTAGTCTTATCGTCAGCAACAGTACTCTGAACAATTCAGCAACTGGAGGTACTTATGGCAGTCACAGTGGTGGTAGTATTTATAGTATTGGCACAGTTGAAGTGACTAACAGTAGTCTGGGCGGTTCAACTAGTGGTGGCGACTATGGCTCCAACATTGGTGGCAGTGTCTTCAATGGTGGCACGCTCAATCTGAGCAATTCTACCATCAGCGGTTCAGCGATCGCTAGCAATTATGGTCCTGGCACGGGTGGCGGTATTTATAATACGGGTACTGCTGCTATTACTAACAGCACCATAAGCAATAGCAAAGGTGGTGGCATCTATAACACCAGAAATCTCACAGTGAGTGATACTATTATCGCCAACAACACGATAACTGGCTTTAACGGTGGCGGCGGCATCTTTAACTCTGGTAACGCTACACTGAGCAATAGTACCATCAATAATAACCGGACATCGCAAGGTGGCCACTACTCCGACAGCGGTGATGGTGGCGGCATCTATAACCGTGGTACGATTACGGTGAGCAATAGTACCATTAGCGGTAACACTGCATCACAAGCACGGGAAGGCGGTAACGGCGGCGGTATTTTTAATTCTGGTACCAGTACGATAATCAATAGTACCATTAGCGGTAACACAGCATCAGGCGTGAGCGGTGGCGGCGGGATCGATAACTCTGGTAACGCTACAGTCATCAACAGCACCATCAGCAATAACAATGCATTAGGCATAAACCGCAATACCGGTAACGGTGGCGGTATCTATAACGATTACGCTGCCACCTTCACACTGTTGTTCAGTACCGTCACCCAAAATATAACTGCCAATCGTGGTGGAGGCGTATACCAAAACGATGTTGCCCCAACTTCAACATCTGTTCGTGGCTCATTCAACGTGCGCAATACAATTATTGCCTCTAACCTCAACAAGGGGAACGGTATTAGCCCCGATGTAGATGGCACATTTACAACCAATGGCTACAACCTAATTGGTGACAGCACAGGCAGCACCGGATTTGATGAAACTATTGGTGATATTATTGGGACTAGCGACTCGGTGATTGACCCTCGCTTAGATATTCTAACCTTTAATGGTGGCTCGACTCAAACGATCGCACTCCTAAGAGACAGTCCGGCAATTGGTGCGGCTGACCCAATTATACTAGATAGCGACCCCACAACCGACCAACGTGGTTTACCTCGTCGTGCTGCTGATGGTAGCGCTGATATTGGGGCGTTTCAATTCTCTTAAAGTTGGTAGATAACAGAACTGGCTTTGCCTCCTTTGTGTACTCAAACAAAGGAGGCTAAAGTACTTCGTGAGAGCGACTGCTGTTGTCTCAAACATAGCGTGATAAAATTTCAACGGTAGCAAGTCCAGTTCTTTCCCAACTGAATTGATTTGCTCTGCTGACTCCTTGAGTAGAAAGGCGATCGCGTAGTTTCAAATCAGTTATCATTAGTTGCATTGCCTCAGTAATTTCCTCAGGATGATAGGGATTGATGAGAATAGCTGCGTCGCCAGCCACTTCTGGTAAAGAGGAGAGGTTAGAGGTAATAACGGGAGTACCGCAAGCCATTGCTTCTAAAACTGGAAAACCAAAGCCTTCCCAAAGACTAGGAAAGACGAGGGCGATCGCACCATTGATGATTGAAGGTAATTTGCTGTATGGAACGTAATTGAGGAATTTGACACGAGCCGTTATACCCAATTCTTCAACTTGTGCTTGCAAAACAGGAGTGTAGCGTTTATCTTGTGGCCCTGCTAGCCACAGTTCACACTCGTCATTGTCAGGTAATGTAGAGAAGGCAGCGATCAATCTGTGCAGATTCTTGTGGGGATCGTGTCGCCCAATGTATAGGTAATAATAAGGACGCACCGTATCTTCTCCGAGATCCCGAAAATGGTTGGCGTCATGTGCTAAAGGAATAGGAGTGATTTTGCTGGCTGGAACGTGGCAAAAGTTAATGATATCATCAGCGGTTGCCTGAGAGTTACAGATAACGTGTTGTGCTTGAGCAACGACTTGGGGAATGTAGTAGCGATGGTAAGGTGTTAGAGGTGAAAAACGCTTGGGAAAGCGTAATGGAATGAAGTCGTGAACCATGACAACAAAACGACACTTAGAAAATAAAGGTGCTTCCGGCTGAGGAGAAAATAAAAGCTGGGAATCAAGTTCTTTATATATTTTTGGAAGTTGGAATTGCGTCCACAAAAAACGGTCAAAGTGTCCTTTTGTACCTTGAGCAGGAGTTAAATTATCTGGAACAGGATAGCATTTAAATTCTCTAAAATCTTGAGCAGTTAGTAAAGTGGGATTGAGAGATTTTAAATAAGGAACAATATTTTTAGCGTAGATACTTATACCTGTAGGTTGAGCCAGCAGAATGGATAAATTAATTAATAATTTGCTCATTTATGAGAATCCTAAATAAAAGTGCGATTAAAGAATGATCAGAGGGTATAGTGAGCCAGCCCTAATACCGTTTCACTTTAAAGTTGATACATTTAGGCAAGCAATTCTTGAGCAGGGGGAGCAAATAGTATCAAGATTTTCGTGAAATGGTATAAAACCAAGTTTAGAACAGGTAACTGAGGTATTGCCTACCTTATAAAATTTTCAGATACTTGTCTCTTAAATAAATAAACACCCCCCAAAATTTTCCAAATGCAACTTGTGGTTTAATAGCTATTAAGATAAAGGCGTAACACAGGAGTCGAGTTAATCTCAAAATAACAACTCCTTTATTTGTATATCTATCTAGAGTGAGAAAGTAACTATAGGTACTGTGCTTGATTTTTTGGAAAATATATCTATTCGTAATTGAAGACGGTTGATGCAGCACGCCAAACTGCTTCGTAATCGCAATTATATGCCCTTGATTGGTATATCTTCTACAAAAGTCAAAATCTTCATAGTAAAGAAAGTAAGCAGCATCGAACTGAGGACAATCAGGAAATTTCTTGAAATTCACAATTAAACTACAACCTGAAACCCAATCACAAGTTACATAATCTTCATGTGTATTTGCTAATAAGTTCTGAGAGAGAATTGCGCCAGTTGCTGGAATAAAACAACCACCTGCAAACCAAATTATTCCTGAAGGAGTATGAACAATTGTACCCAGAATCGAAACTTCTGGATGTAAGTTAAAAAATGGGTTAACTTGAGCGAGAGTGTTTTCTAAAATGTAGGCGTCTGGATTAATGATCCAGACAATCGCCTGAGGTTCTACAGCATAAATAAACTGAAACCCCAGGTTGCAAGCACTTCCAAAGCCGAGATTGTGAGTAGCGTCTAAAACAAGTACAGATTCTGTTTTGAGAGCGTGAATAGAATCATCGTCGGGAGAGTTATTGACGATGAGTGTTTTGGATTTGACACCTCGGCTATCTCTCAACGAACTGATTAATTTAGCAACAAGATTGGTAGAATAATAATTAACTGTTAAAAAGTAAATCACCGTCGCTTCGCTCCGAATCAAAAGTCGTCTTGGAAAGTTGGGCTTATAGAAGTTGCATTCATAGGGTTTCCCTCAGGGCAAAGTTCTCTCAAGGGAAACCGACACTGCCCACGTTCCGCAAAGCTCCCTCTTGGGAAGATCCCCCGGCAGACTTTGCGCAAAAGTCAAAAGACTCTCGATCTAAAAAATTGTTTCAAGAGGCGCAGAGTCGGAAATAAAATGCCTTAATCGCATCCCATGAATTTACAACGTTTATCGTTTGAGTCACATACAATAAGCCTTCAAATTCCATGAGAATACTCCTCTCCCAAGTTTGGGAGAAGGGCTGGGGGAGATGAAGAAAATGTATGGTAAACAACTGAAAAGAGCGATATTGAGATGACTCACGTTAGTTCGATTTGACAGTCATCACCGATCAGAAATCGCAAAGCTTTGGGGCGACGAGGTGCAACAATCAACTGCGCCCTTTGCCCGATCACACTATCAATAATGCGCTGATGAATTCCGATGATTTTAGCGCCTTCTAGAACAACACTATGTTCTAGATCGGTATCAATGACCGTAGCATTATCGGCAATACTGCTGTAAGGACCAATGAAACAGTGTTCTAAATGACAATTATTCCCAATAATGACTGGTCCGCGAATTGTACAGTTAATAACTTGAGACTGAGAACCAATTTTCACTCGCCCAATAATGTGACTTTGGGCATCGACTTCCCCTAAAAGTGAAGTTTTCAAGTAGGTATCGAGAATCAGACGGTTAGCTTCTAATAAGTCATCTTTTTTACCAGTGTCTAACCACCAACCTTCAAGCTGACAAGCAATCACTTGTTTTTGGTTGTCAATCAGATTTTGAATGGCGTCAGTAATTTCTAGTTCGCCTCTTGCACTCGGTTTAATGCCGGCGATCGCATCATGGATGACATGAGAAAAGAAATAAACGCCTACAAGGGCAAGATTGGATGGAGGGACTTCTGGTTTTTCAATCAGTTCTAACACTCGCCCTGTTTCATCTATCTTAGCCACACCGAAGGCGCTAGGATTAGCGACGGGACGTAGAAGGATTAAGGCATCTTGCTGTTGTTGAGTAAATTTTTTTAAAAAGTAACTCAAGTCGCCTTGCTGAATGAGGTTATCACCCAGATACATGAGAAAGGGAGAATTTTCCAGAAACGGAAGGGCCACTTGGACAGCATGGGCAAGTCCTGCAGGCTTTTCTTGTAAAATATATGTAATTTTTGCCCCGAATTGTTCTCCACTACCTGTTTTTGCCTGCACTTCTTTCCCGGTTTCCGGACTGATAATGATACCAATATCCGTAATTCCAGAAGCAACTATCTCTTCAATCCCATACCATAAAATTGGTTTGTTGGCAACTGGAACAAGTTGTTTTGCCCCTGTATAAGTCAATGGTCGCAGACGCGTGCCCTTACCGCCAGAAAGAATGAGTGCTTTCATAACAGTTATTTATTAGTTGTTGGTTGGTTGTTGGTTGTTTAGTTAATGCTCCCAACTATCTACTATCTACTAACTACTAACCATTCTTTTAACATTTGCCTTAATGCTTGTCGCCAATGGGGTGGATAATTTTCTGAAACTGTAGATATTTTTGCACAAGAAAGGACAGAATAGCTGGGGCGACGGGCAGGGGTGGGATATTCTGCGGTGGTGATGGGAATAATACGTTGGACTTTTAAGGGAAACCCCACCTGTCGGGCTTCTTCAAAGATGGTGACAGCAAAATCGTACCAGCTGGCAACACCACTGTTAGTGTAATGGTAGATGCCGGCAATTTCAGGGGCGATCTGGGGAAGAATGCGGGCGATCGCATCTGCAATATCTTTTGCCCAAGTAGGACTTCCAATTTGATCGGCAACGACGCGAATTTCTTCCCTTTCTGCCCCCAGTCGCAACATCGTTTTGACGAAGTTGCTTTTGCCAAATGTGCCATAAACCCAGGCGGTGCGAAGGATGAAGTGATGGGCGCAAGAGTTTTGAATTGCTTGTTCTCCCACAAGTTTGGTTTCACCGTACACACTTAAAGGGTTAGTTGAATCGGTTTCTTGGTAGGGACGACTGCTATTGCCATCAAAAACGTAATCAGTAGAAAGATGAATCAGGAAAGCCCCTGATTTTTCAGCTTCTTCGGCAATAATTTTCGGGGCAATACCATTAATGGCTTTTGCCAGTTCTGGTTCGCTTTCAGCTTTATCAACAGCAGTGTAAGCAGCAGCGTTAATGATGATTTGAGGATGGTTTTCTCGAATGACGCTTCGGAGAGTGTCAGGTTGTGCGAGATCTACAGTCGGGCGTCCAACTGCAATCAGATCTCCTTCTATTTGAAGGATTCGCTGTAGTTCCCTGCCTACTTGACCATTGCTGCCAATTAGCAGAATTGCTTTACTCATTCCTTTCTTGTCTCCTAAGCATTGGGCGATCGTAAGGTAGCACAGTTGTGACAGCAATTTTTCCAGGTTGTCAATTTTTGTTTAGAAATAACTACAAATTATTTAGCAGTAAAAATACTTATTGTTTTCCTCTAAACAAGTATATTTTTTATCCTTTAAAAAACATATAAGTTTGATATAATCCGCCACAAGTCGGGAATACTAACAATGATCTCAAATCTATTAGTAACAATTCGGACTTGATTTATGTCAGTAAATTTATTTGATGCGAGTTTCTACCGTGCAGCCAACTCTGACTTGCGAGCCTTCAGTGATGCACAAGCTTTGTCACATTTTCAGAACTACGGTTTAAAAGAAGGTCGTAGCTTCTCTCCATTTGTCGATCTCAATTTTTATCGCGCTAGCAATAGTGATTTGGCTAATTTTAATAACAGCCAAGCCTATGATCATCTCTCCAACTATGGTATCCGTGAAGGACGCAAATTCTCACCTTTTTTTGATGCCAATTTCTATCGAACTAGTAATCGCGACTTAGCAAGCTTGAACAACGAGCAACTATTTGAACATCTGCGAAACTTTGGTGTGGGTGAAGGACGACAGTTTTCCCCCCTTGTTGACCTCAAGTTCTATCGGGGTATAAATAGCGACTTATCAAGCCTAAACAACAACCAAGCATTACAGCACTTAGAAATATATGGGCTGGGAGAGGGACGACGCTTCTCACCATTTGTCGATCTAAATCTCTATCGGGCGGCAAATCCTGACTTATCTGCTGCAGGTTTTGATAATACTCGACTATTACAACACTTAGCAGACTACGGTGTTGCTGAAGGACGTAGGTTTTCAATTTCTTTTGATAGCAATTACTATCGTAATACCAATGCCGACTTGGCAGCAGCACATTTAAATAACACTCAACTGTTGGAACATTTTGAAAACTATGGTTTGAGTGAAGGACGAGCTTCCTCGGAAGCATTCAATGTCAAGTACTACATTGAACACAATTTTGACCTGAGAACCTTACGCCTTAACAACCAGCAGGCTGAGCAACACTTTGAGATTAATGGCTTTAAAGAAGGTCGTCAGGGTGCGCCATCAATAACTCTACCGATAGATCGCGATGATAACACCCTTGGTACTGCTTTTAACTTAGGCTTTCTCAATGGGAACCGCAATTTCACCAACCAATTTGTAGGTAGTACTGATCGCGACGACTACTACCGTTTTACTTTAGTACAAACCAGTAATTTTAATCTATCCTTGAGTGGTCTAACTGATTCTGCAAGTGTGCAATTGATTTACGACAGCAATGGCAATGGTAAGATCGATAATAATGAAAGCTTGGACACTAACTATGGCAGTGAGTATAGCAATGGCATAATTAACAGGACTTTAGGAGTAGGTACCTACTTCATTCATGTCCACACCGACTATGACTACCAAGATACTAACTATAGCTTGGGAGTGTCAGCGACTCCCAGCCCATCCTCAACACAAACAGATCCGGGCAATAGCTTGAATAAGGCTCTTGACATTGGAAGCGTCAGCAATATCCGCAGTTTTACTAACTTTGTCGGTATTGGTGATCGTAACGACTACTACCGCTTCAGTTTGGCACAAACCAGTAATTTTAATTTATCCTTGACTGGTCTAACTGAGTCTGCAAATGTGGTATTGATTTACGACAGCAATGGTAATGGTCAGATAGATAATTACGAAGTCTTGGACAATACCTATGGCAGCCGGTACAGCAATGGCTCAATTAACAAGACTTTAGGAGCAGGTAGCTACTTCATTCGCGTTTACACTGACCAATCTAACCTAAATACTAACTATACCTTGGGAGTGTCAGCAAATCCCAGCCCATCTACAACACCAACAAATCCAGGCAACAGCTTAAGTACGGCTCTTAATATTGGGACTTTAAGCGGCACTAGCATTTATAAAGACTTTGTGGGTAGTACAGATCGTGACGACTACTACCGCTTCACCTTGCCTTCTAGCAGTAAATTCAAACTTTCGTTGACTGATTTAACTGATTTCGTTAATGCAGAATTGATTTACGATTACAATGGCAACACTCAGAGAGACGATGGTGACAGTTTGGATAGTACCTCTGGCACTCCGCACAGCAATGGCTCAATCAACAGAACGTTAGGAGCCGGAACCTACTTTATTCACGTCTACACCAACTACTCTAGCCTTAATAGTAACTATACTTTGTCGTTATCAGCGTAGCTAACTGTATCTAGTGAGCGATGCGTCTCCCCTTAATAGCCGCCTCGTTTCTTAAGAGCGGGGTTGCTAACTCAAACACCACTTCATTAATGTAGCTTTTCATTATAGTAATTTAAGTATTTTTTTCTGTAAATGAAATTATTGTAAGATTTTAAATCCTATTGTCTTTAGAAGATAAAAGCTCTGGAATCGAGGGAAAACTAACATTAGCTACAAGAGCTTTTGGCAAAATAAATTATATGAATTTAAGCGTTTTTGACGCCAGTTTTTACCGTGCAGCCAACTCTGATTTACGGGGCTTGAGTGATGCACAAGCATTATCGCACTTTCAGAAATATGGTCTGAATGAAGGTCGCTCCTTTTCTCCACTGATCGATCTGAATTTTTATCGCGCCAGTAATAGTGACTTAGCTAACTTCAGTAATCGCCAAGCTTACGAGCATCTGTCTAAATACGGTGTCAGTGAAGGACGAAAATTTTCACCTTTTGTTGATCTGGACTTTTATCGACGCCACAACAGTGACTTAGGAAGCTTTAACAATGAGCAGTTGTTTCAGCATTTGCAAAGCTACGGTGTGGGTGAAGGACGTCGTTTTTCGCCCCTTGTGGATCTTAACTTCTATCGAAGTGTGAACGGTGATTTAACAAGCTTTAACAATAACAAAGCATTAGAACACCTAGAAACTTACGGTTTATCTGAGGGACGTCGCTTTAGTGGGTTTGTCGATCTCAATTTGTATGCTGCGGCTAATCTCGATCTAGCTAAAATAGGTTGGAACAATCTCCAACTCTTTGAGCATTTAGCAAGCTATGGTGTCGCTGAAGGACGCAGATTCTCTGTTTCGTTTGATAGTAATTACTACCGTAATGCTTATTCCGACTTGGCTCAAGCAGGTTTTTCTAACACTCAACTCTTAGAACATTTTGAAGATTATGGTTTGAGTGAAGGACGAGCTTCCTCAGAATCATTCAATGTTAAGTTCTATCTAGATCATAATACTGACCTCCAGGCAGCACACTTTGACAATCAACAGGCTGAGCAACACTTTGAGATTTATGGCTTTAAAGAAGGTCGTTTTAGTAGCCCATCAGAGCAAATTTCTGTATCAACATCAGGTGACACGACAAACAGTGCTCCGAGCCTTGGTATCCTCTACGGTAGCCGCAGTATCAAAGTCTATGTAGGTAGCAATCCCAACAATTACTACCGCTTCACTATTGGTAACATGAGCAACTTTAGCCTCACTTCAGACGGTAATGCTGATATTCAATTACTTGATGGTGATGGCAATAGTATTGCTACAGGTATATACAATAACACGACATCCGAAACAATTAATCTTTCCTTAAATTCTGGTACTTACTACATTTACCTTAACTCCGAGAGTGGAGTGAATACTAATTACAACTTAACGGTATCGAATACGCCAAGACCCTTATCCTCTCAGGTTTTTAAATCAACTGATGGATACGGTTTAGTAGATGCGGGAGTAGCAGTCGCCAGAGCAATCGGACAATCTGCATTTGCAAATGTTCCTAATTTAGGAGGTGACAACTGGGGCAATGATCTAACCCATGTTCCAGAAGCTTGGGCAAGAGGATATACAGGTAAGGGTATTACCGTCGCCGTTCTGGATTCTGGGGTTGACTATAACCATGCAGACTTAAAGGATAACATCTGGACAAATCCCAAGGAAATTTCTGGCAACGGTAAAGATGATGATGGCGATGGCTATATTGATGACGTTTACGGCTGGAACTTTGCAGACAATAACAATAACGTTCTAGACGGAGATAGTCATGGCACCCTTGTCTCTGGCACGATTGCTGGGGAGAATAATGGCTTCGGTGTTACAGGTGTTGCTTATGATGCCAAAATTCTGCCAGTCAAAGTCCTCAATAACGATGGTTTAGGCTCTTACAGCTCTCTAGTTAAGGGCATTTACTACGCTGTCAATCACGGAGCTAATGTCATTAACCTAAGCTTAGGTGGTTATGATGGCAACGATTTTCTACGGTATGCCATTCAATATGCTAGTAGTAAAGGGGTGATTGTCGTCATGGCAGCTGGCAATGAAAGTGCTTCAACACCAGACTATCCAGCACGCTATGCCAAAAACTGGGGAATTGCTGTTGGAGCAGTTGATAATAACAAAAACTTTACTAACTTCTCAAACAAAGCTGGATCTGATCCGATCAATTACGTCACAGCGCCTGGAGTCAATGTTTACTCCACAATTCCAGGCAATAATTATACTTTTTACTCCGGTACATCAACATCAACCCCTTTCATAAGTGGTATTGTTGCTCTCATGCTCAGTGCCAATCCCAACCTAACCCCTACTCAGGTAAGAGATATTCTTACCAGTTCAGCTATTCACACTACTTGAAGCTAAAAAACCAATTTTAAAAATGTTTGCAATAGACATCTCCAGTCAGGAATTATGCGTCAACCCAAATCCTATGTAGAGACGCACTGTTTGAAGCGTCTTTACATAATTTTCGGAGAAGTCTATACGCCTTTTAAAGGCAAACGTATTGAGCCAGCGTAACCTACGCAAAATTGGATATTAGGGCTGAAAAGTCGCGCATAATCTTCGCTCATGATCGGACGGAGAGTGTCAAAAGGCGAACAGCCGTTCGCTGCTGATAGATTGGTAGAAATAACACAGTAGAAATCATTTTGTCAAGCTATCGCTTCGATTTACTTATATGGTACGAGGAATAAAGAGAGAGATTGGCAAATTTTTATGGTTAAGGAAATTTGACTATTCTTTTGATACAATAAGTACCTGTGTTCCCAATTTACTTGTGCTTAGAGTTAACCGTAAAGATATTATCTTTGTGGTTGGTAGCCGTAATGGCATAGGGAATACTTAGAGTTATCAGGGGCATACCAAGTAATCCAGTAACTCTGAAAATGTGACCTATGCCCACAAATTTGTTTGACGCGAATTTTGACCAAAGTACTTATCCTGATATCCAAGGAATAAAAAATGCACAAACAGGATTAAACTCTCTACAGTATGGTTTGAATGAACCAGGTGCCGATCTTTCTTTTGTTCGCACTCCTGAGAATGGTTTAGCTGACTTCAATCACCAATACCAATCGCCATCGTGGAACCTAAATAGCAACAAAAATGATCACTTAACTGGCTTAAACAATGAACACATTGTTGATGCTTGGAACTCATCTACCACAAATCGGGCGACATTACCTCAACCTGTAACTCCTGAATCTGCCACGCCTGCAACAACTGATAATTCTTTTATACAGCGTGTTGTAGATTTGACAAACCAGCAACGTGTTCAAAACGGGTTGCAACCGCTGCAGGTGAATCTTAAGTTAGCAAACATTGCCCAAGCTCATAGTGAAGACATGGCGGTTCATGACTATTTCAGTCACACCGGATTAGATAATTCCTCACCTGGCGATCGTGCCAAAGCTTCAGGCTACCAATATTCTTATGTTGGGGAAAATATTGCTGCAGGTTACACTACACCAGAACAATTTGTTCAAGGATTTATGAACAGTCCTGAACATCGTGCCAACATTCTCAACCCCAATTACCATGATATTGGTATTGGGTACTATAATCTTGCCAATGACACTGGTAATGTTAATTACCATTCATATTTGACGGAAGATTTCGGTAAGGCATTGGCATAAACTGCTCTTGTTAGCATGACTTGAGGGCGATCGCACTTTACTTGAGGTGCGATCGCTCCTGACTCGATTAAGAGAAAACCTCAGCCATTTTAAAGGGTTTCCCGGTTGCATCTTTAGCAGAGAGAATTGGGGTTGCGATTGAATGCCAATTTATAGCTAAATCAGGATCATTCCAGAGGATACATCGTTCATATTGAGGGGCGTAGTAGTCTGTCGTTTTGTAAAGAACTTCTGCAATTTCTGAGAGGACAACAAAGCCGTGGGCGAAGCCAGGAGGTACCCAGATTTGGTGTTTGTTGTCGGCACTTAGCTCGTAACCAACCCACTTTCCGAAAGAGGGGGAATTTTTTCTAATATCTACAGCGACATCAAAGATCGTGCCGACAATGACACGAACGAGTTTGCCTTGCGGCTGTTGGATTTGGTAGTGCAACCCACGCAGGACGTTTTGCTTGGAGTAGGAGTGGTTATCTTGAACGAAGTGAGCATTAATGCCAGTTTTTTCAGTAAATCCTTGGTGATTGAAAGCCTCAAAGAAAAAACCGCGATCGTCTTGGAAGACTTGAGGCTTGATAATTACGATATCAGGAATCTCAGTAGGGATGATATTCATAATTTCAACTGGGTAAATCGTAATTATCCATCGAATCCGAGTCTTTAATCAGACAAAGGTTCATCCTTGGCATTTTGGCTACTTTTTACGGCAGTGAAACAATAGATTAAGGCAGTAAGCCGTCATGCTCACTATGGTTTACACCTAAAAAGATCGGGATGTCTGGTAGCCCCGAAGTAGATGTATCAAGAAATTAAATGAATTGATACATCTACGTTATTCATATCGGGGTGGAAAGACGGCCCCTTGCAGTTTCAACTGCCGTGTTATAATCTTTAATAGTGGTGATCAAATACACAGTTTTTAAAAGAGTGTGCAAATGCTTAAACCACGTTGAAATTGTCCATAATCCACGGTTGTAAGTACTGGGATATTGGTTGGACGAGAAATCAGGAAGTTCCTACGTAGGGCTTGTCCCGAGGGCGGAGTCGCTCTTTTTGGAGGCGTGGGAATGTTGAACTTAAACTGCAAGAAGAGTAAGCTAGTCTGAAACCCCGTGTCCTGATATAACGGCAGAGCGGTTCGTAAATTCGCTAGAAAAGTACGCTGTGATAGTCATCCTGTGCAAACAGGTTCGGACGAAAAGCTAATCCTAACTTAAGCGCCTGAATCCGCGTAACTTTAGTTCGCAGTGTTGGCTCAAAATAAACCCTAGGTTTTTGCCTGGGGCTTTGCTTGCTTCAGGTAAGTCGCACTTATTTTGCTTCATTCTCCAAGACTTGCCGGATACGCCGTTCCAACAAATCTAGATCCAAACCACCTTCATCACGACTAATACGCCGCACTGTCGAATTGACATTACTTAGGTCTACTAGTAAATCTTGGAGAATCTCTTGCTGCTGGCGGGCTTGAGTAACTTCACGTGGTTCCTGTACTAAGTCCCGTACAATAGTATCTTCAGCCCGAGAAGCAATAATCGGATCGGATTGTTCTACCAACTGAACAAAGGTACGCCGCCCCGGTCCTCGGTCTTCTTCAATTGGTATAATTGCTTTCACTTGGTCAGAGCGTACATACTTTCCAAAGCCTAAATGCACTAGCACGGATGACTGTATTTTCATGTAATTATAGCGTTGCTTTTATAACCTAACTCTATTTTAGAACTTTAGAGAATGACCAGATAGCCAGAAGCAGAGCGGGTTGTACCCAATTAAAAGTAGTAGTTTCCTATTGTCGTGAGAGATACATCAGACAAGGGAAATGAGGAAATATTCATTTTCTCCCCTCCCTCCACTTAAAATTATGGGGTTGCATATTTGCGCTTTGGAATTGATATTTTTGACTAAGGATCAAGATCGATTCTTCGGGACGACAGTCGCCTGGGCGTGGGAAAACGCCTCTAGCGCGCTGCCTCGCCTTTGCGCGGCAGTTGCTTCAAGCTAGGGAACCAAGAGCTCCAGTCGCCGTGAGAGCAGGCTAACACTCATGAGCGCGCACAGCGAGCTAACGCACTGCCTTGCCTTTGCTCCCGGCAAAATTCATCACCTCAATCAGCAACGCCAAAATTATTTGGGGGCAAGCTGGAGCAGGGATTGTCGCAGACAGTAATATTGAGAGAGAATGGGATGAATCTCTGCACACAGCACAAGCACAATTCAAGGCACTGACAATGGTTCTAATTGAGCAGAATGCAGAACTCAGAATCACCTTGAGAATAGGGAGAGAGGAGGGAATGAGGAGTAAGAGGTTATGAGTCAAAAGTACTCGTGTTGAGGTGAACGTTTGTACTACCAATCACCTTTTCAAGTCCAATATTCTATTTCCCCCCTTTGCGATCGCTTAAATTCTCATCAAAAATGGGGAATTTAACGCTCTTATTTTTGGCTAAATTCCTAGCTACTCCCCTTGCTCCCCTCAATGATGAATTTTTTGGCATTTTGGGCAAATATTTTGACGAAATACAGCTATCATCATCAGAATATTTGTATTCATCTGCAAAAAGACAGATTATAGTCATACCTTAGTATTCAATGAACCCAGAAAACTCGGAAACATACTTAAATCATCCTACTTGGGGTTTGCTCTATAGAATCTGTATGGTAGATGATCACCAAGAGTTGTTCACAACTCTTTATGCTCAGCGCTTATTTTTTTTAGTGGCAACTGACGTTAAAGGTCTTAAATTTCAGTCTATAGGACGTACCGAGGCAAGAATGATGCTAGAAAATCGCTTACGTAGCCTGCGGCGCAGTGGACAATCTCAGGAGTACGATCAGGTTCAGAGTATTTTCCAACGCACATTCCAATGACTAGTTCGATTAGTGTTCGGATTGCCACCCTTCGTTCCGCCCTGCCAGATTCAGTGCGGCTAATTGCTGTCACAAAGCAAGTATCAACAGATGCAATGCGCTGTGCTTATGCTGCAGGGATTCGAGATTTTGGGGAGAGTCGCATTCAAGAAGCCGCCACGAAACAAGCCGAGTTGCAAGATTTGTCGGATCTACGCTGGCACTTTATTGGACATTTACAAACCAACAAAGCTAAAAAAGCGATTGAACAATTCCAGTGGATTCACTCAGTAGATAATTTGAAACTGGCACAGCGCTTGAACCAATTAGCATCAGAGCTGGGAATTAATCCTTTCGTTTGCTTACAAGTGAAGATTCTCGCCGATCCCAGTAAATCGGGTTGGACTGTGCCAGAACTATTCGCTGACTTACCAGCACTTGATGAATGTAAAAATTTACAAATTCAGGGTTTGATGACAATTCCACCTTTAGGACTAAACGATTCAGAAATTTTGGATGTGTTTCATCATACCCGTGATCTGACAAAGGAGATCCAGAAAAAAAATTGGTCTCATCTTCAAATTCGACATCTTTCGATGGGAATGTCAGGAGACTATCAACTAGCGGTGCAAGCTGGTGCAACAATGATTCGGTTGGGAACTATTTTATTTGGCAATCGCACTACATAATCACTTCATAAAAATTACAAAGGAGAAATAATTTTTAAAAGATTCAACCTAAAATAGGTTTCTTTATTTAACTGTTTAAGATACACTTTTGTCTCGTTGTTGTGTATAAATAATATACAAACAATTCAGGGGCGTGTATTTATTAAAAAAAATTGTAGTCAATGCTACAAACAGCGATAAAATTGCTAAGCTGTGGGTCTTCTGTAACATAAAAAAGTTAACGGAGATAGCTTTCGCGCCTATCAATAAAAGAAACCAGGACTAGGAGTGTAGATTGTGAATAATATCTTTTCCAAACTGAGAGACTTTGTCGGACTTAATGAGCCGGTGGAGTATGAGTACTACGAGGAAGAACCAGAGGCAGAGAGTTACCAAAATCTGTATCAAGAACAAAATGTCCAACAAGCGCCACAAGAACCTACAACTCAAAATCGACGTTGGCGCGAACCAATGCATACAATGGAGAACGAAGTAGCAGCAGGACCTAAGCCTATGAGTAATGTTATTGGTATGCCAAACGCAGTAAATGGAATCTCGGAAGTCCTGGTTATTGAACCCCGTACATTTGAAGAAATGCCTCAAGCCATTCAAGCATTGCGAGAGCGCAAGTCAATAGTCCTAAATTTAACAATAATGGACCCAGATCAAGCACAGCGGGCTGTCGATTTTGTGGCAGGCGGCACTTACGCACTTGATGGACATCAAGAACGCATTGGAGAGAGTATATTTTTGTTTACACCAAGCTGCGTGCAAGTAAGCACCCAAACAGGAGTTATTCATGAAGTGCCGCAACCGCCAGTACGTCCTTCACGTACGACCGGTGCAAATCCAGCATGGGGTCAAGAAGCCAACCGGATGGCACAATAGTTTAGGAATTTTAAATTGGGAATTTTAGATTTGAGATTGGATCTAAGATCTAAAATTAAAGAAAAGGAATATTGACTTGTCTGTCAAATTTGGCTTAATTGGTGGCGGGGTTATGGGAGAAGCGCTGTTATCCCGCCTTATTGCTCAAAAAATCTATCTAGCATCAGAAGCGCTCGTGAGTGAACCGGATTCCTCACGACAAATTTATTTGGAGGAGAAATACGGTGTCTCCGTAACGGCGGACAATCGATTGGTTTTTTCGCAAGCAACGGAAGTCGTTTTTTTGGCAGTCAAATCCCAGATATTTAGTGCGATCGCTCAAGAATTAGCAGAAGTACTGGAGACAGCCAAACCTCTGGTGATTTCGATCTTGGCAGGTGTGCCTATAAGTAACCTAGAAGCAGCTTTTCCGAACATACCAGTCATTCGGGCAATGCCCAATACACCCCTCACCGTAGGCGAGGGAATAACCGCGATCTGTTTAGGTGCCTACACAAAAGCAATTCATCAAGAAACAGCACGGCAAATCTTTTCAGCGGTAGGAGAAGTTGTAGAAGTTCCAGAAACGCTGATGGATGCGGTAACGGGACTATCAGGATCGGGTCCCGGTTATGTGGCACTATTTGTAGAAGCACTGGCTGATGGTGGAGTCGCAGCAGGTTTACCAAGGGCGATCGCCTATCAACTGGCACTACAAACTGTGCATGGAACAGCCAAGTTGCTTCAAGAAACAAAAATACATCCAGCAGAACTCAAAGATCGCGTAACCAGTGCTGGCGGGACAACAATTGCTGGCATCGCTCAATTAGAAGCAGCTGGATTTCGCTCAGCTATAATTGAAGCAGTAAAAGCCGCAACAGCCAGATCCCAAGAACTGGGAAAATAATATGAGTGTAAGAAGGTAAGTTTGAAATCAGAATCTCCCTCTGTGTTGCCGGAGAGTGTCAAAATTCAATATAATACCTAAAAAAGGATTGATTTGTGGTGTAGGGACGGGGTGATTCTGAATAAACCCAAATTCGGGATTGAAATAACATAGTAAACAGTCCGGTTGCAATTGTGATTGAGTGAATTATCCTGCCCTGTCTTCAGAACTTGACCCCAGTTCGATATTTCCTTTTGAACTGGATCGGTTTCAGTTAGATGCGATCGCTTCTCTAAATGCTGGAAAATCTGTAGTAGTCTGTGCGCCCACTGGTTCGGGAAAGACATTAGTGGGTGAATATGCTATATTTCGTGCTTTGGCACGCCGAAAAAGAGTATTTTACACAACTCCTTTGAAGGCGCTTTCAAATCAGAAACTGCGTGACTTTCGTGAAAAATTCGGCTTCGATCTTGTCGGATTGTTAACAGGAGATGCCAACATCAACCGGGACGCACCAATTTTGGTGATGACTACAGAGATTTTCCGGAATATGCTTTATGGCACCCCTATCGGACAAGTTGGCATCTCGTTAACAGACGTTGAGGCGGTGGTACTGGATGAATGCCACTACATGAATGATCGCCAACGAGGGACGGTTTGGGAAGAATCAGTAATCTACTGCCCTCCAGAAGTTCAACTTGTGGCGCTGTCGGCTACGGTTGCCAATAGCGATGAACTCACCAACTGGTTAAATCAAGTACACGGTCCAACGGATTTAATTTACTCTGATTTTCGTCCAGTTCCATTAGAATTTCACTTTGGCAATACCAAAGGGCTATTTCCCCTACTCAATGATGACAAAACTCAAGTCAATTCTCGTTTACTGAAAAAGAAAGTAAAGGGAGAAAAGAGGGGTAAAGGTGGTAGGCCCGAAGCCCCGAACCTTGTCTACGTTCTGAATCAACTTCAGCAACGGGACATGCTACCTGCAATTTACTTTATCTTCAGCCGTCGGGGATGCGATAAAGCGGTGGGAGAAGTAGGCGACTTGTGGCTGGTAGATCCTGATGAAGCATATCAGTTGCGGGTACTCATCGACGAATTCTTAAGCCGCAATCCCGACGCGGGACGTTCCGGACACATTGCACCGTTATACCGAGGCATCGCCGCCCACCACGCGGGTATTTTACCTGCATGGAAAGTCTTGGTAGAAGAACTCTTTCAGCGAGGACTGATAAAAGTCGTATTCGCCACCGAGACACTGGCTGCAGGAATTAACATGCCAGCCCGGACAACGGTTATCTCCACCCTGTCCAAGCGAACCGACACCGGACATCGCCTGTTGAACGCTTCGGAGTTCCTACAAATGGCGGGAAGGGCTGGTCGTCGTGGGATGGATGAACGAGGTCATGTGGTGACGCTACAAACTCCCTTTGAAGGCGTCAAAGAAGCAGCGTATTTAGCCACATCCAAAGCAAATCCCTTGGTAAGTCAGTTTACACCTAGTTATGGGATGGTGCTGAATTTACTACAGACTCACACTCTAGACCAAACTCGGGAACTGGTAGAACGAAGTTTTGGGCGGTACTTAGGAACTTTACACCTCCAACCGCAGTATGAGGAGATTGCCCAGGTACAAGCACAATTATCCCAGTTACAAGCACAAGTTGCTGCCATTGATGACGATGAACTGGCTTATTATGAGAAGCTAAGGCAACGCCTGCGCGTGGAACAAAAGCTCTTGAGAACCTTGCAGGAACAAGCACAGGAACTCAGACGAGAAGAACTGGGAATGATGTTGGGTTTTGCTGTGTCGGGAACGTTGTTAAGTCTTAAGGGCACAAATATTACAGTACCAGTGCCGATTAAAGCAGTGTTAGTGGGGAAAACACCAGGTATTGGTGAGTCTCCTTATTTAGTCTGCTTGGGGCAAAATAATTGCTGGTACGTGGCTTCAAGCGAAGATGTCATGGATTTATATGCAGAATTACCACGCATTAATGTGCCTCCTGACGTACTGCCACCATCTGAGATGCCATTAGTACCAGGACATTCACATTTTAGCAATAGGGAAACAGTAGCGATCGCCCAACAAATTCTCATTCCAGATGAATCTGTATACATGCCATCAGAAGTTGCAGAACAACTTACTCATGTGGCAACCCTACAGCAAGAATTAGAAGCTCATCCCTTATATCAACTCGGCAATTCTAGTACGGTGATGAAACGCAAAGCGCAGATCGTCGAACTAGAAGCCGAAATCCAACATTTACAAGCACATGTAGATCAACAGTCTCAAAGTCACTGGGAAGAGTTTCTTCATCTCATTGAAATTTTGCAACGCTTTGAATGTCTGGATAACTTACTTCCTACACTATTAGGGCAAATTGTTGCCGCACTTCGAGGCGAGAATGAATTGTGGCTGGGTTTAGCAATTGCTAGCGGTGAGTTAGATAACTTAGATCCCCATCATTTAGCAGCAGCAATTGCCGCTTTAGTCACAGAAACCCCTCGTCCAGACAGTAGAGTTAACTTTGATCTCAGTGATGAAGTTGCAGAAGCATTATCCAGATTGCGACCAATCCGCCGCAAAATGTTCCAAGTGCAGCATAAATATAATGTAGCATTGCCTATGTGGTTGGAATTTGAGCTAATTGCCTTGGTGGAAAAGTGGGCATTAGGTATCGAATGGGTAGAACTCTGTGACAATACAAGTTTGGATGAAGGTGATGTCGTGCGAATTCTACGTCGGACTTTGGATTTATTATCGCAAATCCCCCATGTCCCTAACTTACCACAATCCCTGCTTAACAATACTTATCGCGCCATACAACTGGTTGATAGATTCCCTGTGAATGAAGTGGTTGAGTGAGGAGTTAGAAATCAGGAGTGGGGAGGCAAGGGATGTTATTACTCTTTGAATCCCTATTCCCCCCTCTCCATTTACGAGCAGACGCACTACTTCCCCTTCTGATTCAACAGATTTACAAACGCAAAAAAACTAGCATCTCAAGTTAATAAGTGTAAATTTATACGATTTACAATTTTTAGAGTGGTTATACTCATTTCAGGTTCTACCTGGGAATTTCTTAGAAGTGGCGATGCCACTTCTTTTTTTTGGGAAGTTAGGATAGTTAAAGCTAGTTATATCATGTTATCTGTCGAATCACCCATAATCTCAGAACCGCTATAAGTCGGGAGCGGTTGATAAGTGAGAGCATAATATTAGATCAAATCCATTTGATTGCTCAGCTATGCTAAGTAAAGATAAAAAACTACTTTTAATTGGTCAGGTAACAGATCTTAGTGGAGTCCCTATTAGGACAATTCGCTATTACGAAAGTTTAGGCTTACTTGAGTCATTAGAGCGAACAGAGGGAGGCTTTCGGCAATTTTCACTGTCTGTCATAACCCGTCTTTCCTTTATTAAACGCGCTCAAAGCCTTGGCTTGAGTTTGCAAGAAATTGGTGAAATTCTCCAAGTCTATGATGGGGGAAAACCTGCTTGTAATGAAATTCAACAAAAGCTGAATGATAAAATACTCGAGATAGATCACCAGGTTGAAGTATTATTTGGCTTGCGCAATGAACTTAAGACAATACTTTCAGGATGGGACAGTTTAACCATTAAGTCGGAAGAGACAATTTGTCCTAACATTCAGCCGGATGCCCTTGACTCATAGCTGCCAATTTTTTGTAAACAAACCAACCTCAATGCTTGTACTGTAGTTTATGTGGTTGAAAATAGTTACAAATTAGAAAACGTGAGAGTGAACGTAGTCCATCCAGCCCTACTTTCAACTTCAATGGTTCCGTGTAGTTGTGCAACTATCTTCTGTACTAAAGTTAGTCCTAACCCCGTACCTCCTTGTTTCCAGATATCAGCATGAGGAACGCGATAGAATTTCTCAAATATATCTGGTAAAGCTGCTGCCGGAATTTCTGTGGAATTGCCGATTGTAAAGATGGTGGAGTGAGTTGCGTTATATTCCTCATTTTCCACATGGTGAACGCTGAGGATAATTTCACCACCAGCAGGAGTATATTTACAAGCGTTATTAAGCAATTCCGAAAAAATGCGTACCAGATTGGAGCTATCTGTGATGAGTGGTGGCATGTCGGAGGGAATATTGAGCCGGAGAATTTGCTGTCTTTGTTGAGATCGTACAAAGAATGCTTCTAGAAGGTTAGGCAACCAGTATTGCAACATCAATGGTTCAGGGTTTAACGAAGAAGTTGTTGTCGCGTCTATGCGTTGTAAATCTAGTAGATCGTTGATGAGATCGAGCTCGCGATTGCATTCAGATTGTAAAATTTCTAGATAGCGCTGCTCCTGCTTGTTAGTACAAGTATTTTTTAATATTTGAAGTGTCATGATAATATTGGATAGAGGAGTTCGCAGTTCGTGAGAAACAGTATTTAGAAAATCATCTTTAACTTGATTGAGTTGTTCCAATTGCAGGACAATTTGCTCTTGAACAACTTGCTCCCGCCGTGCCTCAATAGCTAGTTTGTGTTCGGTAATATCTCGAAACAATAACACGACACCTATCAGATTATTTGTATCATTTTTAATAGGTGCAATTCTATTATTAATTGGTGTTTCTATACCATTTTTAGAAATGAGAATAACATCTTCTTGTGAGCAAAACATCTTCTCTTTTTGGAAAACTTGTTTGAGAGTATTTTCTACAGGAATACGATTTTCAATATTGATAATTTTAAATATTTCTGATACATCTTTTCTTATAGCTTCTTCTTGTTTCCATCCTGTTAATTTTTCAGCAACAGGATTCATAAAAGTAACTAATTCTTGATCATCACTGGCAATTACACCATGATCTATACTTTTAATAACTGTCGTCAAAAATTGTTTATTTTCTTTTAATTGCTTTTCTAACTTATCTTTATTAAGAGCTATTTCAATAGTGGTGTAGAGTTCCCTTTCTTTAAAAGGTTTAAGTAAATAGCCAAATGGCTCTGTTTTTTTTGCTCGCTCCAACGTGCTATCATCCGCGTAAGCAGTAAGATAGATGATAGGAATGTTCCATCGATTGTGGATTTCCCAAGCCGCTTCTACACCGTCTATATCTCCTTTTAATTTGATATCCATCAACACTAAGTCTGGAAGAATTTCTGCTGCCTGATGAATTGCTTCTACTGCAGTAGAAGCGATAGCTGGGACAATGTAGCCAATTTTCTTTAAGCGATTTTGCAAATCTTTAGCAACAATACCTTCATCTTCTACAACTAAAATTTTTGTGTTTTTCATTGTTTGATATAGTTTCAAGTTTTTCCTAATACTGGAAATATAATTTTTACTTCCAATCCAGAATTCCTGTTCAGATCAAGATTACCAGAAAGTTGATGAGTTAAAGCATCTACTAACTGCAAACCTAATGTAGTGATATTTTTGATGTCAAAATCTAATGGTAAACTAATCCCATTGTCACTCACGCTCAAGGTAAATTGATTATCGTTATTTGAAAGCATAAAAATATGAATTTTCCCGTATTGTTTGGTGGGAAAAGCATATTTTAAAGAATTGGAAACAAGTTCATTGACAATCAAACCGCAAGGAATTGCTACATCCAAACCGAGGAAAATATCATTGATATTTATGGTGAGAGTGATCGCATCTGTATTCACCTCATATGAACTAAATAAACTGGCAACTAAATCTCGAATATAGTCACCAAAATTAATCATTGATAAGTCTTTAGCTTGATACAATTTCTCGTGAACGAGCGCCATTGATTCAATCCGCATCTGGCTTTGTCGGAATATTTCCAAATCGCGGTCGTCCTCGATATACTCAGATTGCAGGTTGAGTAGACTAGATATGACTTGTAAATTGTTTTTGACTCGGTGATAAATTTCTTTCAATAGCACTTCTTTTTCTACAAGCGATGCTTGAATCTGCTCTTCTGCCTGCTTGCGATCGCTTATATCTACACCTGAGCCAATATAGCCGACAAACCTGCCATCTAGAGTAAATCGTGGGATGCCCGTATCTAAAATCCAGCGATACTCACCATCAAACCGTAAGAGACGGTATTCTATTGTGAACTCTTGTTGAGTATCAAAGGCATTGATGTAAGTTTGTAAACAAAATTCTCTATCCTCTGGATGAACACAAAGAAACTGCTCGTTGCCCATTGCTTGTGTGATTGTTCGTCCAGTAAATTCTAACCAGACTTTATTAAAATAATTGCAAAGCTTATCGGTACCGGATTCCCAGATCATCACCGGAACAGTATCTGCCATCAAACGAAATCGCTGTTCGCTTTCCCCCAATGCCTCCTCCATCCGCTTACGGTCACTTATGTCTCGAATGACACCAATAAAATACTTTGGCTCCTGAGAAGATTCGCTGACTAAAGACATAGTAAGATGAATCCAAATAATGACACCGTCTTTGCGAAAATAGCGCTGTTCCACGGAGTAAGTTTGAATCTCACCAGCTAATATCTGATTAGCGTATTCCAAATACGTATCCAGATCGTTTGGGTGAGTGAGATTTTGGAAGCAGAGCGATCGCATCTCCTCTTGCGTGTACCCGACAATATCACAAAGCCTCTGGTTAACTAATAACCACCAACCATCCCTAGCGACTTGGGCAATGCCAACAGCTGCTTGATTGAATATAGCGCGAAAACGTTCTTCACTCTCTCGCAACGCTTCTTCTACGCGCCTGCGTTCGGTGATTTCCCCCTGTAACGATTCATTGATTCTGATTAACTCTGCTGTCCGTTCTTGAACTCTAATTTCCAATTCGTCAAGTACTTTGCCTAATGCTTCCTCTGTACGCTTATGTTCGATGACTTCGTTAAGCAAAGCTACATTTGTTACCTCTAGTTGAGCGGGGCTAGGTAAAGCCAGTGCCTTAGGTAATAACAACACTAGTTCTAAAGCCGTAAATACAGAGACAAAAGCTGTGATGGCTTTAACTAACCCTGATAACCAATAAGTAGGATACCAAAGCGTCCACACCTCCATGAGATGGGTAGTGCCGCAAGCAATGATAAATGTTCCAAACATCCAGAAAATCCAGTCGAAAGGCACATCTCGTCTGGTGCGGACGAAATAAACCAGCATCACTGGAATAGAATAGTAGGCAAGCGCAATCAACGTATCTGCTATGACATGAAGCCTCACTAACTCTGGCTTCCAAAGGTAGCAATGTCCGTGAGGTATAAAATCTCCAGAAATCAGAAAATTCCCTAAAAATTGTATCCAGTTAGTCGTCATCTTAATAGCTGAAGCCAACTGTTTTAACGTAACTTTAAATCCTTTAATTCAGCTAGCAGTAATCAGGTTTTCACTGTGATCTTAATTATACTTAATTCCTACTCAATATTTTTCATCTTTCCCAGGAATTTTCTGGTTGACAAGCAGACGAAAATATGATTTTAACTCAGTCATTCGCGCTTCAAAACACATGCGTAAAGATTTTTAGTTTTGTTTTACTGGCGGCACATAGGAGTAGTCCCCAAACCAGTAGAATGGGTTTGAGAAGAAATTAAAATGACTTCGCCTTTATTGTTGAAGACCCAACCAGTAGCTGGTATAATTTCCACTCCTGTTGGTTTTGAGGGTAGTTTAGCAGTAGGTTTCTCTGCACGCTGTTGCAGTGCGATCGCGGGCATTCGAGTATCAGACCATACTACATCACTGCTGAGGGGTTCGTCAGGACTGGGTGGTAAACCACCGCGTCCAGTCACGATAAATTCATTCCCCTTATTACCCTGAACGGCAGCACAGCTAACATCCTTGAGTCTTGATGAAGCATCAAGGATACTGCTAGGTAGTTCCACTAATCCGCGACTGGGGTCTACATCAGGTGTGTTGAGTTGTACGACGCCATTGAATTGAGGATTCTGTTGTGAAAAAGCCGTAATGTCGGAGAATGGAGTGAGTTGATTGCTGCGCTGTAGTCCGAAAATTCCCTGAGCTGTAATGTTGATGAAACCACCCCTACCTTGAAAAGCATTGGCAGTGATATCGCTATTTTCTCTCATGACACCGACAATGACACCCGAAGGAGTATTAATTGTAATGTTACCACCATTACCACCACCTGTTTGTTCAGTACCTGTACTTGTGGAGATTTGACTATTATTACGCAGTAGTAATAAGTCTCGTGGTTTTAGGGTAATACTGCCACCATTTGTGGAACTTGCTTGTCCTTGAATCGTGGCGTAGTTGTTGAGAAAAATAGAACCAGCCTGCACATTAATACCACCTGCTTCACCCAATTGCGTGCTACTGCCACTAGAGGAGGGAATAGAGGATACTGAGATCCTAGAGCGATCGCTCACAGTTAACGCTCCATTAATTTGCAGATTTACGTTGCCACCATTTCCACTACCAGTCGTTTGACTGCCGATCAGACTATTATTTCTCAACTCGGCTGAGTTGGCAATCACTTTAACTTCTCCGGCATTGCCACTCCCAGAGGTATTGCTAATAATGTTGGTGTTATTCTGTATTAGAGAATCTGTTGTGAAATTAAGAATTCCCGCATTTCCACTGGCAGAAGTGTTGGCAAAAATACCACCTCCTGTACTGATCTCAGCACGGTTAACTTTAATGTCAATTTCCCCACCGTTGCCACTGCCAGAGGTTTCGCTACTAATTCCTGCATTTTGCGTCAAGAGTGAGTTGGCATTGAGAGTGAGTCTTCCTGCATTTCCCTGACTCGTAGTACGAACAGCAAGTCCTCCTCCATTTTTTAAGACAACAGAGTCGGCATTGAGAACGATTGTTCCCCCGGGATTGCCTGTCCCTCTATTGAGGCTGCCCAAACCACTAGTATCACCATTGTTAAAGTTAGAAATATCATTACTAAATAAAACTGACTGGGCTGTAACGTTTACTTGTCCTGGATTGCCTTTAGCACCGTCCAAACTACTTGTACTGATACTACTGCCATTTGTCAGTGTCAGGGAATTAGCTTTTAGCGTAATCTCTCCCGCAGATCCTCGGCCACTTGTTTCACTACTAATTAAGACACGGTTATTAGAGGAAACAGTATCTGCGATAATGTCGATGCGTCCGGCATTGCCTGTGTTGTCGATGGGGCTAAAGCCTACGCTTCTGTCTATTCCAGTATCACTACTCACTCCACTATTATCTTCTATTGTAAATGAGCCTGTTCGGATGGCGATCGCTCCGGCATTACCTTGACCTGTGGTGCTGTTATTAATATTGCTACTGTTGCTGATTTTCAGAGAACCAGATGTGAGATTAATTTGTCCTGCTTGTCCACTACTGTTAGCAATTGAACGAATACGGCTGTTGTTGAGTGAGATCGTGCCAGCAACATTAATGTTGATTTCTCCAGCATTACCAGTTCCCGAACTATTGCTGCCAATCCCTGAATTTTCCATTAAGAGTGAGTTTGCAGTGAGGCGAAGTTGACCTGCGTTTCCTTCACCTGTAGCGTCTATGCCAATTCCCCCACGGTTTTTCAACTGAACGGTGTCAGCATTGAGAATAAGTTGTCCCCCATTACCCTTGCTATTAGTATTGTTACTTATACCAGCGTTGTTTTCTATCTGAACAGTTTTGGAGTTAATAGTCAGATTTCCTGCATTACCACTTGCAGAATTGTCAACTTCATTGGAAATCCCACCGTTTATAAGTGCAAATGAGTTGGCGTTGATGTCGATGTTTCCCGATCTCCCATTACCAGTGGTTGCGTTCTTAATTACGCCTCCAGTGATGGTAAGGGAGTCAGCTTTGATGGTCAGTGATCCTCCAGAGGCATTACCATTGCCACTTGTGTTGCTGTTTATACTTCCACCCGGTAAAAATGAGAGTGAGTTCGCATTCACAGAGATTAACCCCCCAGTGCCACTGCTACTCGTGTCACTGTTGAGACGTCCACCAGATTGAAGTGTAAATGAGTTCGCGTTAACGGAGACTGAACCGCCATTCCCTTGATTGCTAGCGTTGCTGTTTATACTTGCATCAGCAGTAAGTGTGAGCGAGTCAGTTTTAATAGCGACTGAGCCACCATTGCCAATGCCACTCGTCCTGGTAGTAATGCCTCCTCCACTATCTGAGGTGAAATTACTAGTACTAATAGAGACTGCCCCGCCGTTACCATTGCCACTTGTGCTTGTGTTGATACGTCCACCCCCTTGCAGCGCCAGCGAGTTAGTGTTGATGGAGATTAACCCGCCATTGCCAATGCCGCTTGTGTTTGTGTTGATACTTCCACCTGGTTGCAGTGCCAGCGAGTTAGCGTTGATAGAGATTAACCCACCATCACCATTACTGCTCGTGTTACTGTCAAGCTCAGCAGCTTTAATTGATACAGAAGGAGCTGTGATAGTGATGGGAGCAGCAAAATTTACTTCATTGTTGCTGCGTATTGTCAAGCTTTCTAGCGATACAGAATTTGGTGCTGTTGCCGTGAATGCTCCTCCCTTGGTTTCAACTGAAGCACTTGAGAGTCTTATATTCCCACTACCAGAACCGACACCAGCTTGCAGTATGACATTCAGGGGAGCATTGTTCGTAGTGATGCCAAAGCTTTGCAGGGTAATATTATTGGCAGCTTGTAAAGTTAAGGTGACGGGGCTTGTGTTTTGCGTACCAATGCCAAACCCAGTTGCCGCTCCTGTGATATTTCCCTCCTGAGTTCCCGTGCCACTTGTGGTAATTGTGACGTTGGTTCCAGCATTCAGTCGGTTTGTAATATCTCCAGTACTGACAACTGCATCATCACCACTGGGTGTGAAAATGTTTGGATCGCCATTACTAAACGAACCATTAGATGTTGTGGAGGCAATAGTGACATTGCGTGGATCGAGAAGCCAAGTGCCGCCCAAACCATTGGTTGCACTGGCGTCGATGCGAATGCCAGCAACATCAAGAAAATGACTTCCTGATGTTTCAATTAAGCCTCCATTCCCTGCAACTCTTCCACCCCGCGCACTCAAACTGCCATAGGCACGAGTTGATTGAGTAGAATTAACAGTGATTTGTCCGCCATTGCCTCTAGTTAAGGCATCTGCATTGATGATTGTGGTGGGGCTAATGTAGGTTGCACTCGCTAGAGGAACTAAGCCACCTTGGGACTCTCCTCCCACCACAACCTTACCCCCAAGAGCATCTCCCGACACGTTGATTACAGAATCCAACAACCCGACGCGATCGCCGACTATCAGCACTCTTCCTCCAGTTTTTCCGGGTTTAGGATTGGAGGCATCAATTTTCCCTGAGGCGATCGCAGTGCCAACATCACTGCCCTGAGGAATGTAGTTTTGCCAACCCAGTATTTCTCCGGTTTCCCCGATTGAAACCTCGCCTTGGGGAACCGCTGCTACTGTCACTTGCCCACCTGTTGCAGAGAGTTGCCCATTGTTAGTGACATTAGTGCCAATCAAGCTTAAGTTTTGTCCAGAGTTGACAGTAAGATTACCTGCATTGTTAATCATACCTGTCAGATTATTATTAAGTTGTAGCCCAATGGGGACACTAATTGTCAGGAGTGCTGAGGTAGGGATTGGGTTGGTACTGAAAACACTGCCATCCGCAAACTTTAAACTATTTGCTGTCGTCGCTGTAAACGAACCACCAATATTGAGTGCCGCATTACGACCAAATATAATTCCATTAGGATTCAGCACAAATAGATTTGCTTTACCGTTGGCACGAATTAATCCATCAATATTCGAGATAGACGAACCCGTGACGCGACTAATAATATTCTGAATCTGTTGAACATTGTTAAAGTGTGCTGTACTGCCAGTGGGGACAGAAAACTCCTGAAAACTGTGGAACAAGTTTCTTCCTGCTTGCGTTCCACCTTCAATAATTCTGGTATTTCCCTCAAATTTTACAGTGGAATTATTGGGTAGGCTTCTATCGGGAGTAATTTGAGCCACAGCACTTCCACTCGCAACGCAAAAACCACCGACGACAACACCTAAGAACCAACCCCAACGAGTCTTAATCAAAGACATTGCACCCTCCCCATTGGTATAGCACTACTTATGAATAAATCACATAAGGGGGTCCAAATCATTAGAGAATTGATAATTCATAATTCGTAACTATTATCTCCTGCGTCTATGCAAGAGCTAAAAATGTTGATTTTTCGGAGTTTTTGCTTGAAAACAATCCTATTTGATTTGCCATAGCCAACTTCAGAAACAGGGTTTCTCGAAACTCACTAATAATCTAGGATGAAGAGAGCAAACAGATATTATTTACTTATGAATTCTCCTTTTTCACACCTAATTTTTGATTAGCTCCGCAGATTCTGTGTCCAAAAATAGTGTTGCTTGCGGTTGTCTTCGGAGAAAAGAAGCCGGACAATTCGTGGTAATTTCGCCTTGCAACATTTGCTGTACTACCTTTGCTTTGCGTTTTTCTGGTGCAAGGCAGATAATTTTTTGGGCAGAACAAATCGCTGGTATGGTGAGAGTAAAAGCATACTGCGGTACGCTTTCTATATTGGCAAAATGACCTTGTTTGACTTGCTGCTGGCGGTTTGCAGTATCTAGCTTGACAATTTTAACTGTATATAAATCTTGAAAATCTGCCACTGCTGGATCGTTGAAAGCTAGGTGTCCGTTTTCTCCCACACCCAGACAGCACAAATCAATTGGTTGTGTTTGCAGCAGTTTGGTGTAGCGATGGCACTCGGCTATTGGTTGCGTTGTATCACCTTGTATATAGTGAAATTCCTTCGGAGTAACCCGGTGTTCAACACGTTCGCGCAAGTAGCGGCGAAAACTTGCAGAATGATCAGCGGAAATTCCTAAATATTCATCCAAATGAAACAAAGTTATCCGCAACCAATCGACTCCACCCAAGGCAATCAAAGCATCAAGAAATTTTATCTGGGAATTGCCTGTTGCTAGCAATACAGCCGCAGTCCCCTGTTGCTGAAGAGTTTGTTGTAAATGTTGTTGGGCAATTTCTGCGACACAGAGCGCTAGTTCGGCTTGAGAGTTGTAAATCTGTACCGCTAGTGCATCGACAAGAAAAGATTTTTTGGTGGATGACATTGGATGATCCCTATCACTGACATTCTCAGGATGACAACATCTCAATTGTTTTGTCAGTTGGAAAATTGACCAAATTAGCGAACAGTTTATATTGCGTACACTACCAAGCATAAAAATATCCTTTTCCCCACCAATTCCATTGCGGGTTTGATGTGCGACTCATCCATATTAAACCCAAGGGCACACCTACTCCTTTTTTCAAGGTAGGAGAGGTTTTTGCTATCATATTTCTATTATCCAAGTAATAAAAAAATAGAAAACTGTATGTCTCAGTCAGTACAGTACGTTACCAATCAACAGGGAGAGCGAGTCGGAGTATTGTTAGACTTAGAAACCTACCATAAGTTGACAAACGCATCGACAGCAGATGTTGAAATCTTGACTGGCTTGAGCTTGAATGAACTGCAAGCCTTAGCAGAAACTGCTCTGGCTTTAAGAGATCAGGCTCAATTAGACCATTTGCTAGCTCGAATGGAGGAAAACCAACTATCACCTGATGACACTGCTATTCTACGACCGTCTATTGGCACAGGTCGATCAATTGAACATTCTGAAAACCAGAGCTAGGTACACTTTAAACAGGCTAGAAGCGACATCCAGAGTGGCGTGAGCGTTTACATTTCTTTTGAATTACAACGACGCATTCGTCAACATTTTGTCGATTGTTGTGCTTACTGTCGAACTGCTGAATTCTTAACTGTCACTACTTTTGAGTTTGAGCATATCATTCCCCGGTCGGCTGATGGGAAAACTATGGGCTCTTGTCCAATTTTGGTGATCAACACGGAAACTCGTTTTAAGGCAGAGGGCAGAGGGCAGAAGGCAGAAGTGAAGAAAGAAGGAAGGAAGAAGCTAGAAATGATATAATATTAATACTTCAAACTTCCGACTTCAAACTTATGAAAAACTTAGCCAAAATTGGCTATAAATTAGTAGATCAATTGTTACCAGGAAAAGCTCTTTTTCAACTGGAAAGTTGCGAATTAGACGAAGTAACTCATCAAATTACTTTAATTGCTGCCTCAACAAAAACTGTTGCTCAGTGCCCGTTGTGCCAAAAATTTAACCATCGGATTCATAGCCGTTACGAGCGGAAATTAACTGATTTACCGTGGGCGAATTATAGCGTTACTTTAGAGTTGAGAGTACGGAAGTTTTTCTGCATAAACGCGTTGTGTAAAAGGCGCATTTTCACAGAAAGGTTAGGCGGTGTAAGCGCACCTTGGGCACGAAAGACTCTCCGATTAACTGAAAAATTGACCGCCATCGGTAAGCGCATTGGGTGGTAACGCAGGGGTTCATTTGAGCCAAAACTTAGGTTTTGTTGTCAGCCGAAATACTTTGCTGCAAATGATACGTAGAATACCCTTGCCCCCGGTGATAACGCCAGCAACTCTTGGGGTAGATGATTTCGCTTTTCGCAAGCATCATACTTATGGCACGATACTAGTCGATTTGGAGCAAAGCCGACCAATTGCTTTGCTTAAAGATCGCTTTTCCGTTACCTTGAGTGCTTGGTTGCAAGCTCATCCCGGAGTTAAGACGGTTTCGCGAGACCGCTCAAAAGCATATGAGAAAGGCATTCGTACTGGGGCACCTCAAGCCATTCAGGTGGCAGATCGCTTTCATCTGTTGCAAAACTTATCTCAAACGCTTGAGCAAGTCTTTGGTACTCACGCTTCGGCGCTTAAAGAAGTGGAAAAACAAGTCTTTAGTACTGACACTAAAGTGCATATAGAGGTGGAAACTTCCCACAACCAAACCCTGATTGCTGAAGCTAATCCCTGCCCAGTTGTGCCAAGATTTCCCCAAAACACATCTTTAAAAAGAAAAGTCCAATCCGCCAAGGCACGGGACAGACGGAGGGACATCCATGAGCAAGTTTGGAGCCTGCGGTCTCAAGGCTTGTCAGGGCAAGCAATCGCTCAAGAACTGGGAGTTTCTAAAACTACCGTATTTAATTACTTGCGTAGCTCAACTTTTACCGAACGTCGCGAACGTAGCGACCAAGGTCTGAGCCTTCTCAACCCTTATCAAGATTACCTCCTCCGGCGCTGGGATAGTGGCACTTTCCGCACCCAAGAACTATTTGAAGAAATTCGGCAGGCGGGCTATAGTGGTAGTTATGCTACGGTCTCTCGGTTTACTCGTTATCTCAAGAGCTTACCCAGATTTGAACCGGAAAAAAGTTCAACTTTAGATCCTTTCCCCAAGGTCAGCTCTTTTTCCCAACGTGCTCTCACCCCCAGTCGAGTCACGGCTTTTGTCTTGCGACGACCGGAATTAATAAAGCCTAATGAGCGTGAAGTGCTCGCTCGACTACAAACAGCCCATTCGGATCTCGAAGAAGCCATTGAGCTAGCTCAACAGGAAAGCAGTTCTTGTGCGTCAACACCTGCCGTCAGAGCTCGATGCCTGGTTAGACAAAGCTAAAAACAGCTCGGTTTCTTTGCTCTCGCGTTTTGCTCTCGGTTTAGAGTCTGACTACGATGCTGTATTGGCGGGAATAACGCTTTTGACAAGTAATGGTCCCGTTGAAGGGCACATTAACCGATTGAAGATGATTAAGCGCCAAATGTTTGGTCGAGCCGGACTTGATTTATTAACTCGACGATTTTTATTGACCACCGCAAAGGTATAATTCTTAATACTTCAAACTTCACTTATGAGTTACAGAAATCAATTTATATGGCAACGAGCAGTTCAACTTGCTATTAATTGTTACAAATTTACTCGCCTCTTTCCTCAATCGGAATTGTATGGATTGACAAGTCAAATACGACGTTCTTCTGTATCTGTAGCCTCCAACATTGCTGAAGGTTATGGCAGACGTTCAAAACAAGAATACATACAGTTTTTACATATTGCGTTAGGTTCTTTAAGAGAACTCGATACACAATTAATCATTGCTCTTGAAGTAGATTTAGCTGAGAAAAACCTTTTTACTCCAATTATGAACGAAGTTGAAGAAATGCAAAGTATTTTAGTTGCCAGCTTAAACAAGTTAAAAGATTGAAATTATCGTTCTTCTTTCTTCCTTCTCCTTCCTTCTGCCCTCTGCCCTCTGCCCTCTGCCTTAAAACGAGTTCCCGTGTTGATCACCAAATTCTGCCAAGAACCAAACTATGTTTGACAATCCCTGCTTGGCTTGTCCATCTTGCAATCGATATAAGTCATCACGTCAAACCGCACTTGACTTAATTACTCAACAGGAAGTTGCTTTGTTTCACCCTCATCTCCAATTTTGGGCAGATCATTTTGCTTGGAGCAATGAGAGTACAGAAATTTCAGGACTTACGCCTGTTAGTAGAGCAACAATTTCTGCTTTAAAAATAAACCGTCCGCAGTTAACTCGTTTGCGTGGAATGTGGGTGAGCATGAGTGAACATCCACCAACAATTTGAGGAACAACTTGCTACATGGTGATCTTGGATAGCCGACATCAATCAGCCTTTGTATTATATCAAATCCGTTTGTATCCGTTACACCAATTCTCCTTTGTTAACGCAGACATAACCTTTAAAGAGAAGAAACGATGTAAACTATGTAAATAAACTTTACAATACTTTATATGCCATGCTAGCCGCAATTCTTTTTGACCTAGATGGAACTATTGTTAACACTGACCCTACACACTACATAGCTTGGCAGGAAATGCTTTTAGGTTATGGTATAGAAATAGACGAAGTATTCTACAAATCTCGGATTAGCGGAAGGCTGAATCCGGAAATTGTCAAGGATATCTTACCACAGCTATCACCAGAAGCAGGGGCACAATTTGCCGATGAGAAAGAGGCTCGGTTTCGTCAAAAAGCTCCAAATCTCAAACCTTTGAGTGGATTCTCAGAACTATTGGCATGGACGGAAACACACCACCTCAAACGTGCTTTAGTCACAAATGCGCCAAAATTAAATGCCCACTTCATGCTAGAAGTACTGGGAATAAAAGAAGTTTTTGATACAATTATTTTAGCAGAGGATTGCATTGCAGGTAAACCAGATCCTGCACCTTACGAAGCGGCTTTACATAGATTGGCACTGACAGCAGAACAGGCGATCGCTCTTGAAGATTCACCCTCTGGCATTCGTTCTGCCGTAGGTGCAGGTATTCGCACAGTTGGCATTGCTTCCACCCACGATCCACAAATTTTGACAGCAACTGGTGCATTTATGGTCATTCCAGATTTTACCGATCTCCAACTGTGGACATTTCTGAATTCACTGGAAAATGAAGATTTGGTGGATGCGGTTTAAAAAAAACTACTTCAAAACTTCCTATAAAGGAAGTGCCGTAGATTTCTTATGTACAAACCTGTATACATAAGAAAATGCCAGGTTGAAAACTTAGCCCATGTCAAGTGGCACATCTTATGTACAAACCCGTGTACATAAGAAAAATATAGTACGAAAGCTTTCTCCACCTTGATTTTTATTCTTCTTCATGTGGTCGAGTGCTAGATATGATAACTTCAGTAGGTCTAAGTATTTTCTTACCCCAATAAAAGCCGTGACGCACAATTTTAGTGATTGTTTGATCTACTAAGTCAGTTCTGACTTCACGATCAACGACGCGGCACAAATTGAAATCTGGCTGGGTTCCCTCCAGTTTAATAGCGAAGACTTGGCGCTTTTCTAACAAACTTAGTAATTTTCGCTGAATGACTCCGACAAATCTGGGAAAGCGTTGGAGAAATTCTGGACTGGGGTTGGGGTTGTCTTCAAGGTAAGTTATTAAAGCGAATAGTGCATCCCCAACTTCTAACAGTTCCAAGAATAAATCTTCTAAGGTGGCGGTGGCTTGGGTTTCTTGTTCGCGCAAAGACTGTTGGAGTGAAACAATTTCTTTTTGGAAGCTGCCGATTTGTTGAGAGAGTAAATCGCGCAACTCGGCAGTGAGAATATAAGTTTGGGATGTGTCAGACACGGGAATTCTCTTTAGATACAAACGGTAGGATTTTATTTGCCCAAGCTTGCACTTGGGGATTGGCATTGGATGTCAAAAGCTGACACAACGCGATCGCCCGTTGTGATTGTCCAAGCATATGATATGCTTTAATAAGCCAAATTTGTGCTTGAATGCGATCTTTGCTGTTGTGGTCAGTACAACTTCGACAATAATCTTCCAGATATTTTATAGCTTTGGGATAATATCCCTGTTTGCAAGCTATCCTGCCTTCGGTAAATAATTTTGATAAAGGCATAGGTAAAGGTTCAAATTCTAGGAGTTCTTCAAGTTTTGCTTGGGCGATCGCTTGCTCTAAGCCATCAAATTCTGATAATAAGATTAATGTTGGCATGGGTTCATGCAAAGCCGATAAATCGCTGTATTTAAAGTGTTTGATCGTCGGTAAAATTGGGCACAGATAATCAGCTATAATCCGTTCCTCCGGATTCATCAACATTTTTTGTGCTTTAGCAATCTGATGTACAGAATATTGCTTGCGTTTCATTGCCATTGCTACGGCTTTGCTGATTTCAGCTTTTGATGCGGCTTGAGATACACCCAGAATTTCGTATGGATTATTAATCATTCGATTTTGGATGGGATTTTATATAGTAGTTGGATTTGATTCTTGAGCTTATTTTTTTCGGTAGGTACTGATACAGTATTAGAACAAGTTTCTGTAGAAATTATAATTAAAGCGTGAGAAAATATGTAGACAAAAAGTACATATTAATAGGCATTTTAGCTTATTTGATTTCTCACAAATGATTTATGACTGCTACAGAAGAATAACGTGCAGGTAAATTTTCTCAAAAATCCGCAGAGTATTCCTACATTTTTGATTTTTTACCACTCTAGATATAAAGACTTTTATGGCTTAAAAATTTATTTTATAGAAAAAATAAAAAATTTTAGCGTAATTTCAAACTACGATAGACTTCTTGAAATGCCGGTTCGTGTGGACATATTTCGTAGGCAAAGCGTCCCAGTTTATGAATCATTTGTAAATCTCCTAATCTTCTTTCAACAGTATTACTTAATCTTTGCACAAAAAATTCGGCAACTTTGAACTTTACTCGTTTATGATTTGACTTCTTAGCGAGCGAAATAGCTTCTTCAAACTTATTCTCTTCTAAAAGCATTTCGATTATTTCAATTTCTTGAAAAAATCCCACTTTTTCAATAAAATCAAGTACAACTGGATTCAACTCATCTATTTGTTTGATATTTTGAAGTTCTTGCAATGCCTTGAGCGGTGAAATATGTTGATTTGCTAAGTTCATCCACAGTTGTTCAGCTTTGTACTCAGCGAGATAACTTCTAGCAGATTGACTTCCCAAAAGATTATACCAAAACTGGGCAAACTCTAAATGTTCTTTCAATTGTGATATTTCTTGACGTTGTATAGAACAGAGTCTGTCTATTTCCTGTTGCCAAATAACAGAAGCTTTAATTTCTGTAGAAGCTTGTTTTAGTGGTATCATTGCCTCTCGCCACTTTTGCTGTACAAGTTGATAGCAACCCTCATGATAAGCAACCAGCTGCTCGGCAAAAAATTCTATAGAAGTCTGAGGTTTAACTATTGGCTTCAGTTGAATTGCTCTCTGCTTATCTCCTTCTAAACAAGCAGCAATAGCTAAACCCCAAGGAGTATAAAGTGCTCGCAAAATGTTTTGATTTTGCTCCATTACATCTACTAAATTCTCTTGCCATCGGTTAAAGTATTTGTTATAACAACCAGGTGGTAAGCGGATATTGTTGATTTTGATATCCCGATTTGGCTGTGTCTTCATCAAGTGTAAAGATAGGTATTCTAAACGTTGGATATCGCGTAACTGCAAATATTCGTTAATATCTCTATCTTTGCAACGCTCTATTGCTTCTTCAATCCGTCGTTTTAATCCCAAACAAATTGATTCTAAGTCAACAGGTTGAGTGCCCAACCAAGGAATATTTTGCAAAGCCGGAGCGTGAGTTAAATTTGCCAAAGCTGTGGATAAAGCAATAATAAAATTCTGTATAGATGCTCCAGAGTGCGTCTCCAAAGCATGATAGTAAGTTGCGACTGCCCAATTATGTAAGGTAATCAGATCGGGTTGAGAAATCCAAATTTCTTCGACTTGAGCGACAATGATTTCCCAATCCGTATTTTGCCAAACAGCTGCGTCTAAACGAGGTTGAATATGTTCCTTGAGATTATCTTCAACTAATTTATCAGAGCCGAATTTTTGCAAAAATTGTAGACTTGCTACTTGTGCTGCTTGGAAATTGCCAGACTGTACGCACTGTTCGATATTTTGAAGCAGCCTGAGGCGTTGCTGTTGGCTCATTGTCTTGAGGATAAGCCGATTCAATTCCATGTCTGGGTGAGATACAGATTGCCACTCAAGGTAAGCTTGTTGTAAATTTCTTTGTTGCGCGTAAGTAAATCCCCGTAAGTAAGCCGCCTGTTCTCCACAAATGCCCTCTAAGTGAGATAGTGCTATTGCCCAATCCTGAGTTTTCAATGCTACAAGCCCCAACCGGATTTTACACTCAGTAGGGTCTGGTAAGATCGCTTGAGCGACTTTATATAAGGAGGCAGCCTCTTGGAGATTCCCTGCTTTCTCGGCAGTTAATCCGAGAAGAAACTGTATTTTCCCTTTAACCGTGCGTTGGAGTTGTTTTAGTAATTCCAGTCCGTCAGATCGCGGAAAGTCAGTTACTGCAGATTTCAAAAGCGCACTTGCACTCCCCAATCTGCCTTGAAGAGAGGCAGCAGTCACTTTTTTTAAAATAGCTTCGTAAGCTTCTTCGCGTTTAACCTGAGATGCCAAAAATTCCAGTGCCCTTTGGACTGTCATTGTTTGGTAAAGTTCTTGTGCCTCAAGATATTTTTTGACAGCAGCTTGAAACCATAGTGATTGAGCGTATTTCTCTGCAATACCCACCAAAGCCTGAAATTTTTGTCGTTTCAGGATTTCTAATTCACATTTGCGCACCGACTGGATAAAGTAGTGATCGCACATCAGGCTATTGCTCTTTTGGAATAAAGCCAGCGCTTCTATCAAGACTTGTGTTTGCAGAGGGTTAGCTGCATCGGTTTCCAGTAAGGAGTCAGCATGATGAACTAGAGTATCAGCTTCATTAATAATTTGACGCCACTCGCATAACGTTACCTTCACTTGCTCTAAGAAATCGCCGAGGAACACCTGTTTAACCCACTGCTGACTCAAAGAAATCTTTCCAGCCCAAGGAGCAAGTATTTCTTCAGCAATTTTAACCGCCTCCCGGAAGCGTTTCATTTGAGCTTGTTGCGTAGCTTTCTGAAACTCATGTTTGACACTAGCAGCCTGATCAAAGGCTTCTTTAGTCTTAAGAGTCCAATCTACTACTTTGCCAAAAACATCAAAAACTTCCACAACAAACCCCCCTTCAAAAGTCCTGAGTGCTGAGTGCTGAGTTCTGAGTTCTGAGGAGCCAGTGTGGCTTTGAAGGTTTCCAACCGTGGTCTTGAGGAGAGTTGCTAAGTCCAACAAGAGCAGAAGTTTCAGGGGGATTGGAATATAAAAAACAGCCCACGACTCCCAAGCCAACGCCTACAGTTAAGATAAATAGGATAACTCCCAGCCATACAGCAATTCTGCCTTGAGCAAAACGGTTAAACACCGCTCCCACCAAATCTTGGAAAAGATAGTCTTTAATTGTGCTGTTATACCCACTGATGACTCCTTGTGCCTCCAATACATGTCCTAACTGCTGATCGTAAAAACCTCTTCGTATCTCCGCGTCTTCGTCAGCACCCCGAGTTGTCTGTGTTAGGCATAAGTCTTCACCCGGACACGACATGACCTGTGGAAGTTGTTGCAGCATCCGCAGGAGAGATAAGTCTGTAGCACAGTTTGGGCAATTACTACATTCAATATCCGTATATCCACAGACACTACAGTTAAGCTTAGTTGTCATCGTGTCAGCCCCGTGACAATGCTATTGTTAGGTAATTTTTGCTCGAGCCAACAGCTGATGTTGGGTTCTAATTCACTCCAAAGACGACTCCCTTCGCCTAGATCACCGCTTTCCATAGCTCTCACCATCCGAAAAAGTTTGTCAGACATAGCACTTGCTTGGGTGGGTGCAACTGCATTCGCTTGGTAAATTGCGATCAGACAGGCTTGAATCAGTTTTACTTCTTCAGGTAGGAAGTCTAATTGGTCTTCAGCTTCTTTAGTCTTGAACTCCATTTTGGATATGTCATTGGTATGAATCGCATCTTGCAACTCGTGACAGATCCGTTGCAATTGTTCCTGCTGCAATTGGGGAATCATTGACCTACAGAGCTTCACGATCTGCTCACATTGTTGAATGAAACTCTCAGCTTCCAGGCGTTCCTTTGACATAGAGATCTGAAACCTCTGTAGACTGACATGAGCGCGAACGTGTAAGTCGATGCGTTCTTCTCCTGTGTTTGGATCGATAATCTCGTTCGCTAACTGCACAACTGGAACTGCTAAGCGTAGTGCTTCTTCAACTCCCAATGGTGTCAAAGGCTGGTCGTTTAGTTGTGCGATCGCAGTTTCTAATTCCCGATAAATTGTCTCGTCAGATCGCCCCCGTGAAAAAGTACAACTGACTCTTAGCGAGAGGTTGTTTTTCAAAATTGCGGTTATTCCCAAATCACTGTTTTTCTCATCCAACTCCAAATTAACTAAAACTTCTGTTCCGCGTGGGTACCATTGGTCTAAACCTAACCAAATATCCCCAATACTCTCATCCTCATCCACTCCATCCAACTCTTTCCTGACTTGATCGGGGCTAAAAAACTGAAAGTGAATCAGCCGTTGTCCATCAGCCGCAGTCTTAAAAGTGTGGGCAGTCGTTACAGGCAGAATATCACCGCGACTGATGACTTTATACTTACCTTCCACAAGCTGAATAAAATAATCACGAGACACAGTAAGCGCTTTGTCTACCTGTTTCGCGGCGACAACTGCAGCGCCCTCCGCCACAGCATACATTGGACGGGGATGCACTACAACTTTATCAATGCCAAACGCCTCTCTAACTTTATGCTGCACAAAAGGAATTTGAGAAGACCCACCCACTAACAGCACAACATCTACTGCATCTAAATCAGTTGCAGCGTCATTTACTGCTTGATGACAAATCAGGATCGAACGTTCTACTAAATCCTCAATCATGTCTTCAAACTGGTCGCGAGTGATTTCTACCTCAATGGGGATGGCGATTCCTAACTCATCAAACAACGGTGTTGTCGTATCAATACGAGCTACCCTAGCACTACTCAAAGTAATTTTGGCGCGTTCTACTGACGATTTCAGGTCAGCCTGAAATCGTACCCGTTGATAGTGAGGCATTTTGGCAATCAAGCCGTCAATATCAGCTAATTGTTCTTGTTTTACAACTTGGTCTTTAACAAATTCAATCATGCGCGAGTCGATGTCATCTCCTCCCAGCCACAAATCTCCAGCTTTTCCCAATTCGATAAATGAAGTACCAGCTGCTTGAATCACCGAAGCATCAAAAGTCCCACCGCCAAAGTCAAAAACTAAAATTGTTTGAAAATCGTCATCGGTTGGCGAAAAACCGTAGGATATAGCGGCGGCTGTAGGTTCCGGTAGCAGTTCTAACGGCATTAGTCCGGCTTTAAGTGCGGCTGTACGTGTAGCGTGGCGTTGTTTGTCGTTGAAGTAAGCGGGGATTGTAATGACCGCTTGGTTAATCTTTTCTGCTGTTTTATTGATTTTCTGATAATAAGCTTGGGCATTTTTGACGATTTTTTTGAGAATCTCAGCAGAAATATCTTCTGGTTGGTATTCTTTATTTCCCAACCATACGGCAATGCTGTTGTCTGTTCCTTGGGTTGGTGGAGTAATTTTATACCCAAATTGTGACTTTTGCTTTTGTACTGCTTTTTCCCCAAAACCCCGTCCCATCAAACGCTTAATGGAAACAATCGTGTTTTCCGGATCAGCCCGTAATTGGTTGTAAGCTTTTTCTCCTACCGCTAGCCGACCTTGTTCGTAAGCGACTATTGATCGCATCAGCTTCCGTTCGGTCGGCATGTTGTCTTCAGCTGTCACCACCTCCACATTTGCCAATTTAAAAGCTGCAACGGAGTTTGTTGTCCCCAAATCGATTCCGATTGCCTTGCCCATTGCTAGTTACACCACTATCTGTATAAATTATTTTGTTAATAAAATACTTATTGATACAATAAATGGTGGCTTATCAGAGCTTTTCGCTCAAAAGCCGGACATATTACTAATTGCAATTTATACAAAATTGCAGGCGAATGCCTTCAGCAAAATTACGGTAAATGAATCTTCCGCTCTTCATTTTGCTGAAAGAAACCGTAAGATGGCGCTAGTACACAGTGGCGGAAATCAACCGACCATACATAAGAGAAGTTGCATGTCTGGGTTCTCCCAACATCAAACACTTAAAGCGTCATGAAAAGAATCTTGCATGTAAATGGGAGAGTGTTTTTTACGTGCCAAACTCAGTACTGGAGCGCACTAATGGTTCATGGAACGCCAGAATGATGTCCTGCTTGGGCACTCCCATTTCAACCAAGCGATTGGCAATTCCTTCTTCGGTGCCATCATGCTGAATCCAGATTTTCCCACGCTTGATCTCAAGATGCAGAATACAGCCAAAATCACGTTTATTTCCACGCCAGCCCTGTCTCACCGTTCGCCCCTACTAAATTTGAAATCCGCTATATTTGTTTATGGTTTACGCACCAAAAAATAGCTGTAAACAGATAACACTTTTGTAAAACAAAAAAACGGTAGAGCAGTTGCATATTCTACCGTTTTTTAATTTTGAATTTGAGATATTAGATAGGGGAGTGGTTGTGAGTTAGTAGATAGTAGGGGCGGGTTTCATCTAGTAACTTGTCAGTAAAAACGAACAATCCTGTCAAACCCGCCCGTACAGTGGTTAATAGTTAATAGCAATTAACCATTAACAATCAACAATCAACACTCTCAAATCTACTCACCCACTGGAGTTAAAAGTTCCCGACGCTGTTCGGCTCTGACGACGACATTGCCACTGTCATCGACATCTACTATTGCTGTATCGCCATCTTTGACACGACCAGACAGAATTTCTTCTGCAAGGCTATCTTCTAACAGGCGCATAATTGCCCGACGTAAAGGTCTGGCACCGTAGCTGGGACTGTAACCTTCTTGGATTAAGCGATCTTTAAAGCGATCGCTTACTTCCATAGTGATACCTTTCTCAATCAGACGACCGAACACTTCCTTGAGCATGATGTCGGCGATTTGTGTCACCTCTTCCTTACTCAATTGACGGAAGACGATAATCTCATCAAGTCGGTTGAGGAACTCTGGGCGGAAGTACTGCTTCAGTTCTTCGTTAACCAGTGATTTAATCCGGTTGTACTGTGACTCGCTGACATTATCGGCAAACTCGAAGCCGATACCGCCACCACCTTTTTCGATCACTTTGGAACCGATATTGGAAGTCAAAATCAGTAAGGTGTTCTTAAAGTCAACAGTGCGACCTTTCGCATCGGTTAACCGGCCGTCTTCCAAAATTTGCAGCAGCATGTTAAATACATCGGGGTGTGCCTTTTCGATTTCATCGAACAGCACCACCGTGTAAGGCCGCCGCCGCACCGCTTCAGTTAATTGACCGCCTTCGTTGTAACCTACATAACCAGGAGGCGAACCAATCAGCTTGCTGACGGTGTGACGTTCCATGTACTCCGACATATCGAGACGGATCATTGCTTCTTCAGAACCGAAGAAGTAAGAAGCCAAAGACTTCGCCAACTCAGTTTTACCCACACCAGTAGGACCGGAGAAGATAAAGCTGGCGATGGGTCTGTTGGGATTTTTCAAACCGACACGAGCGCGACGGATTGCCCGCGACACAGCTCTTACAGCATCTTCTTGACCGATTAAGCGCTGATGGAGGGTGTCTTCCATGTGCAGCAACTTCTCGGATTCAGATTCGGTAAGCTTCGCCACTGGGACTCCAGTCCAAGAAGCAACAATGTGAGCAATGTCTTCTTCTGTGACTACAGGTTCTTCTCCTTCGTTGCGACCGACATTGGTCTTGCTTTGAGCAATGGCGCGGATTTCAGCTTTAATTTCCATTTCCCGATCGCGCAATTCCCCAGCTCTGTCAAAGTCTTGAGCGCGGACTGCATCGTCTTTTTCTTTTAAAATCTGACGCAGTTCTTTGTCTAACTCTTTTGCTGCTGGTGGCAGTTGAGAGTTAATCAAGCGTACTCGGCTTCCGGCTTCATCAACCAAATCGATAGCTTTATCTGGGAGATAGCGATCGCTAATGTAACGGTCTGACAACTTTGCTGCCGCGACTAAAGCTTCATCGGAAATTTTCAGCTTGTGGTGCTGTTCGTAGCGCTCTCGCAGACCGTACAATATTTCTATTGTCTCATCTACTGACGGTTCACCTACCATTACTGGTTGGAAGCGACGTTCTAGTGCTGCATCCCGCTCGATGTGTTTGCGGTATTCATCTAGAGTTGTAGCTCCGATACACTGTAATTCTCCTCTTGCCAAAGCTGGTTTGAGGATATTTGCTGCATCGATCGCTCCTTCTGCCGCACCTGCCCCAATTAAGGTATGTACCTCGTCAATCACGAGAACCACATTTCCCGCCTGCCGGATTTCATCCATTATTTTCTTCAGGCGTTCTTCAAACTCACCCCGGTACTTGGTTCCCGCTACGAGTAAACCGATATCTAGAGTGACTACGCGCTTATCTTCCAGAATATCGGGGACGTCTTTGTTAGCAATGCGCGTTGCCAGACCTTCGGCGATCGCGGTTTTACCAACACCTGGTTCCCCTATTAAAACTGGATTATTTTTTGTCCGGCGACCCAAAATTTGGATCACTCGTTCAATTTCCTTGGCGCGTCCCACCACTGGATCGAGCTTGCCGTCCGCTGCCATTTGGGTCAAATTTGAGCCAAATTCATCCAACGTCGGGGTTTTATTGCGTCCTGATTGAGCACCTGGAGCGCCGACTTCGGCTGTTTCTCCCAACATGCGGATCACTTGGGTTCTTACCTTTGACAGATCGACTCCCAAGTTTTCTAGCACCCTGGCTGCTACACCTTCCCCTTCTCGGATTAGGCCCAACAGCAGATGCTCGGTGCCAATGTAGTTATGCCCCAATTGGCGTGCTTCTTCCAAGGATAGCTCTAGAACCCGTTTTGCCCGTGGCGTAAACGGAATTTCCACAGCCACAAAACCCGAACCCCGACCTATGATTTTCTCTACCTCTATCCGAGCGTCTTTGAGATTGACACCCATGGACTTCAGCACCTTAGCCGCCACTCCGGTACCTTCTCCAATCAGACCCAGGAGGATCTGTTCGGTACCTACGAAGTTATGGCCCAGTCGGCGTGCTTCTTCCTGGGCTAGCATGATCACCTTAATGGCTTTTTCTGTGAAGCGTTCAAACATATAACATTGGTCCCATCACCTGCGTCGTGCCGGTAAGCTGATTTTAGCACAGGCTCAGATGACGGATGCCTGTATAAAGATATAGACATAAAAGAGTCATCACCCGCATTTTTCAGGTGATTGCTTGCTATTTATTTACTGTTGTGTCGCTACTGTACTGATGACGTAGTGCTTTCAGGCATTTTTTGGGCTGAAAGCAAAAATTTATGTCTAGATTTTTAATATTTCTTTATCCCATTCCAAGGAATGATTTTTATCATATTTTTTTAGTCTTGTCAAGAAGACCTTGAACACTCATGAGGTAATGAATTTTGAGATTAATACAAATATGTAAATCTAAAGACTAATTAAATTAAAAATACTAATAAAAATCCCTGAGTATTTAGCGCTCATCTATGAAGCAAATAACCAGAAAGAAAATTTTTTTATGGCAAATGACTAATGATTGGAGACAACCCCCGTTCGTCAAAGTGCAATTGTACGCTCGCATATTGCCAAGAAATAAATAGCACTACAGATAGAGGAACTCAAGAGCGAGCCGAAGCGCTTGGGAAGCTGACCTGGGCTACAACTCTCGTTCACTCTCATGAACGGCACAGGCATTTATTTTTATGGATCACTCTTATGTAACAGCATCTGACTCTTGATTGAGGACAAATCGCCAAGAAGATTTGCTGAGGTGATCGCGGGTTATGGTATGCCAGTTATGCAAAGTCTCTTGAAATGATGGTCGTTGAAGATCTCCAAGCCAAAGAATCAGCGCGTCCTCACCGTTATCCTTGTAGTACCCTCGCCGTCGCCCAGCTGTTTTGAAGCCAAATTTTTCATATAAGGATAGAGCTGTCTTGTTAGAAGCGCGGACTTCGAGGGTTGCTCGCTCCAAACCTCTCGCTGTGGCAGCATTAAGTAAAGAATACAGTAAAGCTTGACCCAAACCTTGACGGTGGTATTCCGGGTAAACCGCGAGAATTGTAATGTGTGCTTCGTCTAAAATTGACCAAAAGCAACCCATTCCCAGCAATTTTAGCGGAAAAGAAGAAAATAAACCCAGCAACTCACTATTGGAACTATCTATCTCTCTTTGGTATGCCTCGAGAGTCCACAAACCATCAAAACAGGTTCGATCTAGTTCCATCACTGCACTCAGATGCTCTGGTGCGAGTGGTTTCAGTTCTAATTTTTTAAAGCTCACTCTAATTGGTACAACAGCCTCTTCCACTCCATCCTAACTAACAAAGCGCAGTAGGAAGTAGCGTTTCTCCTGTAGGAAGCGCGAAGTTTTTGTTCTCTTCTTCTGTGTTTTTCCTACTCCCCAATACTTCAAATATACGAACAAACAAGTCCATTATTGGGTAAACTGGAAATCGGTAGTTATGTAAAAGATATTTTGTAGCTTGTTAAAACAAGCGAACGCGCTACCTCCGTGGGTTAAAACCGCACGGTTTCCACACGTATCAAGGATTTTTAGATGAAGTTTCAACAAGGATAACTTATATAATCATGGGATCGACTCACCCTGCTGGAGTTCAAAATTCTGGTAGTAAGTATTTACCTCAAGTCAGCAGTAAAAATACTAATATCTCACCTAATCAACAACTTTTACCACTGACTACCAAAATTAACAGTCACGACCACCTGGAAGTAGGAGGATGTGATATCACAACCTTAGTTCAGCAGTTTGGAACGCCTTTGTATATTTTAGACGAAGAAACGTTGCGAACAGCTTGTCGCCAGTACCGGGATAGTTTTAAGCACTATTACCAAGGTGAATCTCAGGTATTGTATGCCTCTAAGGCACTCTCGTGTTTAGCAGTTTGTGCGATCGCCGCATTAGAAGGTCTAGGAATTGATGTCGTTTCTGGAGGCGAACTCTACACCGCCTTAAGTGCAGGTGTTAGTCCCGATAAAATCTACCTCCACGGCAACAATAAATCCCATGAAGAACTGATTTTAGCTATCCAGTCCGGTATCACCATTGTGGTAGATAACTGGTACGAGTTGCATACCTTAGTAAGTATGAAGTCATCGGTTATTGGGAATATGACAGGTTCCAATGACCCAATTCGTATCATGCTCCGGCTAACGCCTGGTATAGAATGCCACACTCACGAGTACATTCGCACGGGACATCTAGATAGTAAATTTGGCTTTGACCCCAATCAACTGGATGAGCTGTTTAGTTTTGTCAGTAAGCAATCGGCAATAAACTGCGTGGGGTTACATGCTCATATTGGTTCCCAGATTTTTGAACGCCAACCACATCGGGATTTAGCGTTGGTGATGGTGCAGTGGTTAAGTAAAGCTGCAAGCTTAGGTAACGCCATGACCGAATTAAATGTCGGTGGTGGATTGGGGATTAAATATACAGAATCAGATGACCCACCAAGCATAGAAGAGTGGGTAAAACCAATTTGTGAAGTCATTCAAGAAGCTTGTGCGGTCCTTAATATGCCTTTGCCAAAATTATTGTGCGAACCAGGGCGATCGCTCATTGGCACGGCAGGCATTACGGCTTATACCGTTGGTTCATCGAAAGTGATTCCTGATATTCGGACTTATGTCGCCGTCGATGGAGGCATGTCTGACAATCCCCGACCAATCACTTATCAGTCAGTTTATCGTCCTGTAATTGCCAATCAAATGTCTGCTCCAATTACAGAAACATTGACAATAGCTGGCAAACATTGTGAATCAGGAGATATTCTAATAAAGAATGCTCAGATGTCAAAAACAAAACCAGGGGATATTCTGGTAGTTATGGCAACGGGTGCGTACAATTACAGTATGGCTTCTAACTACAACCGCTTACCCCGACCGGCAGCAGTTGTGGTAGCCAATGGTGAAGCAAATTTGATTTTGCGACGCGAAACTTATCAAGACTTAATTAAACAGGATTGCCTACCAGAAAGACTAAAAAGTAAAGAGCTAGGAGTTTCAAGTTAGGAGTTAAGAATTAAAACTCATAACTCCTGTACTGACGCGCTTTCCGTAGCGTCTCTACTCCTAACTTCTAACTGATAACTTTATTAAAGGCAGAAGGTTAAATCCAGATGTCATGGGAGATTGGTGGAAGGAATGGCTGACAAACTTAGGGCAGTCGCAGTCATTGCTGCTTGAGACTCTGGACGTTGTTTTAGTACTGGCGCTGACGTATATGATACTTGTTATTATTAGTGAGCGCCGGACACTATGGATGGTGAGGGGATTTATTATTCTAATGCTCGCATCAGCATTAAGTAGCAAGTTACAACTACAACTGCTGAACTTTGTACTGGAAAAGTTAGTGATTGGCTGTGCTGTGGCAATGGCGGTTGCTCTTCAGTCAGAGTTTCGCCGATTTTTGGAGCAATTGGGACGGGGCGAGTTCAAGCAGCTGTTTCAAATGTCAAATCGGGCAGTTCCCAAGTCTGATAGTGTGATTGATGAAATTGTCGATGCCGTTAAAGAATTGTCGAAAAACCGAATTGGAGCTTTACTGATTCTGGAAACAACTGGTCCAATTGACGAGCGTGATTTTTCAGTACCAGGAGTAAAGCTGAATGCGGAGGTTTCAAAGGAATTAATACAGACAATTTTTCAGCCAAAAACTTTGTTGCATGATGGGGCAACGTTGATTCGTGGCTCGCGGATTGTCGCATCAGGTATAATCTTACCGCTTTCGGGACGCACAGCCTCACGCCAGTTAGGAACACGCCACCGAGCGGCGATGGGAATTACCGAACGGGTTGAAAATTGCATTTGTGTCGTTGTATCAGAAGAAACGGGTTCAATTTCCCTAGCCGAAAGGGGAACCCTGAATAGACCACTGACGATCGTGAAGTTGAAAGAGTCTTTGGAGGCTCGATTTTCTCCTAGTGTAGATCGGGAAGCTGTCGCTCCTGGTTTATTAAGTTTAGGTCGTCGAATTTGTGGTAAGGCACTGGTACTGATTTCACGTTTACTCGGATTACCATCGACTGCTTCGCGAGATAAGAAATGACAGCACAAAAAACTGAACTGCAAGAACTGCCTGCTGATTTAAAACGAGAACTACTGCCTAAGCACGTTGCGGTAATTTGTGATGGTAATGGTCGATGGGCTAAACGTCAAGGAATACCTCGGTTTTTGGGTCATCAGCGAGGAGTAGATGCTTTAAAAGATTTACTCCGATGTTGTGATGATTGGGGAATTGGTGCATTAACGGCTTATGCTTTTTCAACTGAAAACTGGGGAAGACCCCAAGAAGAAGTTGATTTCTTAATGACCCTGTTTGGGCGAGTTTTACGTCAAGAACTTCGAGAAATGATCGAGGAAAATATTCAAATTAAGTTTGTGGGAAACTTGACTGCTTTACCAAAATCCCTGCAAGCAGAAATTTCTCGTTCAATGGAAGAAACGAAGGGTAACCGTGGTATTCGGTTTACAGTTGCAACAAATTATGGGGGGAGACAAGAAATTTTACACGCTTGCCATGTGATCGCTCAGCAAGTACAGCAAGGTCTATTGCAACCAGATGAAATTGATGAGACGACTTTTGAACGCCATCTTTATACAGCAGGAATCTGCGACCCAGATTTGTTAATTCGTACCAGTGGGGAAATGCGGCTATCAAATTTCCTTCTCTGGCAAACGGCTTATGCAGAAATTTATATAACCGAGACTCTTTGGCCTGATTTCAACCGTAGTGAGTTTCACCACGCCTTGTGTGCCTACCAACAGCGAGAACGTCGATTTGGGAAAGTGCCTCATATCAGTCCTGAGTCCTGAGTGCTGAGTGCTGAGTAGAAAGAGTACAAAGAGTACAAAGCATGGTGAAACTCACTATGGTTTGAGTATTTAGACTTAAGTAGAAGAATATTTTACTCAGGACTCAGGACTCAGGACTCTATCAGTCCTGAGTCCTGAGTGCTGAGTGCTGAGTAGAAAGAGTACAAAGAGTACAAAGCATGGTGAAACTCACTATGGTTTGAGTATTTAGACTTAAGTAGAAGAATATTTTACTCAGGACTCAGGACTCAGGACTCAGCACTCAGCACTGATTAGGCACTCAGGACTCTTTTAGGGTCCTGAAAAAACAGCCTCTTCAACATCTTGGCGGCTGAGGGAGTATTTGAACGAACGTTGGATATCTTGACCCTTCTCCCCAGCTTGAAGATAGCGCACGATGATCTGCTCAACATCAAGCGAAAGCTCCGCTTGCCAATTGGGTCGCTGTATGCGCCAGCAATGTAATTGCTGCTCGTCTTGCTGACAGCCTTGATCTCGGAGCCACTGCTCAATTTTAGGGAGTGGATGACTGTATAAAGGGGTTTCACCAGGTGGAAGAGGCATAGGAATTATTACTTGTTAGTTATTGGGTTGTGAGTCGTTAGTCGTTGGGTGTTAGTTTCAAAACCACTAACTACTTCCCTCCTTATGGATAGTTATTTGCTGTACTGTGGAAGTGGGTTGGTGTATTTGGGTTTGGAAAGCGCCTTCACCACGAGTTAAGCCGATAAAGATGGCTAAGAGTAAGCATGCCAAAAATGTCAACCCCAGAATAAATAAAGCAAAAATTTCGCCAGCTGACAGAGGGCGATCGCTGGGATCCAGGTAAGCTGATTTAGACCAGTAATGAGAAGGGGAAACGGGACGGTTTAAGTCTGGAGGTGGTTGAATAACACCAAAGCGCGAATATCCTATTTTCTGGTCGTAAACAAATCGCCGTTCTGGATTGCTGAGAGTTGCGTAAGCTTCGTTGAGTTGTTGAAATTTGGTAATCGCCACAGTAGCAGGCAAGTCTGTAGTATCAGGATGATACAGTTTGCTCAGTTCCCGATAAGCACGCCGAATTTCAATGACTGATGCTGAGGGATGCAGTCCTAGCAAGGAGTAATAAGTATGTTCACTGCTTTGTGACATTGCCCCGTTTTGATTCACGACTTTTTGAGTCACGAGCGCGATATTTTTTCTAATATTCTAAACCTAGCAACTCCTCAGTGTGCGAAGACCGTCCGCAATTAGCACTTGTACTAATTGCGCTTTCGCTTTCTTCATCTAAAAAATCTCCGATACGTGTGGAAACCGTGGTGAATTAAACAATTAAATCAGCACGAGGTTTAAAGGTTTCCATTTGGCGCAATTTTTCGTAAAGTTCCCGTTCCTGCGTACTAATATTTTTCGGCGTCACGATCTGAATTTCTACCAGTTGATCGCCACGCTTGCCATTTTCAGTGGGATAGCCTTTATTAGCGAGGCGAAATCGTTGACCGGATCTTACTCCTGAAGGAATTGTCATTTTTACAAGTCCATCTAAGGTTGGTGCTTCTATCTGTCCTCCTAAAACTGCTTCACTGGGAGTAACTGGCACTTGACACAACACGTTAAAGTCTTCTAATTTAAATAAGGAATGAGGTATGACAGTAATTTTTAAGTAGAGATCGCCACCATTGATGCCTTGGTTTCGCAACCGGATAGTTTGACCTGTAACCATACCGGCAGGCATATTTACTTCGAGCGATCGCCCATCTTCCAAGCGAATCCTCTCCATGCCACCTTTGTAGGCTTTTTCTAACGGTAGGGTCAATCGCGCTTCTATATCCCGACGAGCAGGACGAGGGTTGACTGTATATTCAACTTTTCTTGTTGGAGAACGAAACGGATCGTTTGGAGCGCTATTGTTAGAGGTAGCATTTTTATTCTCTTGACGACTGCTGACACCAATCACTTGATTAATAAAGCTTTCAAAATCTGCAAATTGTCCGGGGTCTATATCCTGAGTATTAGTGCGAGTATTAGAGCGATTATTCCAGGTTTTATCTCGTGAAGGCGATTTCCCATTAAAACCTCTTTGCTTCCAGAAGCTGCTAAACTGGTCGTACTGTGTTCGTTTGGTTGTGTCTGAAAGAATTTCGTAAGCCTCTCCAATATCTTTAAATTTATCTTCTGCTGCTTTATTTCCCGGATTTAAGTCCGGGTGATACTGCCTTGCCAATCGCCGATAACTTTTTTTTATCTCTTCATTGGAAGCTTCTTTAGAGACTCCCAAAATTTCGTAGTAATCGCGAAAATTCTGTAAATTTGGCATAGTTATTTTTTTACTTTAGATTTTTTATTTTACTCATAGTTAAAGACGTAATTAGCAATTAGCCAGTCTTCCGTTAGCCATTAGCTATTTCCAATTACTAATTACCAATTACTAATTACCGATTACAAAATCCGTATTCCCCCATTAACCTTGTGACTTGATCGCCGGAGAAACGCTATAGCCAATCATCTTCATCATCATCCCAGTTATCTTGATAAGTAGGACGAGATCTCCGCGAATAACCACTGTCATAAGAAGAACGACCCTTACTATCCCTACTATCCCTACTATCCCTACTATCCCTACTATCCCTACTATCCCT
>CALMVQ010000154.1:0-51624 GCA_937873135.1 uncultured Scytonema sp. | reverse complement strand
TACTATCCCTACTATCCCTACTATCCCTACTATCCCTACTATCCCTACTATCCCTGCCATAGTAGTCGCGATCGCGGTCTTTATCGCGGTCTTTATCACCAGTAAAGATGTCACGAATAGTCCCCAATAAATCATCGTCATCATCTTCGGTGTTATATTGGCGGATTTCCTGATTTAGCTCATACAAAGCATCTTGCAAGTCTACATAACCTTCGTCAATACCGCGATCATCATCTTGCTGTAAACTCTCATTCAATTCCCGGCAGATCCGATCAATTCGCTGGCGACGACTGCGGGCAAACTGCATTCCCCAATCCAACGCAACTTCTCTAAGTTGCCGTTCTGCTTGTTGAATCAAACCTTGAGAACGAGTGCGCTTTTCGACTCGTTCTTTGCGTTCCCGATCTACCTCAGCATACTTTTGGGCATCTTGAATCATCCGATTGACTTCTGCTTCGTTTAAAGTAGAAGCACCTTGAACCGTAATACTTTGTTCTCGACCTGTCGTTCGATCGAGCGCTGTCACCTGTAAAATTCCATTGGCATCAATATCATATGACACCTGAATCTGCGGGACGCCTCGTGGTGCTGGTGGAATCCCGTATAATTTAAACCTTCCCAATGACTTATTACCAGAGGCCATTTCCCTCTCACCTTGGACGACATGGATTTCTACGGAGTTTTGATTATTTGCTGAGGTAGAAAAAGTGTCCGAGCGGCGTACTGGTATTGTTGTATTGCGCGGAATAAGTTTTTTCATCACGCCACCGATGGTTTCTAATCCTAGAGATAGGGGCGTCACATCTAATAGCAAGACATCCTTAAGCTCTCCGGCGAGAATGCCTGCCTGAATTGCTGCACCTACCGCTACCACTTCATCGGGGTTGACATTTTGATTAGGTTGTTTACCTATCATCGCCCGTACAAGTTGTTCTACCATTGGCATTCGGGTAGAACCGCCTACCAGCACGACTTCATCAATGTCTGCTGGTGTCAATTCAGCATCTTTCAACGCCCGTTTAACTGGCAACCTCAACCTTCCTAACAAGTCATCACACAAACCCTCAAACTCAGCCCGAGTCAGGCGCGTTTCGACGTGTAATGGTCCATCTTCTGTAGAAGCGATAAACGGTAAATTAATGTCTGTTACACTAACTGCCGAAAGTTCTATTTTGGCTTTCTCTGCTGCTTCCAAGAGGCGTTGTAAAGATTGACGTTCGCGTCTTAAATCTACCCCATGTTCTTCTAAAAACTTTTGGGCCAGCCAATTGACAATTTTTATGTCAAATTCATTACCTCCTAACTGCGTATCTCCACTAGTAGATCTCACCTCAAACACGCCATCGCCAACATCCAGAACTGACACGTCAAAAGTACCACCACCCAAGTCAAAGACTAAGATAGTTTCGCTGCTAGTGCGTTCCAAACCGTAAGCCAAAGATGCAGCTGTTGGTTCATTCAGAATCCGCAGCACCTCTAAACCTGCAATTCTACCTGCGTCTCGTGTTGCTTGCCGTTGGGAATCATTAAAATAAGCTGGAACGGTAATGACTGCGCCTGTCACGGCTTCACCCAAGTATTTACTGGCGTCGTCTGCCAGTTTCTGGAGAATCATTGCCGAAATTTCTTCTGGGGCAAATTCTTTATCTAAACGGTGACAATAAACTTTGATATTGCCCACCTCGTCTTTGCGAATCGTATAAGGGACTCGTTTGGATTCTGGACTGAGTTCGTTATACTTACGCCCAATAAAGCGTTTAATCGCGAAAAAAGTATTTTGTGGATTGAGAAGGGTTTGCCGCCGCGCCATTTGCCCAACAACCCTTTCGCCTTCCTTGGTAAAACCGACTACGGAGGGGGTTGTGCGCATTCCTTCTGCATTGGCAATCACCACCGGCTTGCCACCCTCCATGACAGCAACTACTGAGTTGGTTGTACCCAAGTCAATGCCGACTACTTTGCCCATGCGTTATTCTTCTCCTAATGTGTCTTACTAATTATTATGCTCGGAGGCGAATATTTTTAGCTTTTTTGCTAAAAAGCGACAGAATAAAAGCTCCTGAATGATATAATTGTCAGTGATACTGAAAATAAAAGATACTAACAAAAAAATAGTTGTTGGATTGGGGGTCACGGCAGAAAAAAAATTGAATCCTTGCATTGAGTAAATCCGAAGCGGATTTCCTAAGCTGAGGAGCTAGTAGCAAGTATAGGATAACATTGACAGTGGTTTGTCAGCTATCGTGCCGTTAGCTAAGAGAGGAATTACGCTCTAGGTCGGTGACACAACTCGATAGGTCGCCGAGTCATACTAACGGCCAAAGCGAAAACGCGCTGACAATCTTAACAAGCACAACAGTTGTAAAGACTTGGAATTAAAAGAGCGACTGCAAACGCACTTAACTCAAATAGTCCGCGATCGCGACCCTTACTTGGCATCGGGAGGACATTTTTTTGTTCTGGAATACATCCGCGCCTCATTTGCTCAATGGGCAAGTGTGGAAATCCACACCTTTAACGTCGGAAGTAAAACCTGCAAAAACCTCATATTGAATTTACCCCCCGTTTCGACTTCGCCAAGAAATTTGCCACCAATTTTAATAAGTGCCCATTACGATGCAGTACCTGGAACACCAGGGGCTGATGATAATGGCACAGGTGTTGCAGTGTTGCTGGAGTTTGCCAGAATCTTTGCCGCCAACCCGATGAGATATCCCGTGCGACTGGTTGCTTTTGATATGGAAGAATACGGCTTAGTTGGCCCTTCTGGTGCTTCCGAGTATGCAACCCTCCTGCAACAACAACAGCAACCCCTGCGCTTAATGATTTCGTTAGAGATGCTGGGGTATTGCGATTCTACCCCTGGTTCACAACGCTATCCAGCCCCTCTAGAACGCTTTTACCCAAATCGTGGCAACTTTATTGCAATACTAGGCAATTTACGGACAATTCCTGATTTAATTCGCTTAAGCCGCAGTATACGTAAATCAGGAACGCCGAGTGAGTGGCTGCCTGTACCAAATAGAGGTTTAATACTTCCACAAACTAGACTCAGCGATCATGCTCACTTTTGGGATCGGGGTTATCCGGCGATGATGGTGACAGACACAGCGAATATGCGGAATCCCCATTACCACAAACCTAGCGATACTATTGCCACTTTAGATTTAGATTTTCTTACAGGTGTCTGCCAGGGTTTGGAAAGCGGTCTTCGGTGGTTGTAAAACGATTTCAGATCCCCGACTTCGTAAAAGTTGCCCTTGGATCTTGCTAGAAATGAATTACGTTAGTAACTAAATATTTAAATGCGTGCATATGACTACAACAAAACCAGTCCGCCCACGTCGTCAAGGCAGAATATTTCCAGAATATACAATACAGCCAGAGGAGTTAGCTCGACGGGAAGCTGAAAAAAATGCTAGGGGCAAAAAAGCTCGTATTTATTTTGATCAAATTTGTCCTCAATTAATAGATGAACACTATAATTGGTTCATTACTATTGAGCCAAATAGTGGTAATTATTTTATCGATAAAGATATAGAAGTAGCATATCAAAAAGCCCGTGATAAATATCCTAATGGATGGCTTGTAACTTTCCGTCTAAATGAGACAGGAACCTGCGGCAGAATATGATTTCAGGTAGATTTGGAGAGATAGGAGAGCTAATTTTTGAAATTGATATAATTGGTAGTGATGAAGAAATATACCCCGTGGAGGTGTTATTAGATACGGGGTTCACAACTGGTTGGCTAGTACTTGATACTCAAGATGTTGAAAGTTTAGGATGGTCTTTGATTCAAAGTAATCACACAATGCAGATGGCACGAGGTGAGGGGTATTTTGACATATATGAGGGAAGAGTTGTATTGGAAGAACAGGAGTACATTATTCCCGTTTTAGCAGCTGCAGAAATTTTAGAGCCGTTATTAGGTTTGCAGTGGTTAAAAGTCTTCTCACTAGCTGTGAATTTTAAAGCAGGAATATTGCTACCATGCCCAGTGTTGCCCTTAAGATTGGAGAACCACCACAACAACTTCCCCAATTACCTGGTGCCGAAAAGGAAGCCCTTGCCATCGCCAGTCTTTTCCATACCCAAGCCATCACTGGCAAAGATGCCACCAAAGCCGCTGTCATCAAACGACTACAGCAAGCGAGAATTGTTCATCTTGCAACCCACGGCTTGCTGGATGACTTTAACGGATTGGGAGTGCCTGGTGCTATAGCTCTCGCTCCTGATAGTCAAGATAACGGTTTGCTGACTGCCAATGAAATTTTAGATTTGCGGCTAAACGCTGAACTGGTTGTGTTGAGTGCCTGTGACACCGGGCAAGGTAATATCACTGGCGATGGTGTAATAGGCTTATCCCGCACCCTAATCACTGTAGGTGCGCCCAGTGTTATCGTAACTTTGTGGTCGATACCGGATAGTCCATCTGCTTTATTGATGGCGGAGTTCTATCGCCAGCTACAGCAAAATCCTGACAAAGCCCAAGCTTTACGTCAAGCAATGCTGACAACGATGAAACAGTATCCCAACCCTAGTGATTGGGCTGCCTTCACCCTCATTGGCGAGGCGCAGTAAGGGAAGGATGAAGACCTTACATAAAGCAAGCAATATATTAGTCCTAAATTAAATCCGTACCAAACCAGATCTTTAACTTCTGTGAGAAGTCGGGGATTAGACAGAGAGTAGAGGAAGAGCAGGGGGAAAATAACTGATTTTTCTTCTTTCTTCTACCTCCCCAGATTTATTCAAACCACCCTGACCCGCTCACACCCTCCTTGAGTGAAGAGCGAGTTATGATGTATGAACGTAACTTAGTATGCCAGTACTAGATTGTCTTTATTTACTGACAGTAGTACAGAATACTACTAATGACACTTGAAAGCTAATAGTAGAATAGGGAACAGAAAAGCTGCATGGAAGGGAGGACGGGAAATTGGATGAACTGAGGGCTGCACTGGAACTAGCAACCGAAGACGAATTGCAAGATCTGACGGCAATTCTATTTTGTCGTAAGTTTAATCCTTTAGACTATGTTCACACACCTGAACCGATAGAAGTGCAAAGCCAGGATCGGGTTGCTTGGCTAGACACGTTAGAGGGACGGTTTCGCTTTTTGGCTGCAGATGGGATGACGGTACTGCGGGGACACACCAATCAAGTCACCTACCGACAAGCATTAATTCAAGTTTGTAAGTATTTAAAAATACGCTATTCTGACAATTTGACAACAATTGATTTAGAAGCCGAGGTATTTTTGCATTTGCTGGGACAGGTATGGAAAAAGTTACCTGAACAGGATAAGCAAAAATTGAGCGCCAGAGTACAGCGTCAACTTGCGGTATCAGATCTCACTGAACCGCTTCCGCTATCATTGCAGCGCGATCCTTTAGGTTTACTTGTTAAAGGCGGTAGTGCTTTGGCTGTCACCTCTGTTCTCCAACCACTGGTGCTTAAACAAATTGCCCAAGAATTTGCCATCCACTTTGCTACCTATCAAATGACGAAACAAGCTGCGATTGAAGGTGGGGTAGCAGCTACTGCGCAGTTTCAAAACTATGTCGCTTCACAAATGGCACAACGGGGTATGGCTGTCAATGCCGCAAGGTATGGGGCAGTCAAGAGCGTTTTTGCGTTTCTCGGGCCGGTCATGTGGGCTTGGTTTTTTGCGGATTTGGGGTGGAGAGCGATCGCAACTAACTACGGTCGGATTATCCCGACGATCTTCACCTTAGCTCAAATTCGCCTCACCCGCGATGAATCTTGGCAACCTGCTTGACAAAAAGGCAATTAGTCATTAGTCATTAGTCAATGTCCTAGTAAGTCGTCATTCAAAAAGAAGAAACAACTCATCGGAGATCAAGGACAAATGACTAAAGACAAATGATTAAAGATAAATGATTAAGGACAAACTGCTTTCTTGGCGACATCCTGAGCCACGACTCCAATCTTCTTGGAACTACGTCCTATTCGGGCTATGGATCTTCCCACTAACACCATTTCTTGGGGCTGTGGGTATAGTTTTAGTATCATTAGGTATTTGGCTGCGACAATACCGCACAATTATCCGCCGTCCTCAAAACTTGGGGTTTGTTTTCCTGAGTGTATTGCTGATTATTACTGCTGGCTTTGCCTTTGACAAACCAACGGCTTTTCTCGGCTTATTTAATTTATTGCCCTTCTTCATTATTTTCGCTGCCTTTAGCACCCTGATTCAAACAACAGTTCAATTGCGGCAACTGTCTTGGATCTTGGTGACAACTTCCTTGCCAGTGGTGATTATTGGTTTGGGACAGTTGTTTTTAGGCTGGAATTTTAAGTTAAAAGTTTTATGGATTGTCTTGGATTGGACGCTTGAACCTGGAGGAGATCCCCCAGGACGCATGGCTTCTATCTTCATGCACGCTAACACCCTAGCTGGCTATTTGATGCTCGTTTTTATTCTAGCATTGGGATTGTGGTTGGAAAGCTATCAACAGTTGAGAGCGTACTGGAAGAGAGGGGGAGAGAGGGAGAGGGGGAGAGAGGGAGAAGAAATTTCTTACACTCCCCAACGCCATGGGTTTCAACTGCGGGAACCCATCGAAGTTCCGCTCAACGCAAGCCGCCGATCAGACTTCTCTACTACACTTATAGGCTCCTCCCCACTCCCATTCCTTTTCTTGAGTGTGGTGGTTATTGCCAATTTCGCGGCACTGATTTTGACTGACTCGCGAAATGCATGGGTGATTGCTATTTTTGCTTGTTTGACTTATGCAATCTATCAAGGCTGGCACATCCTTGTGGCCTTTGTTGGTGGTATTGCTACTAGTATGGTTTTGGCTGCATTTGCTCCCTCTCCAATTTCTCTGTTGTTTCGGAAGTTTGTTCCTGCTTTCTTTTGGGCACGGTTAAACGACCAACTGTATCCCGATAGACCAGTCGCATTACTCCGCAAAACTCAGTGGGAGTTTGCCTGGAGTTTGACTCAGCAGCGTCCTTGGACTGGCTGGGGCTTACGCAATTTTACGCAACTTTACAATGCCCAAATGCACGTTCCCTTAGGTCATCCCCACAACTTTTTTTTAATGCTTTCGTGTGAAACTGGACTTCCCACGACTCTAGTATTTCTTGGTACGATTGGTTGGATCTTTATTGGTGGAGTCCAAATATTGCGAAGCCGCACCACAAAGCTTGCCCCTTCGGGCTCGCAATCTATTCCCCAAGAAGACAGATTAATATTTTTCAGCTATCTTGTGACTTTTGGGGGATTAGTACTCTTTAATACAGTAGATGTTAGCCTATTTGATTTTCGCTTAAACACAATTTCATGGGTACTATTATCTGCAGTTTCTGGAGTCGTGTATTCCTACAAGCAACGTCATAGCCACCAAAAGGTCAGCATTTAGCCATCAGCGCTTCTGTAGACCTGACTTATTGAGGTGGTTTAAGAAGCCAAGGTTTAGATAATTATTTTTCAGTGTATACACTGCGGATAATAAACTGTTTAGTTAATAAAATTACTATATTCACGTCTGTGACTGTGAATTGACTAATTCTAAATTAGTCACTGTTGCTGATTGTTGGGAAGGTGTAGGGATACCTCGTTAGGGGTTTTCCTGCATGAGGGGCATCTGTTAATGATGCCCTTTTTTCTAATAAACATTCTTTCGAGAATTGAAGGAAAAAAGAGAAGATATCATAAATTTAATCACTCTTATTAGTAGAAAGATTTGGAGATAATGTATTCTCTAATCTTTATAGTATTTTTAAAACCACTGCAATATCACCACCAGTGCTTGAACCCAAGCGCGAAGTCTCAAAGTTTCGTTCTACACCAAAAAATCCCTTCGCATGAGCGGCAGGGAAGTCGTCAAGGATAATAGTGAGTGTATCGGTAACGAAATAAACACTTAATTCGCCAACATTTATGCCCACAACATCTGATTTTCTTCAGTACAGCCTCTGGTCAGGTATTGCGACACTGATATTTGCTGCCACAACAGTCCTAAGTTTTATTCTCCAATGGGGCTTTCGTTTTCGGTTAGTGGGTAGCACTGGCTTTATGGTGGTACTGACGGTAGGTTTATTTACCCTCTCGTTGGTACCCTTGTCTCGGACTGTAGTTCCAGGTGCGGTACGTTACAGTCTAATTTATGACAATGGAGCAACACAAGCCGTAATTACTACCCCACCGCAAATTTCTCCTTCACAACTGGAAGCAACCCTACGTCAAGCAGCCAGTGATTTGTATTCTTACGGTCGCTTGGGCACAACCGGAGAAAACGAGTTGACGATTCGAGTCCGTACACTTATTCACCCGGAACCGGGAATTTCTGTGCCACTATATTTAGGTCAGGTAAAGCGATCGCTTGCAACTCGTGAAGATCCGCAAATGACTGTAGAAATTTATCGGGACAAATTTGCCCAGTTGCCAAAACCTACTCCTAAAAAAGTTAGGAGTTAGGCAATGAAGCGCAGCGTCTAATAGTAGTAGAGACGCGCTATAGGGATGACTCGCCCCTAACCCTTGAGGATGTGCCTCTATAAAGAGGCACATCCGTTCAGCCTACTAATATCTTGTCCGCAGAATCACCCATAAATCAAGAACCTCACCCCTAAGATCGCGCCTGACGCTCCGAAGCCCCCTTATGCGCAAAAAGACAAAGAAAATGGGTAATTCTATACTAGATATAATGTAAAATTGTGTGAATTTACGTCAACTTAGATACATATATTTCCGAAGGAAATACTTTTTGTACTTTACAATACAAATTTTTGAATTTAATGTAAAATATTATTACAAGTCTTAGTGTTAAGTACAAGAGCGATTCATAGTCAATGGTTTTTGAAGTGGCGATGATTCTCTCATATTCAAAATAGCTAAAAGAGCTAAAGTCCCGTTAGTCAGTGATATGCCCAATCAATTTGCAGAAAAGCTGTCTGCTCAGACACCTTCGTTCCATGCTCTTACTGTTGCTCCTGCAAAAGTCATTCGTGGTGCGGGAATTTTAAAAGAGGCAATAGTAGCCATAAGCACTTTGGGCAGCCGCCCAATGATAGTGGGAGGTGATCGCACTCTTGCCATTACCCAACAGAACTGGCAATCATCTCCGGAACAGCAATTGGATTTTGCTCAAGCTTCTTATGCTCCTAATTGTAGTGAAGCGAGTTTATTATCCTTGAGGGCGGCAGCAAAAAAACACAAAGCTGATGTGATTATTGGTGTTGGAGGTGGGAAAGCACTGGATACAGCCAAATTAGTTGCACATCAGTTGTCACTACCATCGGTGACAATTCCTACCTCAGGGGCTACGTGTGCTGCTTGGACTGCCCTCTCGAATGTTTATTCTGATCAAGGTGCGTTTCTCTACGATGTGCCACTCTCTGGCTGTCCCGATTTACTTATTCTGGATTACGACTTGATTCAAACAGCTCCTCCACGTACACTCGTAGCGGGAATTGGGGATGCGATCGCCAAGTGGTACGAAGCCTCTGTCAGTAGCGGAAACTCAGAACAAACCTTAATTATTGCTGCAGTCCAACAAGCACGAGTTCTGCGAGATATCCTCTTCCAAAATTCTACTGCTGCCCTCAATGAACCTGGTGGCGAAGTTTGGCGACAAGTCGTAGACGCGACGGTTTTACTTGCTGGTGTCATTGGGGGAGTAGGAGGGGCACAATGTCGTACCGTTGCAGCCCATGCCGTGCATAACGGTTTAACGCATATTTCTCCTCACCGCAGCATTCACGGTGAAAAAGTCGCCTATGGTATATTAGTGCAACTGCGTTTAGAAGAAACAATTCAAGGCAATCAACTCGCAGCAACTGCACGGCAACAGTTATTAAAGTTCTACGCCGAGATTGGATTACCACAAAAATTGAGCGATTTGGGATTGGGCAATATCACCTTGGGCGAATTGCAACAAGCCGCTGAAGTTGCCCTAAGTCCTCATTCTGACATTCACAGGCTACCATTCAAAGTCGCGACCGAACAGTTAATGGCAGCGATGATTTCTACCACCGCACCAGCACAAATGATTAATAGCGAATTACTCCAAAATTGAACTATTTAGTAATTAGACAATGACTTTGAATTGGATAGCCCCGGCTGAACGTATACAAAAACTACCACCTTATGTCTTTGCCCGTCTGGATGAACTCAAGGCTAAAGCACGCGAACAAGGGCTAGATTTAATTGATTTAGGCATGGGAAACCCCGATGGGGCAACACCGCAACCAGTTGTAGATGCAGCAGTGAAAGCGTTGCAAAATAGTGCCAATCACGGATATCCTCCTTTTGAAGGCACAGCAAGTTTTCGCCGTGCAATTACGAGTTGGTATCGTCGTCGTTACGAAGTCGATTTAGATCCAGATAGCGAAGCATTACCCTTACTCGGTTCCAAAGAGGGATTGACTCATCTAGCGATCGCCTACATTAACCCTGGTGACTTAGTTTTAGTACCGAATCCTGCCTATCCGGCTCATTTTCGAGGCCCGGCGATCGCTGGTGGTAAAGTTCACAGTCTGATTTTAAAACCAGAAAATGACTGGCTGATTGATTTAGCAGCAATTCCCGACGCCGTTGCCGAACAAGCGAAGATGCTCTATTTCAATTATCCTAGCAATCCCACTGCTGCCACTGCACCCCGCGAATTCTTTACAGAAATCGTCGCCTTTGCCCGAAGATTTGAAATTTTGCTAGTTCATGATTTATGTTATGCCGAGTTAGCTTTTGACGGCTATCAACCCACAAGCTTGTTAGAAATTCCTGGAGCAAAAGATATTGGTGTAGAGTTTCATACCCTCTCCAAAACATACAACATGGCAGGTTGGCGAGTCGGTTTTGTCGTTGGTAACCGCCATGTGATTCAAGGATTGCGAACATTAAAAACCAATCTCGATTATGGCATTTTTGCCGCTTTGCAAACAGCAGCAGAAACTGCTTTGCAACTGCCGGATGTGTATTTGCAGGAAGTTCAAGAACGCTACCGTATCCGTCGCGATTTTCTCATCCAAGGACTAGCACATTTGGGTTGGAATGTCAATAAAACTAAAGCAACAATGTATCTCTGGGTGCCTTGCCCAGTTGGTCTTAGTTCCACAGATTTTGCCCTTGATGTATTACAGAAAACTGGAGTCGTCGTTACTCCCGGTAATGCCTTTGGAGTGGCGGGTGAAGGATATGTGCGAATCAGTTTAATTGCTGAGTGCGATCGCTTAAGTGAAGCTTTGTACAGATTTAAACAAGCTGGCATTCATTATTAACATAGTACAATTTGTCAGAAGTTGTAGAGATGTTGCGTTTTGTTGCGTCTCTACAAAAGTTAGGAGAGATGCTGAAAATATATCTATAGTAGTTTGCACTTATACCTATTTTCCATTTAAATATTTAGATACATTTGGAGAGGAAATAAATATGGCATACGTCGAATCTCTAGACTCAACATTGGTGATACAGGGAATTTCCGAACCAACTATACTGCGTTATTTTGAAACTTTAAACGCAGGAGTATTTGAAGCGACAGCAGCTTTATTCGCTAGTGATGGTGTTATGCATCCCCCATTTGAATCAGGTGTTGTGGGACCACAGGCGATCGCTCATTTCTTACAACAAGAAGCTCAAGATATTAAAGTTTACCCTTCTGAGGGAATTATAGAAACCTTAGAAGATGACCAAATCCAAGTTCAGGTGTCAGGCAAATCACAAACTTCTTGGTGCGGCGTTAATGTCCTGTGGTTGTTTATTCTCAATCAATCACGACAAATTCTTTACACAAAAATCAAACTTTTAGCTTCTCCTCAAGAGTTACTTTCCTTGAGACGGTGAGAAGACTTACTAAACAAGGCAAAAGTAAAAAGTTTATAGGAATAACATCGGTTTAAAGGCACTATTATTTATTTAGGGAAAATAAAATTCATAGTAAGAATACATCCGTCAGAATCAATTCGTCAGAATAGTTACCTACACCGAGAACATTTGATGAAATAAATATACCAATAATGATATATTCCTGATGAATTCTGACTCCTGACTCCTGTGTGCTGAATTCTTACAATTCATATTTGTTCCCTTGTAAAGTGTAGCAAGTTTCAAGGCGCGAAGTCTTGGGGGCGGAAGCTTCCGTCCCCAGAGCTTCGCGAGAAGTCTGCCGGACGGAAGATTCAATAAATGCGCGAGCTTAGCGTCAGAATTGAAACACCCGCGCCTGAATTTATGGGGATTCTTTTTTTACTTTTTACTTATTCGTCAAAAACTGACGCAAACGCAACAAACTCAATGTTTGACCTAAAGAAAGCGGTAAAATAGTGACACCTTCTATGCGAGATTGTACCCAACCTTCTCCCCAGTACCACTCATGAAAACCGTCAATTCCTTGACTCAATAAGAAGCGCACGCAATTAATACCTATTACATCCACATGATGGTGAATCGAAAAGGGTCCAACCATATTTGTAAACTCAAATCCTGGAGTTAATTGTTCTGGCATTCCAGAACTTAATCGATTTGAGGGCAGCCAACTTTTTAGTTCTTCAGCCTTTAAGAGACTGTTACGAATTGCAGTGGCTGATGCTTCAATTTCTATTCGCAGTTGACTTTTTTGAAAAGTACCAAGCATTTTTAGCTTACTTTAAAAAAATAATAAGTTAGATTGACAACTAAGCAGATTCACAGTTAATTCGATTTATTAACTATCAACAATGATAAAAGGTGAGTAGAATAAAGGTGCTTGTATAATATTTCTAATTATACGAACAAGAAAGCGTTTCTTGCTAATTGCCATTGATTTTCGCGTTACTTATTTCTCAACAGTCAGCTTGATAACTTACTAACACTCTTTAAAAAACACTCACTTAAGTATATCACACTTGACGTTCAGAAATTTCTTTAATCCTATCCTTTGTTTATTACTTGAATGAAAAAATTATAACTGATTTATTACACATCATGTTTAAGTTAAGTTTTGTTATACTGAGATAAGTAGAATTCTGATGCTGAAAAGCAGAAATTTTCATCGCTCTGGGAGTGGGGAATTCTGTTATTAGTTGTTTTAAAACTCTCTAAAAGTGGAGAAAACCACAATGCGAGTCTCAATTGTAGTCAGGGCTTTTCACCAAAGACGAGAGCGTACTCGCTCCAAGAAGAGAAGTCAGTTATATGGGTTTCCCTGCCTTGTGAACGGCTCTAGACGGTGAGACAGTATTACCAGAAAACAAAAGTCTTGTAATACTCTGTCTTACAATGACTCCAACTTTTCGCTTTATACTATAACATTCTGAGTTTTCTCTTAGTAAAAGATTACATTATTTGGTAAGGTTTTTCATGGCGGATCAATTAATTCGCGCCACCGCAGCAGAAGGTGGAATTCGTGCAGTTGGTGCAATCACCACACGTTTGACTGAAGAAGCAAGGCAGCGTCACAAGCTATCTTATGTAGCCACCGCAGCACTGGGGCGGACGATGACAGCAGGATTGTTGATGGCTTCAAGTATGAAGCGGGCAGGGTCTAGAGTCAACGTCCGGGTCAAAGGCGATGGACCTTTAGGTGGTATGTTGATAGATGCAGGTGTAGATGGAACTGTACGCGGCTTTGCCGAACACCCAGATGTGGAATTAGCTCCAAATTCCAAAGGTAAGCTAGATGTCGGTGGTGCAGTCGGTAAGGGATATTTATATGTCGTGCGCGATATCGGCTACGGCTATCCTTATTCTAGTACGGTGGAACTTGTATCCGGTGAAATTGGAGAAGATGTGGCTCATTACCTCATAACTTCGGAACAAACACCATCAGCTGTGGTTTTAGGTGTATTTGTAGGTGCACAAGGGGTAACAGCAGCAGGAGGGTTACTCGTTCAAGTTCTGCCAAAAGCAGCCAGAGACGAAGCTTTAGTAGAACTGTTGGAATCACGAGTGGCTGCTTTATCAGGATTTACACCTTTATTACAAGCAGGTAAGACTTTGCCAGAAATTTTTGAAGATATTCTCGGGGATATGAGTCTGAATATCTTTCCGGAAACCCAAATCCTTCGCTTCCACTGTGGTTGTTCTTTTGAACGCGTTTTAGGGGCATTAAAAATGTTGGGAGTTGCCGAACTAGAAGATATGATTGCTAAAGATGACGGTGCGGAGGCAACGTGTGATTTCTGTGGTACAGTTTACCAAGCAAGTAGCGCTCACTTAGCTCAACTTATAGCTGAATTACAAGGAGAATCTTCTGCAACGGTGTAGTATAAAACAGCATTTTAAATTGTGGTGATTTATGGTAGCGGTAGAAAGAGGGTCGCCTAAAAGCTAGCTTTTTCCTAACGAGAAAGTTACTATGGCAACAACGGAAGTTTCGATTATTGTGGTGTGAGAAATGACAGAGCGGGACATTCCAGATAGTTGGTCAATAGCAAAAGAGCCAGATAAGATAGCAGAATTATCCCGAAGGCAGCAATTTAGCGATCGCTTGTCTGATGTCCCAGCTACTGGTTCTACTTTGAAATCTGTACAGCGCTCAAAGGAAAATAATTCTGAAGTAGCTTTAGACAGTCCGTCACCAGTCATTAAACCTCGTAATTCGCGTAAGTTACCAGGTTGGACGAAAAGTTGGGTACTTTGGACTTTATTGCTGGCGTTAGTTCCTGGTGCAATCGCATTTACGTCCATGGCAATGCTGCTAAAACTACCCAGTGCGCCAAACTGCCCGGAAATTTTTTGGCCTTTGGCAAGTGCATCGGTACGGTTAAACTGTGCCCAGCTAGCTGCCTCCAAAGAGACATTGAAAGATTTGCTACAGGCGATCACTTTGGTGAAAGAAGTGCCGGAAGATCATCCGCTACGTGGACAAGTGGATCATTTTTTAAAAGAATGGTCGCAGGATATATTACAGCTAGCAGATGAAAGCTTCCAATTAGGCAAGCTAGACGAAGCAATGGCAACCGCACGCAAGATTCCTACAGATGTTGACGCGGCTAAGTTGGTAGACGAGAAGATAACCAAATGGGAATCAATTTGGTCGAAAGCAGATGGCATCTATAAAGATTCAGTTGCACAAATACGTGACGAAAAATGGCACCAGGCATTTATGCTGGCGTCAAGATTACTGCGTGTAAATAATAAATACTGGGCAAATGCCAAGTACGACGAATTAAATCGTCTGATTGTTGTAACTAGAGAAGACAGTGAGAAGTTAGCAAAAGCTGAAAGCATATCCAAAGATGGGACAGTAGAAGATTTGCTAAAAGCCATTAAATTGGCAGAGTCTATTGGACAACAAAGCTTCATGTATCAAAAAGCTCAGGATGCAATTCCAGACTTTGGGCGCAAGATGCTGGACATAGCACAGAACAAGCTGGATAAACAAGATGCTAATGCAGCCATCTCAATTGCCCAAAAAATTCCTGTAAATGCCAAGCTACAAATCGAAACCGAGGACTTTATTGCCTTAGCCGAAGCCCAGAGAAATGCTTGGATTGGTACGGTTGCTAGCTTGCAAACGGCAATTTCTCAAGCCCAACAAATTGACACCACAAGACCAGCATATGACAAAGCACAAAAACTGGTTGTCCGTTGGCAGCTAGAAATTGAAGATTTGGCGCACTTAGAAAAAGCGCAAGAACTGGCAAATGGAGGCACAATCAACGATTTGACAGCAGCCGTTGCTGAGGCACAAATCATCCCCGCCGATCACCCTCGTGCCAAAGAAGCTAGAGGAGACATTGCTGGCTGGATTGCTCAAGTGCAAACCATTGAAGATAGACCTTATTTAGATCATGCCGAACAGTTGGCAATGTTAGAAGATATTAACTCATTGCAAGCTGCGGTTGCAGAAGCTAGTCAAATTCGTCGGGGACGGGCACTGTACCCTGAAGCACAAAGCAAAATTGCGGCTTGGACTGGAAGTATTCAGCGAATTCAAGATCAACCAATACTGGATCAAGCACAAGAACTTGCTCGGAATGGCAATCTTCCTGCTGCCATTGCCACTGCTCAAAGAATATCTTCAGGGCGGGCACTTTCAAAAACTGCACGAGCCACAGCAGAAGGATGGCTTGAACAAATCAGCGCTCGAGACAATTGGAAGAAAGCGCAGGAGATGGCGATCACTGGAACTTCAGAAGCTTTGGCAGAAGCAATTCGTCTGGCAAATCAAGTCCCAGATAACAGCAGTTTGCGCAGTGACATTAATGTTACTGTTGACCAATGGAGTCAGCAATTGTTAGACATAGCACGTTCTCAAAGTCAGTCCGATATCGTCAGAGGTATTGAGACAGCCAAGTTGGTTCCCAGAGGTAGTGCCGCGTACACTGAGGCGCGAGAGCAAATTAAAACTTGGCGGCAGTTTCTCCATCCACAACCAACAGAACAACCTCAGCCAACCACGACAGAACAACCAATAATAGAACAACAATAATTATAGCTTTGTAGTTGTGCTAAGCGTGTACCCCTTCCGGGATGCCGTAGGCTAGACAGCACAACTACGTACCTCACGCAAAGACGCCAAGGTTTTTTTGCGCCTTTGCGACGGACAGATTCTTTTGGAAGGAAACACAAAGGACGTACTGTCCTCGTCTTTGCGTGAGATTTTCATACCGTCAATTAGCAAAGCCTTAATTACAACACTAAATAAATTGCCCAAATTGCCATTGCTCTGAGGTAGGTACTTGCACGGAATGTACCGACTGCGGTGATGGCTTCGGGTGTGCGGAACTGTAATCCATTTTCGTAAATTTGCTGCACGACAGCTTGTGTTAGCCTAAATGCCTCATCTTTCATACCCATTTGCACGAGAAAAGCTGCCATCCCAAAATTTATTCCCGTCCAAATTTCTAAGGGATGAGTTGCTTGAGGGTTTTCAGGTGAACCATCCGGAAGAACACCGTTAGCCGCACCAAACTTGCCATTGTGAAATTTTAAGAAGCAAGCATCGTAAACTGTTTTTAGCGCAGAAAGGGCGCAATCTTGTGGTACAATATCTGGCAATCTCAATAGACGCGCATAGAATTGTCCGCACAACTGATCTGCCATGACGACATCGGAACCACTCTCACTGTCAAGGCGGTAGTATTGTCCATTCCAAAGTTTTTCTTGATAGATTGGGCGAGATTGTTCTAGCCAAGTTTCATAGATTGATTTTTGAACTGCCAAGTCTCCTAAGTTTTTCTTGGCAATATTGGTGTCTTGGCAATTCAGTAATAAAACATTACAGATTGCGATCGCTGCCTCCAACGCTGCCAACCACAAACCACCGCAATAAGCACTTACACCACGCAACCGCCAATCATCAAAGGTTTGATCGGGCGCACCAGAATTTTCCGGAATCCCATCCTCATCTTTGTCAAAAGTTTTCAGGTAGTTGAGGGTTTGGACAATCGCATTCCAGCAGTCTGCCAGGAATTCCACATCAGTCGCACCTGTTAAAAGAAAATCTCGGTAGACTTGCAGCACAAAATCACAACTGAGATCCTTCCACAAATTGCAGTCTTGATAGCTGGTGTAATTGGTTTTTTCCCAGACATGTTCGTTTGGTGCGCCTAAGTCGTGAGGTGTTGCACCTGCGACTTTACGAACGGCTATTGGACTTTCTGCTTTAATAGTGTAGTAGTAGCCAATGATACGCTCCGTATCGTCACCATTTGAGATTGCACGTGCAAAGGCACGAATAACCGACTTCTCCAATTGTGGAAAGAGCATTAACAAAGCAAACGAACCGTAAAGACGTACGTCTATACTTTCGTACCACCGATAATCTAATGACTCCAGCACGGCAAATTGACCGATCACATCGCGATCACAAGCGGCACTCCACAGTGTACCACCGCTTGTGAGATCGTAAAGCTCATTAAATAGAGCCATTTTGAACCAGTCTGGCAAGTCTTGACGATCTTGAATCGGTTGTTGCCATGCTTGAATCTGAGAAAGCCAAGTTTGGTAGTTTGCTAAAGCAGTGGATGCGATCGCCCAAGCATTCTTACCACTCCGACCAAAAAAGTCAGTATATCTTCGATAATATTCAATTCCTGCGGCAAACTCCGTTACAGGAAAATCCCACGCTAGAACAAAGGGAATTTCCAGAGTTTTTCCTGGCAGGATAGTAAAACGAACAGCGATCGCCGCGCCTATTTGTGTATTTTCTGTCGCTGGTGTTTCATCTACATAATTAGACAAAGAACCATCTTTACTAAAGCTTTCCCATACATCTGTACCCGTGCTACTAGGATTCCAGTTTGTATGATATAGAACTTCCATGCCGTGCTGTTTTCTAGTGGCAATACACCACTCTCCTTCACCTTCTTGTATGCACTCCTGGCTATTGTTCCCACTTAAAACACAGCCAAGATATTCCGTGTTTTCAACTAGTTCATTAAAATTATCTTTACTTTTATCCAGAGGTGGCTGATACTCATAAACCGGACTTCCATCATCCCGTATCCGTACTTGCGGAGATTTTAAAGAATTGGTAAACCAACCTACCATATTTTGCCAAGTCATCATGATGCTTAAAGTCAAGGGAGCATCTGTGGGATTGCTAGCAGTCCATAAAAACACAGCTACCGGATAGCTTGTTTCTTGGTAATTATCAGCCCATATTGGTGAGAATTGCTCACAAGTTAACTGTGCTTGAAACACTCCATCATAAACAAACCAGCTACGAGGGTATAAAGCATGATAAGTCCCCGTTTGGGGAGTGGAGAGTGAAGGATTTTCTTCTACTTCCCTGCTCCCTGGATACCACTTCCAAGCAGCGAGACTGCCATCCTCAGGGAGTTGAGTACATAAAGCGTAAGTTTGAGATGATGAACCATCTGACTCGAAAACACTGAATTGACAGGCAGGAATACTTCTGAAGGTGTGTTCACCACCATCAATGTGCCAGAAGTTGAAATCTCCTTGCGAAGAACGACCTATACAACCAGCACCAAAGCCACCTAAAGGCATTCCATGCCAAGGACCATCATCAATATTACTAGCGTAACGGACTGTATAAGGTTTATCCCAGCCCGAACCAATCGGACGACTCCAAGTGTAAGAGGGTATTTGAGAGTATAAGTGCTTCTTCATCGTTGACCAAATATTTTTATATGGTAATATAGTAGTTTGTTCTATTAAAAGCAAATTAGTCCAGGATTGCACGGGTTCGTTCAGAATTATTAAGGTGCATCACCATGAATAAAAACCGCTCTACCCAAATCGATAGCCGAATACAAGAAATTATCAATCAGCTTGAGCCAGTCGCAAGTCAGAATCGTCTTGTACATCTCGAACCACCTACTATAGCCGTAACTTACGCCGTACAGCCGGAAGAGGGTAAATCAGGCAAAAAGCAATAATTAAAAGTTTTCGTACTCACTGATAGTCATACAAATATTTAAACAAAAACATACATACCATTACCAAAACAGGTCTAGGTGGGTTTGACATCTGAATCCTATAGCAATTTTCAACTGAATGGAGTACATCTTGCTAACTCTGTAGGAGCGACTCATCAGGTTGGGAGTTGCCAAGCAGTCCTAGTTAGCGTTGTGTTACATTGGCATTAGCTGCACTTGCATACATATTAAACAATTAAGAGGAAATCATTATCGTAGTCCAAAAGCAACTGATTAATTCCCAAATCAAGTCATCTCACGTCTTCTTGATTGACCATGAGAACAACAATCGTGGTCTCATCGAAACATCTGAGGCTCTAGAGTTAGCACAGAATTTAGATCTTGATCTAGTTGTAGTCTCTGAAGGCAAAGAAGCACCAGTAGCAAAAATTCTTAACTATGGCAAGCTTCTGTATCAAAAGAAAAAGCGTCAGGGGCAGAGTGCTAGATCTACGGTAAAGGAGGTTCGGTTGCGTCCAAACGTGGGTGCAGCTGATTACAACTTACGCATTGAGCAAGCGTCTAAGTGGTTGAGTAAAGGTGATTCAGTCAAGTTTGCCATTCGTTTACGAGGGCGAGAAAATCAATATCGTGAACAAGCAGGAGAACTACTAGAGCGCGTTGTTACCGATCTTAGTCAAGTAGGTAAAGTCCAAACGCTTGATAAACGCTCACTGATTGCTCAAGTCGTTCCTACTTAAATTACCTAACGCCTAACTGAGTATAGCTAGGGCGCTCGATAAAGTTTACACAAAATTATAGGGGCGTAGGCAATACGTCCCTATAATTTTGTGTACTCTATCTATTTGAAAAGTTCTATAGATTCTGTATGATAGGCAATGCAACTCAGCCTACTACTGTTAGGCATTGCTCACCTTACACTTGACTTTCACGAATCAAATAGGATTGCTATAAGCTCTTTGAGACTGACTACGATTGAACACCCATCTCGAATACTGCGCTCCGGGTAAAATCAATCCGCTGTTCAAAATCCAAAGTTTGGATTGTATCTACAAACTCCTTTGTTTCAGAAGGCAATTGATAGCTAGAAGGCACTTGGATAAGAGAACCCTCTTCCATTCCTTGTGCTATTCTAAGCCAAACATCTATTTTGGCACTAGAACTTAAAGCTTTATAAGCACGGCTAACATCAGTATTGGCACAGCTAGCAATATCACGCTGTGCTTGCAGCTGTTGCTCTTCAGGCAATGCCTTTATTTGATCGTATAAAGCTGCAGCAGTCTCTTGAGCAGAAGTCTGATTTGCTGGTATCAGTTGCTCTTTTATGTCTAGGTAGCCAAACCATAACAAAGCAAGCTGAGTATCCACATCAAACTTCCGAAACTGTTCTACAGATTTTTTTGTCTTCTCATCAGTAGTAAAGGTCATAATGATCTCCAATTGCTTGCTAAATGACACTCATCTGAGTGATTTAGGTGACGAATGTTCGCACCCACTTAACAATATTTAATACGCTGCTAATTGCAAGTTAACCCTACTACAGATATAAATTGCCTACATAGCTTTAGACTGATGAAAATAATACATTGTGCATTATGTACATTCTGAAAATTTTTCAGATGACTTTGTTTTGAAAATAACTACGTAGAGTAGTCTCAAGATGCTTCGGTTAGTGATGTCCAGGCCGATCCCCCCAACCCACGCCAGTCGCAGTGAGAGCGGGCGTGAGCCCCCTGTAGCGCTGGCTCCCCTTAAGAAGGCAGAGCTGATTCATTTGACAAGGTATGTATTTTGTCAATAGCATTGGCGATAAATATTAGGGCAAAAGTCATGAATTGTTGACCAGCCCTTCGGGCAAGGCAGAAGGCAGAGGGCAGAGGGCAGAAGGAATAAGCAATCTTTTATACACGATTAGACTCTGTTCTCTGCCAAAGCCGCCACAAACCGGGTACTCACCGCCCCCACCAAATCTTCGATTTGGTGGTCAACAATTGCGTGGCGCTTTCTTGCCCCCACTGATTGTCTTCCCTTCAGCATAGCTGCCTCCAGCATAGCTGCCTTTCTTCTTGACCATTTTGATACCTAAGATTGAATGCCAATTGAATGCCTTGCTTATTTTTCATGTCCTGAACCGTATGGTGGAGCTAGTACAGAGCGGCGGAAATAACCCACCCATCTGAAATAGGTAAAAAGCTTATAAAATAAGTGTTCTTTCTTTTGACTTTTGACTTTTGACTTTTGCCTTGTTGTACTAGTCATCTCTTAGGTTACAAAAAAAGGCATCCGGATGTCGGGTGCCTTCTACATAGCTGAAAGCTGATTCTTGCAGCCTATACTATACCTGTACTCAGATCAGTGTAGGTAGTTGACGTCTCCTCAGACTCTTGTTGATCTCGTAAAATTCCGAGACCAGCTTTTCTTTCAATGTAATCTGCTAAGTTGATAAAGTCGTCACGTGGGAAGCATCTTCCGCCAATCAGGTCAAATGCCAATTTACTTGACGGATTTTCGGGATTTTCTAGGATATGTATACCCCAGTAATAAAGTAAATCACTAGCACGAATACAGACTTCTTCTGGATCTATACAGTGAAACTTATCATCTGTTTGCCTCACTTCTTGATAAGTCTCAAAATAAGTATTTTTCAAAAGTTGTAAGCGACGGGCACCTGGATCTTTGAAGTTATTAACTAGTACAAATAAGTGGGCTTGCTCATTAATTTCACGTATACCTTTAACCGTATCCTTAATAACTTTACCGTGCTTATTAATTCCCAACGGATTTAAAGTTGTTGGTATAATACAATAATGGAATTTCTCAATTAGCTGTCGCGGATTGCGTTCTAGTGCTGGCGAGCAATCGCAGATCACTATTTTGCTATCACGAGCTGCTTCTTCATGCCAATCTTTACCATCAAACACTTCGATAGATGTCCCAACACCTTTAGGATTGGGAACAAAAACTCCATCGCCTACAAGCCTTTGCAAGTTTTGTTCTGGATCTAAATCTACCAGCGCCACATTGAATCCTTGTAAGGCAAATGCTCCTGCTAAATGAGCTGCTACAGTCGTTTTACCTACTCCTCCTTTACAGGTAAAAATACCGAAATAAACTTTATTGGATTCAGTTTTGTGGTCACTCACCCTATCTTCGTATTCAACACCATCAATTCCAACAAGTTTATTTTCCAATGCAATAGCACAGCGTATTTTAGCATCTTTACCCCAAGATCTGATTAAAGCTAATGCTGGTCCGCCGAAACTTTTTGTTGTGACAAACAAGCCAAAATTAAATTTTTTGCCTTCATTAGAATCTAAAAAATTAGCAAACTTTAATAGCTGTGGTGCTGCCACATTGTTTCTCAACCACTTAATTTGGACAGCACAAACTAACTTACCTTTCTTGATGACTAAATCATAATTCGGCTGATTTGAGTGAGTATTTGTAACTGTCCAACCTGCGCGATGGAGAAATTTTTCTACATGCTGTTCAAAATGAGTATAGTCTTGTCTGTAAACTGGCTCCATAAAAATTTAATAATCTTCCTATTGTTAATTCATAGTATCATCAGAAGAATTTAAGAGTTACCAGCCAGTTAGGGAGGCAGAGGGATTAGAGGTGGACAGGAGAATAACTTCAAGCCTCATGTTTCCTAATTCCTACATTGTTGCCCATGAGGAGTCGCATCAGGATAAAAGGTAACGATCGCCTTTTCTTTCCTTACAAATACCGAAGGGAAAGATTTTCCAGTTTTCCAATCTCGGACATTGTAAATACAATCTCCCTCACGCTCTCCTTGAAGTTTAAAAATTTTAGTCGCATCTAAAAGTATGTCTTCAGCATTAGTCAGATAGCTATAGCCTTTAATGTGATCGCTAACAATTTGCTCTCCCTGTTTAATCATTATACCCATTCTATAAATAACGCCTTGTACAACTTCCTGATGTTCGTTATTGTTGGCTAATAGTCCTCCAATCCCCTTATTTTGTAACTCTAAATATCTGCCATAAAAATGTAAGCCACCAATTTTGTGAATATTATATATTTGTCCGCAAAAAATATGTTCAAATGCTTGATGTTTGAACCAAATATCAGTTAAATCAAGTAGAAAATCTGCTTTTTCCTTGCGACCAAGTTGGAGTTCTCCCTCAGTAATTTTCTGCAGTTTCTCTATGACATCAGGGTAATATGATAAAAGATTTTTAAATTGAGTGGCATTAACTCTTGTCGCAATCGGACCACAAACCTTGAGGACTGCTTTGTCAAAAGAATTTAACTTAGGTGGTGGCGGGGTGATATCTAACTTTTGTCCGGGTGGGAAACCAACAGGAATTGGATTATCCTGGTTATCAAAAAATGGGAGAAGTTTACTGTCTTGCTGCTGGGCAAAGACTAAATCTTGCAACCAAAATGGGAAAGCTAAGATTATGAAAAAAAATCCTGCTGTCAGCCACTTAGCTATTTGTGTTGTCGTACTTGGTTGCATATAGCATTCCTATTTGATTTTTGAGAGCAGGAGCGTAGGCTGGGTAATGCCTAACAGTCAGTTTATACTAGGAAAGCACGGTTATTACTTATCTCATAATATATATCTGTTCTCAATAAGGCGATCGCACACTCTACGAATTCTTGGCGACGGACAGTAAGTTTTCTCAGGGTTAGTAGCTCAACAACTCGATGCCACAGTTTACGAGTGCTGTTGTGACCATTTTTCCCATAAAGAACGTACATCCTCTGGTTGTCCTTCATAGTTAAGCATGGAGTCTGAGATCAAAACCCACGGTTGGGCACTGCCTGTCCAGAGGTTGCCGACTGGGCGTAACCAACTCGTATCATCTAACGTTCCAGCTTTGACATTAATCGTCTGTTGATTATACGTTCGCTCATGGAACAATCGCGTTCCGCAGTGAGAGCAAAACAAACAAGTCACCTCACGCCCACTGTTGGTTCCAGGAGTCCAAGTTTTTGGTTGTCCTTGAACAATGACAACAGCATCTCTTGGTACAGTCAGAGACATGCCAAAGGCACTAGTACAACAAGGCAAAAGTAAAAAGTAAAAAGTAAAAAGAAAGAACCTTATTTTGTAAGGGTTTTAACTATTTCAGATGGGTGGTTTATTTCCGCCGATCTGTACTAGATGATTGTTTCTGACACTCCTTGCAATGGCACAGGTAGAGGGTTAACGGTTCAGCACGAATTTCATAACGAATCTGTCCACATTGACAGCCCCCAGTGTAGATCGTGCTCACAAGTTTTCTCCTTATTGCAATTTGGTGCTGCCTGATTGTAGCGAAAGTTGCTCTCTTAAGAAGCCTGAGAATATAGTTGGTTAGACAATTAACTTGATCTGCGTTACGCCTTGACGCAACTTGAGCTGTCTGGTGAGCCAAAGCTGCCGAATACGCTTGCCAAGCAGGGGAGCTAACTGGCTGACTGCCCAACGTAAGAGTGCGCTTTTATGCAGTAGTTCACCATCTCGCGCTTCTTCATTTTGAAGCTGCTGTACTCGGATGATTTCCGGCTCCCGCTCAGCTTGAATCAGTGGCAGCGCCGCATCAATTGCCGCATGTCCCGAGTCGTTTTGCAGTAAAGGAACCAGATGGTTTGCCGAGACAATCACATCCCGCAAAGCCATATTAATACCCTGAGCGCGGATAGGTGACATCGGGTGAGCGGCATCACCCAACAGCAGTAATCCAGGTGCATACCATCGTGGACAGCGCCCGACGACAACAGATAACAAAACAGGGCGCTCAATGGTTTTCGCACTTTGCCGAAAATGCTCTGATAGCCAGGGGGGTGAGACAGAGGCAAGCACCGAAGACCAATCACTGACTTGCTTCCAGTCCATAGGGGCATCCTTATGTAGTACCCAACTTATTTGAAGATTAAGAGAGGTAGAACGAAACAGCGCCAGGACTTGACCACCGTGTAGAATTGAATAAAAGACATTCTCATTTTTTAGGCGCGGACTATCTGCTAATTTAAACCAAAGAACATCGAAGCTTTGGGACTCCTGCTGTATCGGTAAGGAAGCACAGTTACGAACAACAGAATTACGACCATCCGCTCCAATAACTAAATCGGCAGAAATAGAGCGTTCTTCGCCCAGCTTCACGCCCGCAACGCGCCCTTCGCTCCACAGCAAATCCTGGACGAGAGCGTTGGGGATAAACTCAAAGTTGGAGTAAGTGCTTGCCTCTTCAATCAGCGCTTCGAGGAGATCTGGTTGTGAAACAAGTGTGACGGGCTTACCACCAGGTTCCATCGGTTCATCAACTCGAAATAGCGATCGGTTGTCGATTAAGAACTCCCAGGCTTCCATTGCTCGATGGGGGATGCGTTCTAGCACGGATGACAACTCCATCTGCTCGAGGGCATCCAGTCCGCTAGGCATCAGCCCCTCACCGCGAAATACTCGCCGAAAGTTACGGGATGCTTCAATTAGTTTGACTGTGATGCCGCGTTTTACGAGAAGGAGTGCAAGCGTTGCACCAGTTGGTCCAGCCCCAACAATTATAACTTGAGTCATCACTTTCCTAATACTCTAAGTAAATTACCCTATATTTTCTTATGTATACAGGTTTGTACATAAGAAATTTGTGACCGTTACCTATGGGGCAGTGTTAACGGTTCGGCACGAATTTCATAACGAATCTGTCCACATTGACAGCCCCCAGTGTACGTCGCGCTCACAAGTTTTCTCCCTATTGCAATTTGGTACTGCCTGTTTTAGCAAGCGTAAGCCAACATTAACTTACTGCAAATCCTGTATACTGTCTCACCAATGGTTCATGAAAAGCTAAAACAATATCTTCTTTTGGAACTCCTAAATTCACTAAATCATTAGCAATGCCAATCTCAGTTCCATCATGTTGTATCCAAATTTTGTTGTTTTTAATGTCGAGATGTAACACGCACCCGTACATCGGGCGGCGATTTTTCCAACCTGTATAAACAACCTGATAATGATCTCGTTGCGTGTCAAAAATCAGTTCTGTTTCCACTTCGTCATCCGATGGACTTCCCTTGGCGTATTCACTTAATAAGTTTTGGATATATGTGCGATATTGTTCTATCTTTTCCATTCTAAAATCACCTCATTGTTTGGATCATAAACTAGCAAGCTGAGTTGAAAACGCTCAATAATGGTTTCCACAAATGGCAGATGAAAAAATGTTTTATAAGCGCCCTGCGGAACTGTTTTATTGGGGTTACGCGATTCATCTGTTTCGTGAGTTTCGCCTTTTTTGCTCGTTGCGCCTGTTTCGAGTAAGCTATATACTTAGGCAAAATGGCAATCCTCAACGACAAAACCTATGGCTACGCTTCGCCCATCAGATCCGCTCATTCCGACTCCCGAAGTCGCGACTATGGCCAAAGCGGCCTTGTACTCTCTGGGACAATTGCTTGACAATCCACCCGACAAGATAACCTTCACAATCAACGAACCGTCTCTAGCAAACGCGGAAATCACTCTTTCGGGTGAGACGTTTCAGCTAGTAACCGAAATCTTAAAGACGATTAGCAAAGGGCATCCGGTCATCATCCTACCTTTACAGGCAGAACTCTCAACACAGGAAGCTGCTGATATACTCAACGTCTCACGTCCCTATGTAGTCAAATTACTCGACTCTGGAACAATCCCTTCTCGTAAAGTCGGAGTTTATCGACGCATACTTGCCTCTGATGTTTTGCATTATAAGCAACAGAATGAAGCAGCTCGCCATCAAGCGCTCGACGAGCTGACAAAACAGGCGCAAGAACTTGACATGGGATATTAATGGATGTCTGTTGCCGTTGCGCTCCTTGATGCATGTGTCTTATATCCTGCTCCTCTACCCGACTTCTTTATGCGTCTTGCCACCACTGGTAGTTACCAAACTCGTTGGTCGGCAATGATACACGATGAATGGATAGGGAACGTCCGTACAAATCGACCTGACCTTTCACCTGCACAATTAGAACGCACACGCGCCCTCATGGATTTGCATGTCGAGGATGCGCTTGTAGAAGGGTACGAAACGATTATTCCTACACTGTCGTTGCCAGATGCCGATGATCGCCATGTCCTTGCAGCCGCGATCGTCGGTCAGTGCGATACCATCATTACCTTCAATTTAAAAGATTTTCCTCAAGAGACGCTAGCTCCTTATCGGTTAGAGGCTGTACATCCTGATATATTTGTCATGCGTTGCATTGAAGTATCTCTGGATGCGGTGCATCGTACTGTACTCCGGCAGCAACAGGCGCTCAAAAATCCGAAAAAGACACTTGAGGAGGTGTTTTCAGTACTGGAACAGAATGGATTAAAACATACTGTCCGCACCTTGCGTTCTCATCATATTAGCATAGGTCTCCCCTAATAATAGTTCAGCATGGAGTCTGAGATCGAATGTGATTAAGACAATGATGAAATACTACGTGGATCGATAACAGTAATTTCAGAAAATCTCTTAAAGTCTTTCGTATTGAAAGTCAGTAGATGAGTGAGGTTGTGAGCAATCATAGCAGCAACTAATCGCGTATCGTGTGCTAGTTTACCGATGACTTTATATTTTACAACAAGCTCTCACAATGTTTACAGATACAGAACGCTCAATCAGGTCACTCCCCGCTTGTGGCTGACGCTGCCGCCGGCGGTTAGGACATAAAACGCAAGACGTTTTCAATGGCATCTCGTAAAGAATTAACATTTATGTCCAAAAATTTAAGTCTTTTTTTAAGGGACTAGACAGGACTATGAGGCAGTGCGCGATCGCTCCCGTGGGAACTTCCGCATCGCTCCAACACCAATATCAAACTTAGCTTTTTCTCAAAATGCTAGTACCTTTTGTTACTTTAAACTAATGAAATGGGAACTATATAGATTAGACAACTTGTGGTAGCTATGTCGAAAATTGGATGAGCGCTCTCAATTTTTGGTGTATGGGCTTGTTCATAAGTTGTGATTACGTCTTAGCCTTACATCCAGTGCTAGAGAAAATGACTGACCCTACCACGAACACTGATGAAAACTTAGATTATTCGTTTCTACTGGTTACACATATGGTTTGTGCAGACCAGCAAATTCATAACAAAGAATTAAAGTATTTACACGCATTAGAAGAAAAAACTAGGATAGAAGAACGCACCAAGGAAGAAAAAGAAAAAATATTTATTCAAGATGAAAATCTAATTCCCGTAGAGGTTGTAGCTCAAAGGGTGTTGACCAAACAGCGAAATTGGGTAATGGGGCAAATTCTGGTGATGGCGTATATTGACGGCTTCTATTCATCATTGGAACACCAGATGGTCGAGCGGGTAGGGCAGATTTGGGGTTGGTCTACTAAGAAAATACACGAATTTATCAAATATGCAGAAGCCCATAATCCTACTGAGACTATCCAAGACAACACTACTTCAAGAGGTAGTTTGTGGGACAATCCAGATTATAAAGCTGCGATTGAGCGATGTAGTGAAATTGCCCAACAAGATTTTAAATTCACAGAGTCAGCCTTGCAAGCAGCTAAAACAATCCTTGAAAACTTAAAAATAAATATTGATATCGAACTTAAGCGTCTAAATATTGAGCATAAAACCAGTGGAAATGTCAGAGCGCAAACAGCCCAGGAAGTTCTCAAACAGCTTGAAGAGACGAAACAATCTTTAGAATTAGAAATTATCAAGAAAATTCAGCAAATATGCGAGTCGCTGAATGTCAAAAAACGTGCCCTCAATTATTTCAGCATCGCTTTTATCGGCAAAACCAAGGCTGGGAAAAGTACCCTCCACGCTATTATGACTGGTGAGGGTTGGGACTCTATCGGTGTAGGTAAACAGCGCACAACTCGCTTGAATCGCGTTTATGAGTGGGAAAATATTCGCATTATTGATACCCCTGGAATTGGCGCACCGGGAGGTAAAACTGATGAGGAAGTTGCTCAAAGCGTTATCAATGAAGCTGATGTTATCTGTTATGTAGTCACTAATGACAGTATTCAAGAAACTGAGTTTGTTTTTTTGCGATTGTTAAAGGAAAATGCCAAGCCATTAATTGTTTTGCTAAATGTACACAAAAACTTTCGTGATTCTCGTCGTGGTTCTTATGAACTAGATAAATTTCTTAAGAATCCTGATAAGTTGTTTGCCTTAGATGGAGCAAGTGGTTTGGGAGGACATACTCAGCGTATTCGTTGCTATGCTCAAGAGCATTATGGCAATGATTATTTTGATATTTTTCCTGTTATGTTGTTAGCAGCACAGCTATCTTATGAACCAGAACATCAAGATAATCAAGAGCAACTTTTCCAAGCCAGTCGAATGCAGAATTTCCTCGATGAAATTCGGCAATCCATAGTTAATTACGGTGAAATACGGCGTTCTCAAACATTGCTTGGCTGTACAGCAGTGGAACTTGAGAAGCCCTACCAATGGGTAAAGCTACAAGCTGATACCTTTAAAAGTTCAATAGAGCGACTGCAAAATAAACGCCAGAATCTCCACAGACAGATCATACAAGCTACAAATGATGCACGTAACTCTTTAAAGAATGAAATTGAATCTATTTTTAAAGATGCTTTAAATTCTATTCCATCCTTTGCTGAATTACACTGGAATTCTTCAGAAACTGATATGAAATCGGCATGGGAGGGAAAACTAAAAGATATTGGTTTTGAGGAACGCCTTATTACAGCATATAAAGAAATAGTAAGTAAGTTTGGTAAAGAAGTTCAAGAATCTCTTGAGGAAATCGGAAGAGAATTACAACTGATTGCTAAATTGGGTAATTTTTCATTCAGTTTTAATAGACAAGATAAAAGTGATGAGCGCAATTTCTTTCGGATAGGAGGAGGAATTTTAGGATTAGCTGGAGTAGTGATGGGATTTATACCTCCTTTATTTGGTATTGGCTTAATTGTTGGTATTGTTGGTAGTGTTATCAGCTTGATAGGTGGATTTTTAAAATCAAAACATGAAAAACGCAGAGAAGCAGTTGAGAATATTTCTAGTGCTTTACAAAAGCAAATTAAAGAGGCTAGGGATCATACTCTTTCAAAGGCTTTAGAACAGTTAGATAAAACTTGTGATGAAGTCGAAGTTAATATTGATAACTACTTCAAAGAGTTACTTGAAGGTTTAGATGTAATTGCGCAAAATATAAATTTTGCTAAAAACGAATTATTTGGGAAATCCGTAGATTTTCTTAATCTGGCTTACGCAAAAAGATTGGTTGATTGGTGTTGCAACAATTATGAACCATTAACAAAGGATTGTATTGATTCTGTTATTGCTGAAGTAACTAGAGATTATCAGGAGGGGATAATTATTGACACTAAAACTAATATTGACTTAAAAAGGAATATTGATGAGATTCAGCAGATTATCCAACAATCTGTTTCTTTTAATTTTTCAAAAAAGGCATTAACAACATATAATCAATTTGGAGAAATAGTGATGCCAAGTTTATTTAAATATGTTCTCAACTTCTTTAGTCAAGATGATTGGAATTATCGCGAGATTGAAGCGGGCGAAGCCATTAGTTTGGAAGTGAAGATGGAGAATAGTCATTATACTTCTTATGCTCTTGTCGATGATGAAAATAAAATTTTTCGATTCTACTCAACTTCTCCCGTAAAAGTTCCTAAAAATAAATATTTACAAATGGCTGATTTTTTAAATAGAGCAAATTATGGGCTAATTTTAGGAAATTTTGAAATGGATTTTAGAGATGGTGAAGTCCGCTATAAAACTAGTATTTATGCAGGAGATAAGGAATTAGATTATCCAATAATCAAAAGAATGGTTTATTCAAACTTATCAACAATAGATGACTATTTCCCTGCAATTATGAAAATCATTTACGGAGGGATGTCGGCAGAAGAGGCAATTAATGAGATAGAAGAAGGAAACGAAGAAGAAGAAGCAGCATAGTAATACAAAACTTTCTATCTAGTCAGGACTTAGGCAAAATATAAGGAATCTAGTGGTAATACCTACGGAGGCTCAGGGTATTACCACTACGACAGCACATCAGACTTTTCCGACAATTTTGCGTAAGTCCTACTAGTGTGAGCAAAGCAATATCAATATAGTAAAATAGGAGTAATGTTGGTGGATTTTCAAGAAACTAATAACTTTAAAAATGCGGAAATAGCAAAACAATTAAAAGAAATAATTGAAAAATTGGAGAACTTACTAGAGCAAATCAACACACCAGAAATATCACGTATCCACAGTAAACTCCATCAAGAGTTGAAACAATATTATGAGCAAGGCTTTCTTACTGTTGCGTTTGTTGGACAGTACAGTGCGGGGAAGTCTACTATGATATCTGCTCTCACAGGACGACGCAATATTCGTATTGGTGCTAACATTACTACTGATGAAACTGCTAATTATGACTGGAACGGTATTAAGCTGATTGATACACCAGGATTATTTACAGACCGCAAGGATCACGATAAAATTACCTATGATGCAATTCGTCAATCTGACTTGCTAGTTTTCAGCCTCACTTATATGTTATTTGATTCAATAACAGCAGCAAACTTCAAAAAGTTAGCCTATGAATTAGGTTATTGCTGGAAGATGATGCTTGTTGTGAACAAAATGGCTGATGGAGCGGGAGAAGAAGAGGAGCTAATTGTTAACTATCGTAAAAGTTTAGCAGCAGCAATTGATCCTTACAGTCTGGATGATTTTCCTGTATGCTTCATTGATGCAAAGGATTATTGTGAAGGAGTAGACGAAAAAGATGACTTTTTGGTAGAAGTCAGCCGTTTTCAAAGTTTTATTGATGAACTTAATGCTTTTACTAAGCAACGTAGTTCTCTTACAAAGTTTGATACACCTATCAGAATTACGCTAGGTTATCTTAATGATGCTCAGTTGACTTTGACACGAGATTCTAATAGAGATTCGGTTTTCTTTGAATTGCTAAATCGGCTCTCACGTAAAATATACCAAGAGCGCGATCGCTTGCGAACAAAATTTCGAGGTATTGCTTTGCGACTATCAGCAGCAATTGCTAATGAAGGAATCATTCTGGCTAACGCAGTAGGGAATGAGGATAAGGATATTGAAGCTTTAGTTAAGCAAGCGGACAATAATGTAGAGAAGCTCCGCGAAAATGCCAGAGTGGGAATGGAAGAGGTTGTAAAATCAGTGGTAGGGTCACTTCAATCAGAGATTCAAGAGGTATTTGAAAGTGATTTGGCTCAAGCTTTTATCGCACGTTTGAAAGTGAATCAAAAAGTATCTGCTCACAATGTTGATTCTGGGGTAGATGTAGAGCGGTTGAGGAAACAAGTCGATAGTTTTCAAAAATTAGGCCAGCAATTCAGTCAATCTTTGCTGAAAGATGCCATAAACCCTGGCTCAAACCAAGCTCAAGGTGCTTTTCTTCGTGCTGGAAATGTAGCAGGTAGCAAACTCCATCAAAATATTTATGAAATTGGAAAATTTTTAGGGTTTAAATTTAAGCCTTATGGTGCTGTTAACATTGCTAAGGGTATTGGTAATGTAGCCAAGGTTCTAGGACCAATTGTAGCAATAGCCTCATTAGCAGGAGATATTCATGCATTGGAGCAAGAAGAAAAACAAGACAAAGAAATTGCTGATGCTAGACGTGAAATTACCAGCCAATTTATCGCAATGGGAAAGGACTTAGAAAGTCAAATAGAAGCACAACTTCGAGAAGTTGAAGTACAAGTTTATGGAGAAATTGAAACGAAAATTGCAGAGGATCGTCAACAAGAAGAAGATGCAATCGCCGCTTCAAATATCAGAGTCAAACAACTTGCAGAAATCCGCAAAGATTTTGATTTAATCCTTCAGTATATAACACAACACGGTTCAGTTAGCACCGAAAACCTTTCAGCTGCGTAGGTTGAGGAGCCAGTGCCGTAGGAGAGTTTCCCTCCTTAAGGGACTGGCGTTTGAGGAACTTGAGGAGGTGTTTTCAGCACTGGAACACAATGGATTAAAAGAGAGTGTTCGCACTTTGCGTTATTATCTTAATAGCACAGATCTCCCCTAATAATGAGGCTGATTACAGAGATTGTGGAATGCACTCAGAACCATACTTCTGCTAATGCCATAAGCCATTTGCACTTGTTGGTCGCGTAACAACTACTTTTCCAAAGTGATATCCACGAAGCATGATAGATAATGCCAGCACGAGAGCCGCCGACATTTATTTTATAAATGTCTCCCAGATTACTCAGTGGATTTTTAAGAATAGCGATCACATCTTCTCTATCTAGTGATCGCGCATTAATCGGGATAAAATCACAATGATTAATCCTCTACTTCTGGCTCACCGATTGTCTGCTGTGACGCATGACGAATGTGCAGAATTCTCACGCCCCGGAAGGGGCTGCTCATCAAGAACAGTAAATAGAATCCGATAAGTTTGTTTCCCTTGCCCGTAAAGAAGTTGACGAATTTCTTGGCTAAAAAAGGTATCTTCACGAGCAATCGCACAACGTCGAGGCATTTCTTGGAGAGAAACGATCGCGTTAATCAGCCCTCGATACCAAATTTGAGCGCGTTCGGCTGTGGTAAACTGAGACAAATTTAAGAATGCTGCGTCCGCTTCAGCTTTCGCAACGTTAGAAAAATCAATCCGGTACGTCATGCTTCAAGAGACAATCCATACTTTTGATTTTGCTCGGCAATAAAGTCCTCTAAACTCGAAAATTGCCCTTGCTCAAAATCATCAAGCCCACGTTGGATTCCCTTTAAAGCCTCAAAAAAATCATTATCATCCAAACTCAGCCCCAAAGCCAGAACGAAGAGTGCCATTTGCGAAATATCTTGTCCGGTACTTTCAGCACGCTGTTGCAACAGCGCCTCAATTTTTGGTGGCAGATCGAGTGTAATGGACATTGTTGATTTTCCCAAGTGCGATACTGGTTTTATTATAGTGATCGCATCTTCCTGTTCCGCGATCAGTCCGAAGCGATTTCATGAATCGCCGCCAGCGCATCACTTTTGTAAGTCTTCGTCTTAGGCATATTATATATAGAACTAAGTTCTATGGACTTGTCCTAACGGCTATGGCTACAGCTATAGCTCATAACATTAATGTAGGGAGAGGGGGAGTAATATGTATATTTTGACTCCCGACTCCCGCTTCTTAATTACTCTTGATCCAACTGAACATAGCACGCAAATCTTTGCCGACTTCTTCAATTGGGTGTTCGCTTTCTTGGCGACGCATAGAAGTAAACCCAGCCTTACCTGATTGATTTTCCAAAACAAATTCCCGTGCAAATTGTCCGGATTGAATTTCTTTAAGAATTTGACGCATTTCTAATTTGGTTTGTTCATTGACAATCCGAGGCCCACGGGTATAATCACCATATTCAGCCGTGTTGGATATGCTGTCGCGCATTTTAGCCAAGCCACCTTCGACGATTAAATCAACAATCAATTTGACTTCGTGAAGACATTCAAAATAAGCTAATTCTGGTTGATAGCCTGCTTCGACCAAAGTTTCAAATCCGGCTTTGATTAAGGCGCTTAACCCGCCGCACAGTACTGATTGTTCGCCAAACAAGTCGGTTTCGGTTTCTTCGCGGAAAGTGGTTTCGAGAATGCCAGCACGAGAGCCGCCGATACCTTTAGCATATGCCATAGCGCGATCGCGTGCTTGACCACTGGCATCTTGATACACTGCAAACAGACAGGGAACGCCTTGACCTTGTTCATACGTCCGCCTTACCAAATGTCCTGGTCCTTTTGGTGCTACCATCACCACATCTACGTTAGCAGGAGGAACAACTTGACCAAAGTGGATATTGAAGCCGTGAGCAAAAGCTAACACATTCCCTTCTTCAAGATAAGGTTCAATGTCTTCTTTGTAGACTGTTTTTTGCACCTCATCTGGTAATAAAATCATGATGAACTGAGCCGCCTTGGCAGCATCTGCAACATTCTTCACTGTTAATCCAGCAGCTTCAGCTTTCGCCGCCGACTTACTGCCCGGATATAGCCCGACAATGACATTCATACCACTATCTTTGAGATTCAGGGCGTGGGCATGACCTTGGGAACCATAGCCAATAATGGCGATCGTCTTTCCAGCTAAAAGGTCTAAATTAGCATCTTCGTCGTAGTACATCCGGGCCATAGGAGCATCTCCACTCAGCAAGCTTACTTCATTGCAGAATTGTTATTTTACATCACATCGGATCATGATGCTGTTTCGCTATCTATTCTTTGCACTTCCTCATCAGATAATTTCACATCCACAGCACGTACTGAGTCTTCGATGCTGGAAATTTTGCTCGCACCGGGGATAGGCAAGATACAGGGTGATTTGGAACGCAACCACGCCAGCACAATACAATACACCGACACATTTTTTTCCTGAGCTAACTTGGATATTGTCGGAAAATCTTGCAAGCTCTTATGGCGACGACTACCACCGAAGGGACTCCAAGGCAAAAACGTCAAATTCTCATTCTCACAATACTCCAGCACACCATCAAACTCCGGTTGTCTCTGCCAAGGGTTGTACTGATTTTGTACGGAGACAATATCAACGACATCCCGCGCCTGCTTGATTTGCTCAACGGAAAAGTTAGAAACTCCCACAAACCGAATCATTCCTGCTTCTACTGCTTCTCTTGCAGCTGTGAGGGATTCCTTAATGGTATAGTTAGTATCTGGAGCATGGTATTGCCAGACATCTATAGGTTTCTTACCACCTAAAGTCTCAAAACTTGTGCGGATGGTTTCCCGTAAATGCTTTGGATCACCATTGCGTGTCCAACTGCCATTGGGACGCATTAAACCGCCCTTAGTTGCCACAATCACATCACTGACATCGCCATTATAACTTTCCAAAGCTTGATGAATCAGTCGCTCGTTGTGATGCTTGTCTGATTCATCTTTACAGTAGGAGTCCGCAGTGTCAATAAACGTGACTCCTTGTTCCAAAGCATGATGGATGACGTTCAGCGATTCTGATTCTTTTGGGCGATCGCTCAACGACATCGGCATACCCCCCATCCCAATCGCACTCACATAAACACTAGTTTTTCCGATCTGTTTTGTTTCCATGATTTTCATTTCCGTTTTCTATACATTCAGCATTCAGCTGCGGAGTATTTTGTGTAAGCATTCGCTCAAGAGCGCTAAATAAGTGAGCGATGCTGGAAAATAAGGGATTTTACGCTCATAGATCCCATTTGCTAGGAATATTTTTGAGAATTCATCCCTCGAAGGGATTACCTCACACAATATAAGGCGTATGGGTATATGTCATCCAATCATACAAATGACAATCGTGATTTCACGGTTTAAACCGAGAGCAAGTGTTGTATAGAATATTTCCAATAATCAGGCGCTAACGCTTATGAGCGACTTTCCAGACTTTACCAGCTACGGTTTCACTGTGGTTCGAGAACTCGGTTATAATCATAATGGTGGTCGCGTCACCTACCTGGGGAAGCAAATAGATTCTCAAGAAGAAGTTGTCATTAAGCAGTTTCAATTTGCGAGATCGCAAGATTGGCGTGGTTTCAAAGCTTATGAGCGCGAAATTCAAGTACTACAAGGGTTAAACCATCCTGGAATTCCTCGTTATCTCAATTCTTTTGAAACCTCTTCTGGGTTTTGCATGGTTCAGGAATACAAAAACGCTCAAACTTTAGCAGTGAGGCGTAGTTTTGCCCCAGATGAAATTAAGCAAATTGCCATTGATATTCTCGAAATTTTAGGATATCTGCAAAGCCGAATTCCACCGATAATTCATCGCGATATTAAGCCAGAGAACATTTTGGTAGATTTGGAGATGAATGTTTATTTAATTGATTTTGGCTTAGCTAGAATTGGCGATCTTGAAGTCGCAATGAGTAGTGTTGCACTGGGAACATTGGGTTTCATGGCACCAGAACAAATATACAGCCGTCAGTTAACTGAAGCGACTGATTTATATAGTTTGGGTGCAACATTAATCGGCTTACTGACAGGAACAAAATCTACAGCAATGGACACTTTAATTGATGAAGATGGGCGCATTGCTTTTCAGCATTTAGTTCCCAAGCTTAGTCTCCGCTTTATTGAGTGGTTGGCAAAGATGGTTCATCCTAAAGTTAAAGAGCGTTTCCAAAATGCGGAAGCGGCTTTAGAAGCACTCAAACCAGTATATATTATCCGCCTTCCTGAGCTAAAAGTCAATCAATCAAGTCTGCAATTTAACGCTACCGAACTAGGTGCGCGGCTAACGCAGGCGATCGCTCTTAGTAACTCAATTTCAGAAACGGTTTTAGAAGGCAGATGGGAAGTCGCATCACATGAAAGCGATCCACCACATACTCCGGAAATCCATGCTTGGATTTCCTTCAAACCCGAATCTTTTGCCACCAATCATCTAGATTGTAGAATTACAGTTGACACCAAAAAGTTGATGGCAGGTAAAGTTTATCAGCGTCAATTGAAACTGTACACAAATTCTCATCCAGAAATTCGCATTTTCGATATTGAAGTTCAGACGGCAAATCTACCCATCAAAGGTAAACAACTTCCTTTCCTTTGGCTTTTACTATTAATAGCGACTTCTTCAATATTACCTATTGAAATAAGTTATATACATAAAGCTTATGAAATCATGAGTCAAAAAATTCTTGAAGTTTGGTATCACAGTTATGGGTTTTAGGTTATGCGACGTAAATCTATTTATGAACTTTGGTTGTATTTGATCGTATTACTACTTGTTAGTTGGCTAGTTCTGCAAATATTAATTTTAGTTAGTAAGATAGCATTAGTGCTAATTATAAGTACAACAGGTATTATAATATCAACAGTGGTACCAACTTTAATCATAATGATTTTTATCAAAACCTGGAAAAAATTAAAAGCTCAAGAATTTAATATATTGTTTTCACTTTTGTTGATACTATCCACAGCTATATTTGGAATAAGCATAGGTTTATTCTGGCTGCCGACAGTCAATCACTCTTTAGCGCTAATATCACTGTTTGTTAGCAGTTCTCTGTTTATGACAATCGTTTTATATCCATTCATAAACCGACGCCAACTGATTGCCAAATATCGCATATCTGAGCAACATCTGATCAAGCCATGAGTAGCAAAACGTTTAGTGGAAAAAAGCCATACTCAATAGCTAGCAGCCCATAACCAACGACTCACAACCCCACAGCCGTACGTTTGTACTAATTATAATCAAATCATCAGGCAGGGGAATGCCAAGATATGTAGTAGAAGAGTATTAAAATTTTTATGCCAGAACTACACCAATCCATTGCTCAACACTACCACGAACGCACTAAGTACGACCCTCAAACGATCAATGCTAAAAATAAGGGGTTAGACTGGTCTAAGCAACCTGTACCCTTCAAAGAGTACAAAATTGGTTCAGTGTTCGATCTTAAACCATACATTCAAGAAACTCTAGATGTCTTTGCCGAAAAACCGGATGCACAATGGTGGCAGAGGTTATCGCGGCTCCTATTCTGTAGCTATGGACTGACGGCGAAAATGCCTTCTATGGGAAATACAGTGTATCTACGTGCGGCACCGAGTGCGGGAGGATTGTATCCTGCGGAAGTTTATCTAATTTCTCGCGGTACACCATTGTTGCCACCTGGGCTTTATAACTACCAGTGTCGAACTCATTCCTTAATGCATTATTGGGAAAGTGATGTTTGGCAAAAGCTACAAGAAGCTTGTTTATGGCATCCCTCTTTAGAGAGTACCCAGATTGCGCTCGCGATTACTACAGTATTTTATCGTTCCGCATGGCGCTACGAAGATCGGGCTTACCGACGGATTTTTCTCGATACGGGACACCTGTTGGGGAATATTGAGTTAGCTAGCGCAGTCACTTCCTATCGCCCTCACTTAATCGGTGGCTTCGTGGATCAGGCAGTCAACGAACTACTGTACATTGATCCCCAGCTTGAAGGTGCGATCGCAGTTCTTCCCTTAGCAGATTTACTCGATATCAAACAAAATTTACCCACAGGGAGAACAACTTTACCTTCCGCCACCGAAACTGACTATCCTCGAATTCCTGACGGTGAACTGTTAAGTTACTTTCATTTTCGGACACAGATCCAACCCGGCACAAGTGGTAATCTCAATTTACCCGAAGTCAGACAAGATAAATCCATAGAGGATAAATATAACTTTCCTTTCTGCCAAAAAATTTCCACCATCACCAAGCCCATCGATTGGGGAGAGAAGTTAGAAGGGCTGGAAGTCACCATTCTCAAGCGACGTTCTACTCGCGCTTACAGGGGTGAAGATTTAACTTTTGATGAATTGAAAGGTTTAATCGATTTTACCTACCAACCCCAAAATTACATTGATCAAGGTTTAGATAATTCGACAGATTATTTTGATCTCAATTTAATTCAAACATTTATCGCTGTTTCCGGAATCAAAGGGCTGGAAACTGGTTGTTATTATTACGCACCTAAAACGCAAGAATTACGACAGGTTCGCTTTAAAAACTTCCGACGAGATTTACACTTCCTCTGCTTGGGACAAGAATTAGGTAGGGATGCCGCAGCCGTATTATTTCATACAGCAGATTTAAAATCAGCAGTTGCTCAGTATGGCGATCGCGTTTACCGTTATCTACATATGGATGCCGGTCATTTAGGACAAAGACTGAACTTGGCAGCTATTCGCTTGAATTTAGGCGTCAGTGGTATTGGTGGCTTCTTTGACGACCAAGTCAATGAAGTTTTAGGTATTCCTACAGATGAGGCAGTCCTTTATATTACTACACTCGGAAGACCTAGGTAGAGACGGGAGAGAGGGAGAGGAAATTGCATCGGTAATGTTACACGAGCGCTGCGGGGAGTAGAAGGTGACTTGTTATGTTAATGAAATTACCATTAAGACAAATGTTCAATGTTCCCGAAGAAAGGCAGAGGGCAGACGGCAGAGGGCAGCTATGAGTCACGGGAAAAAAGATTACAAAGGCTAGTACAACAAGGCAAAAGTAAAAAGTAAAAAGTAAAAAGAAAGAACACTTATTCTGTAAGCTTTTTATCTGTTTCAGATGGGTGGTTTATTTCCGCCGATATGTACTAGATTGAATTAATCTCTTCAACAGTTTGTTTTGCCGATTTCTCAAGATACATTGAGTCATATTCAAAATTAGCGAATGTTTGTTTGAGCTTGAATGACTTCTGCATAATAATGATTATTATTTTTTGCCATCTATCAAAGTCATATTCACTCTTTCATCCAGCTTAATAATAGTAATTCCCCTCGCCGAAGAAAGCAATCTTTCCTAATCAATAGTTCTTATGTACTAAATATCTCTGTTTCCTTGGGGTGTGACAGTTGTGGGTGCGCGTGGGTGGGATCATCACTCGCGCACACTCATGAACCAATTCCTCGTAATTGACTCCAGACAATCTCGATTCGATAGCAGCACGCTGATACGCCAAATTGAAGAGGGAAAAACTGCAAAAGTATAGCACCTTCAACTTTTCTTCAGACTCCTATCTCGTAAGCTTTTTGCGCTTTTTTAGGCGTTGAAGTCACCTCCGATGTAACAGTTTTCGTTTCTGCAAGAGCTTCTCGACCTGTAATCAATCTAGAGCGACGATTACGAGAGAGATAATTCCATGCCCACTGAAATACTATTACTAATTTAGTATCGAACTCAATTAAGAAGTAGATATGAATTACTAACCAAAATATCCAAGCAAGGAAACCTTGGAGTTTGATGAAGCTTAAATCTACAACAGCTAAATTTTGTCCAATCATCGCCAAACTACCTACGTCATTGTAACGAAATTGCGGTAATGTTTGACCTTGAAGGCGTTTTTTAATGAGTTTAGCTACATACTCTCCCTCTTGTTTGGCTACGGGTGCAACACCAGGTAAGGAATTCTCATCTTGATGGGAGAAATTACATAAATCTCCCACTATAAAGATGTTTTTATAACCCTTGACCGTCAAGTCCGGTTCTACAATCACACGTCCGGAGCGATCGCACTCTACACCTGTACGGTTTGCTAAAACTTGCCCTATAGAGGAAGCTTTCACACCTGCTGCCCATAATATACTTTTTGAGGCAATTTCTTTAACTTCATCACCTTGCTTGAAAGTAACAACGTCATTTTTAATATTCGTTACCCTGGTATTAGTTTGGGTGATCACACCCAACTTTTGCAAAGATACTTCTGCTACTTTTGATAACTGTGGTACCATATGGGGGAGGATGCGATCGCCCCCTTGCAATAGTAAAATTCTAGTTTCTCTTGTGTCGATGTTGCGGAAATCGTCTTTGAGAGTTTTATGTGCCAACTCTGCGAGCGCACCCGCTAATTCTACACCGGTTGGACCAGCTCCGACAATTACAAAAGTCAACCAAGCACGGCGTAATTCGGGATCAGTTTCATTTTCCGCTGCTTCAAATGCCGAAAAGATCCGGCGACGTATTTCTATGGCATCTTCAACAGTTTTCAAGCCAGGAGCCATTGGTTTCCAGGTATCATGACCAAAATAGGAATGGTTAGCACCTGTGGCAACAACTAATGTATCGTACGGTATTGCTCTATCACCCAGAATAACTTCTTGGGATTCTGGATCAATATCGTTTACTTCTCCCAACAACACTTTTGTATTCTTGCTTTTTCTGAATACAGCTCGTAATGGTGAGGAGATATCAGAGGGTGATAGCGTACCTGTCGCAACTTGATATAAAAGCGGTTGAAATAAATGAAAGTTACGTTTATCGATAAGAGTAATATTTACATTCGCTTTAGCAAGAGTCTTTGCTGTATACAGTCCACCAAAGCCTCCACCAAGGATTACAACATGATGTAATGCATTATTTTCATGTACAACGACCATAAGAACTATTTCCTTTTGTTAAGACGGTTGTAATTTTTCTTAACAAATATTTAGCAGAATTCTGATGAGGGTTGCCGTTTATTTAGAACAATTGCAAAAATAATCAAAGTAGTCAAACTTACCGATAAATGCGGAGAGTGTTTGAAGATGAGCGATTTATCGCTCACTACAAACCTCTCAAACTTCATGAGACAGACTAATATTTTAGTAATGCCTCTCCACGTCGATAGAGTTCTTGAGCGTAGTCTGTCCAAGTTCCTTGTCCCCAGTACCGGAAACAACTTGTTTGGAGTAATAAGTTATACAGTAATGCTTCCTGGTAGTCAGAACGCTGAGTTACTGAAGGATCTTGCTGTACCAAAGAGTCATATTTTTCGTGAAACAAGACGCTGAGTTTCTTCATTGGAGTCAAGACATTTTCATAGCCTTTCACCCAACTCAAATCATTCGTCCAAGAAGCACCATCCATGTGGAATTGATGATCGGTTTCTTTTATTGAAGCGATCGCCTTTTCTACTGCAAGTGAAGTCACATTATCTAAGTCAACTTGCTGCCAAATTTTGTGTTGATTAACTGCCTGACATGCGGGATAATCATCTGGATTCACACCTGCCGCTTCAATCAGTTCCAGATATTCAGTCCCGTTGAGCCCGACTACACCAGTACCACCACTCTCGTCGCGGATTTGATGCCACACTCTCACTAAATCGCGGGGATATTCGTTCATCATCACGCCGCCATTCTCCCCATCTGCAATTTGAGTCACTAACGAAGGAACACTCACATGCCCAATTTGCGGCTTACCCCGTCCTTTTGCTTCAAAATACGGTTGCATTTGAGCAACTAATTTGGTGTCCGAACCCTGAGTTTTAATTAATGCTGTGATGCTGATAGTTTCACCTTGAGAATTGCGGGCAATCAAACGGTTCGGTATATATTTATCATCATGGTGTAGCCCGGAACCATCCAGACGCTCTACAGAATGTTCTTGCACCATCAACCAACGATACCCGCATTCAGTGAGAGCTTTGATGTATTCAAATAGAGTATCTGGGTGATTAGGCAAGTGCATTTCTGGGGGAGAAAAGCCTTTCACTCGCTTAAGGGCATCATAGCCAAAAATAGCGGCAAAGTAATGTTGCCACGCTTGAATATGGAGTTTTAGATCGGGAATTGGGGTGGAAGGAACAACCGCATGACTCCACATCGTCCCAAGTACTTCTACGTAAGGCTGATACTGGGGATCACAGATAATACGCTTAAGATTGTTGAGGATGTCGTCGCGTCCCATTTGCTGCAATCCCCACAACAGATTACCTGAATATTCGAGCATAATCCGAGGATTGCAACCTTCAGAAATCAGTTGAGGAATAAAATCGCCCATACGACTGTAGCACCAGGCAAAAGCTTCGGCGTTATGGTTATCCCCTTCATTGGGATGTTCAAACATATACTGAAGATTGCTGATGAGTTCGCCGTTTGCACCTGCTGGTATCGTGGGTTGATGCATGTGGAGGGCACAGGCAAACCCAGCTTTTATATTTTCTAAGCGAAGATTGGTTTTAGGCAAAAATACGGGGTGATTTTGCTGAACCACCGCACTGATATCGGCTTCCCAACCACAAATATTTGGCAATCCCGATCTGAGTTCTACCAATGCGGGGGAGTTGAGCGAGGATGTTGCTGTCATAACAGTCTCCTTGAGAAAGAGCGTTTTAGGCGATCGCCTTTTTTGACTGAGTTCGAGGTGTAGGGATATTTAACGATATTTTTTGGCTCAGTCACAGCCGTATTCTGACTTTACACCTTAATGGTTACAATTTCCTAACTTTAATTATGTGTTTTCCAGAGCATGCGGCGACTACTATAACCCTTCTTTGCAGGAGTCGTGAACCATCTTCTATTTTTTCTGGTAGGGAATACGCCTTAACCCATGTCTATATTTACTAGTATTAAGCATTGCCTACCCCTGTCAAAGTTCCCCAACTTCTTAGACAAGTCGGGAAGCTTTACTGTATCAAGGAATCAATATATTTAATTTGATTTTATTGCCAAAAGTGTTTTTTTAAGCAAGAAACCTTTTGAGAAGACTCATTATAATTGAGTTCACCTAAAAAAAGGCTTTCTATTGAGAGTTAGTTGGAGAAAAAATGTGAATAAAGATTACTCAACAAAATGGTGGGCTGCGTTTATCAGTATTACTATTATCGAAGCAATTTTGTTATACATGCTCATTTCCAGACAAGCTTCCGAGCTAATTGTAGTAGCAATTATTGCTATTGCATTTTTACTGTTTCTCTTTCCGAAAATTGAAGATGTTCTTTTATTAACTTTTGATCGAGGTAGGCTGGAGACAAAGCTTAATTCAATCAACAAGAAAGTGGCAACAAACAAGACAAGAATTGATAAGTATTATGTGTTGGCGATACCTAAACAAATGTACGAGACTCTCAAAAAACTGGCATCGAATAGCTTTGGTCCTTATCAAATGAGTGAAGTTTTAGAAAGAGATGTTTATCACCTTCGAGATATGGGTTATATAGACGCAGGAAGAATTCGTGATATTCCCTATGAAGGTACTAATCTTTCTACATACGTGAAAATAACAGATGCTGGTAAACAATTTGTAGAGATACGTAAAAGTATAGAGGAAGAAAACAATAAATAGCAACGAAAAGACTTCGCACGTCCGCTCCAATGACTTGTTCTGCTGCGTCATTACGTAACGAATTCAACAGCTTATTCATCTAAAAATCTCCGATACGTTTGGAAACCGTGTGGTTTTAACCCTTACTTGGAAAAACGAACGCTTGTTAAAACAAGCGTATCCATATCCATCTTTGCGATGAATAATTTTACAAAAACGATGCGAGATTCCTTGAATTAAGCCATCTTTAACCGAAATATTGAAGCTACCAGTCGCTCGAACGGCTATTCTACCAGTATAAGTTCCTACTTTTCTACCAGTAGTGACAACAGCTTTAACGATATCACCTGTTTGGAATCCAAAATAAACTTTCTCTCTGGCACAATGGCGATTAGGAAAGCCGTATTTGTCAGTTCGGCATGATTGACGGGTTCCATGTCCAGTTGCTTTTATCAATAACGGCTTGACACCCAAAATATTAAGCGTAGGAGTTGATTTCCCGACACAAGCTGCATCAATCCAATGAGTCTTTTCAAGATTTTGAGTACTACGGTTAAACTTGGTTAATCCCCCAGAACCTGTCTCTATTGGCTTGCCAGTAGCTTTCAGCGTTTCCAATAACTTGAATCTAGTTGAATTGACGGCGGCAGTGTCAGCCAATGGCTTTTTTGCTTGTGCCAAAATCTTACTTAATCGATCAGGTTGCTTTTTCAAGAAATCTTTAATGTCTTTTACTCCTTTTTTGGTGTTACATTTTTCACAACTCAGGGTGAGATTTGAAAGCCTGTTTGAACCTCCCTTTGCTCGCGGTTGGATATGCTCAATTTGGAGCGGGATATCTTTGACTCCACAGTAGGCACACTGCCTATCCCATTTTTCCAGCAAGTACTCGCGAGTTTCATATCCCTGTAATTCGCCCTGCTGGTATTCATTACCTTGGATTTGAGGGTTCTGCATTAATTGAGTATCGAACCTAACTAGCTCCTGCGAAATGGCAGTGATAGGAGCAAACTTGCACAGCCTTTTAACCCAGGTTTCAATATTATGAACTCGACTCATTAGGCTTGGAGCTAGCCTGCCATCTTCACGCTTGCGGTTATTAAAGCGTGGTTGACGGTAACGAGTTTTTCTGTTGCGGCGACTTTTCCGCAACTGACGACGGGAGGTTAGAGATTCTCTGATTACAAAACCACGATGCTGTAGCTCGGCTGCCCAGACGACTTCTCCACTAACATCGTTAACAACAGCGACGCCTGTTACTTTGGCTCTAGGATCGATCTTGATTCTTAGAGGTTGAACTGTCTCTAGTGGTAATGATTTTTTCACGATGATGGTAAACGGAAAGCGCCGGAATACTGCGGCTTGCCCATTGTTTAGTAGCTGTCTTGCTCTTGCTGGGTGTATTGGATTTAAAGGATTTTTGAGCGTGTCAATGACTAGAACTTTGCTCATTTGAGCCTCCAGAAAACTGGGTAAGGTTTGCCTTGACAATATTCGATGGTCGGCATATCTAAACAACACTGGCTTTAACCCTTTACACCTTTTAATTGTCTAGTTTCAGAGCTTGGAACTGGCAATGTATCCCAAGGTGAGTACTTTAGCCTTACCACGAATGTAGAACTTAACTAGTAAGTTCTAAGTCTGGTCAACTAGGGCTTCAAGTTAAGAAAACTAGTTTCTCCGCCCGAAGCCCCCGAATTTAATTCGGGGGTGTTGACATTTTCGGGCAACGTGAACAGCAGAAAGAAACGAGAGGTGTACACTGTCTCCAAAGTTCCTCAGCTTTTCCCGCAATCCTGCAAATAGCAACTCCTTCGCCTTTGACTCCAGTCTCCCAAAGGTACTTAATAGCTTAAAGTAGTCATCGATGCTGTACGTAACCTCACACGCGATTTGCTCAGTCACCAACTCCTGAAAATAACCAGAGTCTAGAATGTCTTGTTCAAACCCTCTCAAAATTTCCGCTTGAGTTTTGGCACCTTCATACCGGACAAGTGAGGGAGCATAGGCTTGATACACAGACTTGATCGCTTGGTAAACTTCGTATTTCGGTTCAGGGGTCAGATTCCATAGCAGGATGAGAAACCCGTTGTCGCGTAATGCCGTCGCTGCCTTGGCATACCGAATCTCTGACGGTATCCAGTGAAAGGCATTAGCAGAGAGAACGGCATTGAACTGTTTTGCTTCCAGTTCCCACTCCTCAAATGAGGTATTGTGGATTGCAACGTTTGGATAGGTTGCACAGTTGCGTTGTGCCAAACGACAAAAATCCTGGTTTGGCTCAATACACGTCATTGAAAAACCAAATTGAGCAAAAGCTACCGTCGCATTTCCTGGACCACAACCGACCTCAAGAATCGATGCATCTGAGGAAAGTTGGGCTAAAACGACGGACCGCTCGATCAGTTCCTTTGGATATTTTGCTCTGGCGTTGTAATAAATATCAGCAACGGGAGAATACCAATTCCTTCGCTGTTCTAAATCTATAGAAGCTCTGGCATTTATTTCTCGTTTAGAGTCTTGCATAAGCTAGTTTTATCAGCGATGAAGTCCAACTTCATTTACGTCGCCATATTACCGCAGGACGTATAGCTGTCTCGGCAGCATTATTGGTTGGTTCCACACCCTCAACCTCTACAGTATATAACCTCAAACCTAATATGGTATCATTTAAAAAAGATTCTTTATAAATATCAGTGGTGCTGGGGACTATTTTGCTCCCGATCTTTTCTCTACCTTTGATGAAACCTTTGTTTTTTAACCATCCATCAATTTTGTCACCATTTTCTGATAGCTTCAACGCTTGACACTATAGGCTTTTTCGGGAATCAAACAGCCCTGCTCAGATTTAGGGGTGTAGAATGAAGTCAGTGCGAGACTTTCAAAAGTCTAACCTTTAAACTTCCGAAGAAGTTGAAAAGAGTGAAATGATATTACTTGCCTTCTTTCGGCTATGCTAACTGTGGTGAAAGTAACAGCATATGAAAAAAATTTTGTTCCTTTGCACGGGCAACTACTACCGCAGTCGCTTTGCTGAACAACTTTTTAATCACTTAGCTATTCAGCAAGGGTTAGACTGGGAAGCTGATTCACGAGCTTTGGCCTTAGAAAAAGGTACAAAAAATGTTGGAGCAATATCTTGGTATGCAGCGACAGAACTCTTACTCAGAGGCGTTACTTCTCACGGTAACGATCACTATCCCCAACAAGCAGCCCAAGAAGATTTCCAAACAGCGAACTTGATTGTTGCTTTAGATGAAACCGAACATCTACCACTGTTAAAAGAACGTTTCCCTCAGTGGTTGGATACTGTTAAATATTGGTCAATTCATGACGCACACATTACTCTTCCCCCTATAGCATTGAGACAGTTAGAGAAAAAAATAGTGCAGCTTGTAGAGCAGTTAGCATTTCCATCTGCTGAAAAATAAGTTACTAATCTTTCAGATACTCTTTACAGTAATTTCCAGGTAAATCGACCACAGTCGTCGTGCCGTCAATCGGTGCGTAGCACTCGGATGAGCTCTTCGGCCACGAGGTCGGGGCGGGACAGAAACGGGTGGTGGCCGGCGGCAAGGTCGATCGAGCGGGTGGCCCGCCCGGCGTGGAAGCGCTGCAGGGCGAGGGAGGTGCTGCGGTCCTCCGTGCAGACGAGGTACGTCGAGGGCCTGCCCCGCCACGCCGCTCGGGTCGTCGGCGTCCCGAAGGCGCCTACCGATTGCGCGGTGAGACGGTCCCACGCCTCGGCTCGGGTCTCCTCGTCTGTCAGGTCCTGCCAGAAGCGGTCGCCGAACGACGAGGCGGTGTAGCCGGCGATGCGGACTGTGCCGTCGTCGCCCGGCGCAACCCCGACCGGGTCCTGCTCGCCGCTCATGATGTCGGCCTGCGACTGCCCCACGTCCGGCAGGTACGAGGTGATGTACACCAGGTGGCGAGTGGCAGGGTGGTCGGCGCCCTCCGCGATGACCGTGCCGCCGTAGGAGTGCCCGACGACGACGGCCTCGTCCACGTCATCGAGTGCGGCGCGCAGCGCCCGAGCGTCTTCGAGCAGATCGGCGGCGCTGGGCATGGCGCCCTCGCCGCAGGACGGCAGCTCGACCGCCCGGCTCACCGTGCCGATTCGCTCATGGATTCGCTCGGCCACCCGCTGCCACCACCATGCGCCATCCCGGACGAGTGCGCCGTGCACGAACAGTATCTCTACCATCTCCGTCTTCTCTCCTTGCTCCCGCGCGGATCTCCTGGGCGGTGTTGTCAGTTTCCATTCAATTAATTGTAGCAACCTGCAATAGTAGAAATGCAACCAACAGGACCCCATGAAGATTTTACAGGATTCCTGACTCAGGAATTAACCCTAGAATACTCCCGGTTGCATTTGCCATATCGCATTCCACAAAAAGCCTTAGTCAAACCAAACAACAAGGAAACTGGCTACAATCCAGACTTACTATTAGTTGATCGCCGCCAGCTAACATCTGAGCCATTATGGGAGAAAAAATCAACCCTCATTTATGGTGCATCCATCCCAATAGTTATCGAGGTTGTTAGTACGGCAGTTGCTACCCTTCGGGAAGCCGCCCTCCGGGCGTCTACAAGCCGGGAAACCCTTTCGCCAGTCGCCTAGTAGGTCGGGCTAACCCTCCTACAGCGCGGGTTCACCAACGCACTGCCTCACCAATTGGCGCGATGACTATGGTTACAAACTCGTTGACTACGAAGCGATGGGGATTCCGGAATACTGGATTGTGGATTATCTAGGTTTGGGTGGAGTCCGCTTTATTGGTAATCCCAAACAACCGACTCTCTCTGTATATCAGCTAATCGGTGGGGAATATCAAGTGCAGCAATTTAGGGGGAGCGATATTATTAAATCATCTACATTCCCCGAACTGAATTTGACTGCTGAACAAATTTTTCAGGCTCAAAAGTGAGGAGTAAAGAAAGCGATCGCTTTTTCCACACACCCCAAATAAATTAACTTAAATGACTATTGCAATACCCGTCACCATTCCCCTCAAAAATATTCAGTTAAATCCAGGCAGTATAATCACCATCCATGATGTAACCTGGGAGCAATTTGAAGCGATTTTAGAGGAACGAGAAGCCGAAGGCATAAGAACTAGAATTGCTTACAGTAAAGGCACATTAGAAATTATGTCCCCTCTCCCTGCTCATGAAAGACCACACCGAATTATTGGCTATATTGTCACCACTCTCCTCGATATTCAAGGACGAGATTGGGAAGACTTTGGTTCTAGCACATTTAGAAAGAAAGCCAAACAAGCAGGACTTGAACCTGATACCTGTTTTTATATCCAAAATGCTGAGAGAATGCGCGATCGCCAGAAAATAGATATGATCGTCGATCCTCCTCCTGACTTAGCCATTGAAGCCGATGTCACTTCCAAGACAACCCTCGATATCTATGAAGCATTAGAAGTCCCAGAGGTGTGGATTTATACTGAAGAAAAATTTACCATTAACGTTTTCACAAAAGGTAAGTACGTTGAATTGTCTACCAGTCCTACTTTTCCCAACTTACCGATTATAGAATTAATTCCTAAATTGGTAAAGCAGGCATTCACCGAAGGTAGCAGCAAAATGCTCAGAGAACTGAGAAAGCAAATGAGTTAGAGATTAACAACCAAAATCGCACCTTCTATATCCAGTTGTGGAGGTAAATTTCATGGAACGCCAACATCAAAGCAAAACTAAGAACGCGATCGCTCAATCCCAACGCTGCTGCCCTCGCAAAACTCAAAACGCGAGCGCAATTTCCCACCCTGTACAGCGATCGCTGATTGAGCCAAAGCAAAAACCCGAGCGCGCTAAGAACACCATTTTTATATCTTGATAAAAGGTCAATATTATGAGGCAACAAAATCTGAGCCAAACTAAAAATGCGTTCGCGCAGCGTCTCCAAAGGAGAATCGCTTTGGGTAATAGAGAAAATGCGATCACCCGGTATTCTACTCATCCGATTGAGGAATTGCAGGGTGCGATCGGCAATCGCGCAGTTAACCAACTGCTGGCAAATCAACCTGTAGTGCAAGCCAAACCAATGTTTCGGGGTTTGTCTGGTGAATTAGCAATTCAACCCAAACTGGTGATCGGTGCAGTGGGGTATAAATACGAACAAGAAGCTGATCGCGTTGCTGAGCAAGTCGTCAATCAAATTCAGACTCCGCCGACTTCAAGTGTTCAGCGTGAAGAGATTTTAGATAAAAATGATGAGCTTCCAATAAGGCAGATCGTGCAACGAAAAATATTATCGGTAGAAGCTCCAGATATCCAAATGTTGCCTCTCGAGACAGCCATCACAATAGAGGAAGAGGCTTCAATTATAGCCTACACCAAAAATAAATTCAAGCAAATTAATCTGGCTTTAAGATATGGGAATGCTAACCCTATGATCCAAGAAGATATTGATCATATTAGTTCGGGATTGCAAAAGTTAAGATCCTACACTGGCGGTCCAGTTTATCGAGGAACAACGCTTCCTGTAGAAAAGCAACAACAATACGAACAGAAGGATGCAGTTGTCACCGATGAAGCATTTTGGAGTACATCAAAGGGCAACGCTTACTCAACCGAACCTCATCAGTTTCAAATTGATGGAATCCGCACTGGAGTAGATATTTCGCACCTCTCTGGGTCACCTGAAGGTGAGGTATTGTTTCCCGCAGCTACACCGATGAAAGTTGTAAAGGTGGAAACTCCTAATGCATTTAAACGATTTTTTGGCAGTAATAAATGGATGGTAAATCTTGTTCAGGCTAAGTTAGAAAGGTAACCGTTCACAGGATTGATTGAGTTACCGTATAAAATAAGTACCCATCAGTGG
>CALMVQ010000153.1 GCA_937873135.1 uncultured Scytonema sp. | reverse complement strand
TTGAACCCTTGATTCACTTTTTCCGAGTTTATTCGGTAGGTGCAAGATATAAGTTGACACAAGGAATTAGAAGAATCTAATGTATTGTCAATGAAACAAATAACTACTAAGAACCTGAATCACATAATTGTTATCCATAGTGGTACATTTCATTACCCCCTTTATATATAAAACAGACATACTACATGCCAGGAACTATAAGGGAGCGTAGACGCTCTTAGCGGCTTGTCGTAGACATCACTCTTCGGGACTGTAGGAACACAACCCCTTTATAGAACTACAGATACGACACGTCCGTGCGATCGCTCGACTAAAATGACTTTTCACAAAACGTTACATAAATGCACTTTGCTTGAGCAAAAGTACTTATCCCTGTTGTAACGAGATTGGACACTCCCGCATCGCCGGTCATACGGCGGGTCAAACTGTCACCTGTTTTTAATTGGAATTACTCCCTTCCCGCTAGAAGATTACCAAACAAAAAGGTAACTTTAGAACTTTCTTTGTACGGATGTCTTTAATACGGACTACGGATTCTGGGAGCCACTCCACGCATTGTTTAAACTAATACTCGCTGCTGCGAAGCGCAGATCGCACCTCGTTCTAACAGCAACATTTTCAGCTTGGATTTATATAGAATTTTACCAAAGTGTTTTAACGTGTGGATAGTTGAGAATTTTTTGATCACAGGTCATAAGTGCTATATTGCGGCGGTAAGCAATCGCAACAATAATACGATCAGCTGGATCTTTGTGAAAGTCACCGGGTAATTGTGTACTGGCGATCGCATCCAGTGGATCAACTGGTTCTATGGTGATTCCAGGTCGAGTTTTTGCAATTGCAAACCATTCATTGACGGTGAGGGGGAGTGGTAGTTTCCCAGCACTATGCTTGAGTGCAATTTCCCAAACAGAAATGGCAGAAACCATGAGGGCGTTTTGGTTTTCACCTATAGTTAACAGAGTACGACCACGGTCGGAAAGCAATTCTTGAGTATGGAGCCACCACAGCCAAGCATGAGTATCAAGTAAAATCATTGTTCAGAAGCATCCCATAATTCAGGCATGGGTTCGTCAAAATCTGGAGGAATTGTCATGGGGATTCCGCGGAGGGGATGCTCTGGACTGCGATCGCGGGTTAAATCAAGTTCGTCAGGGGAGCGGGATGGCTGTGATGCTCTTGGCACTGTCAGGCTCTGAGCCAAAAGTTGGAGGATGCGAATCCTTTCCTCTAAATCGAGGCTGAGGAGTTGTTGCTCAAGTTCAAGATTGCTCATGGCTTTGCCTTCATGACTGTAATTATTTATTTTAGCTGGCGTTGCAGAATAGAAATATGAATTAGGGCGATGCCCTTGGCCACGGCGGTATTGCCGTATCGCGCTTGTAATGTCCAAGGTGTGAATCAACCCATATTCGCTTATATTGGGCGTCAACGTGGTAAACGCTCACTACATATACATATGTGTTAACTGTCAACGTCAGTTCATCGAATATTATGACTCTTATTGGATACACAGAGAATATTAAAAGCAAGTGCCTAGAAATATACGTCTGAGGTTGCTGGTTTTCGGGCGATCGAAAGATCGTACATATGTACTAAACACAATTTGGGTGTTTTCGCCCTTGTTCGTCATTTCAAGTATTCAGGACAATAAATATGCGAGCAAATTAAGACTGTCCAAAACCATCTGAAACAACCGAAAATCGCGATGCATATTATAGTTATTTTGTACAGTCCGAACTCCTAGTGCAGAAACACAATCAGCCCTTACAGTCAATTTTCTGTTACCTGTGAGTTCTTGTGGTTATCTGGGTATTCTAAGCGTGAGGATAAAGGGATCGTTCTTTATTAGTCCCCAAGCAGTCACGCCTTACTGATAAAGCACTATTACTATCAATCTATATTTCCTCAAGATGACGAGAAATGACTACACTCACTAGCTTTACTGTAGCTATTTGCACCTACAACGGCGCAAATCGTTTACCCGAAGTTTTGGAGCGGTTACGAACACAAGTTGGTACCGAAAACTTTCGCTGGGAAGTTATTGTTATCGATAATAACAGCACAGATAACACTGCCAAAATTGTCCAAGAATATCAAAAAAACTGGTCCGCCACTCATCCCTTACTGTACTACTTTGAGACCCAACAAGGTGCAAGTTTTGCTAGAAAAAGAGCAATTCGTGAGAGTCATGCAGAATTAGTTGGTTTTATTGACGACGACAACTTTCCCGCATCAAACTGGATTTCTGCCGCTTATGCTTTTGCACAAAAGCATCCAAAAGCAGGTGCCTTTGGCAGTCAAATTTCGGCTGATTATGAAGTGCAACCGCCGGAGAGCTTTGAGCGGATTGCACCATTTTTAGCAATTACAGAACGTGGCTCACAGCCTCTGCTGTACAACCCTCGCAAAAAATTACTACCGCCCTCAGCTGGACTTGTTGTACGTAAAAAAGCTTGGCTAGAAAGTGTTCCCAATATCTGTATTTTAACGGGTAGAGTAACAGGAAATATGCTCACCAGTGAAGATTTAGAAGTTTTATCTTATATCCAAAAAGCTGGCTGGGAAATCTGGTACAATCCGGCAATGCAGCTTTCTCACCAAATCCCAAGTTGGCGCTTACAAAAAGACTATTTAATCCCATTTTTTCGTGGTATTGGACTCAGCCGTTATGTAACAAGGACGGTTGGTGTTAAACCTGGGATAAAAAACTTGGTAATATTTGCTTACATGAGTAACGATTTGCGGAAAATTTTCTTTCATTTGCTTAAATATCGTCACAAATTAAGGACTGACATAGTAGCGGCTTGTGAACTACAGCTAATGTTTAGTAGCTTGTTCAGTCCTATTCACTTATGGAAGAATGGATATTTGAAAATGAGGGAACAATGAATTCTATTGATTTTACTATAGCGATTCCAACTTACAACGGTGCAAACCGATTACCCTGGGTTTTAGATCGGTTACAAATGCAAACAGGAGTAAAAAATCTTAACTGGGAAATTATTATTGTTGATAATAATAGTATAGATAATACAGCAAAGATTGTTCAAGACTACCAAAAAGGCTGGAACAAACCGTTTCCATTGAAATACTGCTTTGAACCTAAACAAGGAGCCGGATTTGCTCGACAACTTGCCATTGAAAAAGCAAGGGGGCAAATCGTTGGTTTTTTAGATGATGACAATATACCTGCCTACAATTGGATTATAGAAGCCTATAAATTTGCTGAGCTTCATCCCCAAGCCGGAGCATATGCTAGCCAAATCCACGGTGTGTTTGAAGTAGAGCCACCAGAAGAGATCAAACCTATTTTATTTTATCTTGCTATTACTGAAAGAGGTAATAAACCTCATCTATATGAACCTCGTCGAAAAGGATTTCCTCCTTCATCTGGTTTAGTAGTAAGCAGAAATGTATGGAAAGATAATGTTCCGCAACGCCTTTTTCTAGTAGGTAGAGTTGGCTCATCTATGCTAGGAAGTGAGGATGCTGAAGCTTTACTATATATTCATCGAGCCGGGTGGCAAATTTGGTATAACCCAGCGATGGAAGTAGACCATATGATCCCAGCTTGGCGATTAGAAAAAAATTACTTAATCTCCCTAATGTGTGGTATTGGTTTAGCTCGTCATCATTTGCGTATGCTACTACTAAAAAATTGGCAAAGACCGTTTGCTTTTGTTATTTATTTTTTGAACGATTTATACAAATTAGTAAGTTATTTTTTGAAAAATAGAAAATACCTAGAAAGTCATATTATGACTGCATTTGAAATGAAACGACTTATTGCTACCTTTTATAGTCCTTTCTTTTTATTGCTAATAAGAATCAAAAAAATATTAATAATTTAATTAGCTGATTATAAATGTTATTTTTTAGAGAATTACTATAGATTATATAAAAATTATTTTATTGAATTAAAATATTATGCATATCATTGTTCTAGAAAATGAGGCATCTTCTTTACGTGGCGGTCAAGAAAGAAGCTTATTAGATGTTTGTCGCGGTCTTTACAATCGTGGACATAGTATTAGCCTGCTTTACATAAAAGAAGGCGACTTACTTGAAGATTACCGTGATTTCTGTTCTGATTTATTAATGATTAATAGCTATAGAATTGAACGTAAGAAAATTTTCCAATACGTAAAAAACTTTTTCGGGTATAATATTTACAAAAAAAATAGACCTACTGTAGTTTATAGTAACCAATACCATGATAGTTTTTTCGCTTATACTTTAGCGTTATCCAAAAATCTTCCTTTTGTTTGTCATCTTCGATTACCTCCACCTCCACTTAAAACACTTGGTATTCAATGGAGTCTGGGAATGCAAGGAGCAACTCGGTTAATTTCAGTTTCCCAGCAAACGAAAGTTGATTGGGTAAATAAAGGATTTAAGGAAGATAAGATTGATGTGGTTTATAACGGTATTAATACTGAAATATTTCAATCATCACCAAATATAAATATAACTAAAACTAAATGGGGTTTTTCTGAGGATATTATAATTATTTCTTATGTCGGGAGATTGGATCAAGAAAAAGGACTAGAAACACTGGTGAGGGGGTTTAGGTTATTTTTAGATAGACATAGAAACGCTAAATTATTAATTGCTGGAAAACCATTATGTCAAAATGATAACTACAAAAAACACCTACAGCAGTTAATAACTGATTTAGAAATTCAAGAAAATGTTATCTTTGTTGGACATCTAAAAAATACGATGTCTCTTTACCAAATAAGTGATATTACAGTCCTACCCAGTTTACATTCTGAACCTTTCGGTAGAACAATTATTGAGTCAATGGCTTGTGGAACTCCTGTAGTAGCTAGCCGAACTGGAGGAATTCCGGAAATTTTGACAGAAGAGTTTCAATCATGGCTTTTTGAACCAGGAAATGCACAAGATTTAGCGGATACGTTGAATCTTGTGTTGAAGCAAAAACATTCAGAACTTCAGCTAAGCGTCAGGTGCAGAAAACACGTCTTATGTAATTTCCATTTAGACAGAATGGTTGATGGTGTTGAGCAAGTTTTTTTACAGAGCTTAAAGGGTTAGTATTTTTATGCAACCGTGTGAGATGGCTCATTGAGAATAGTACAACTTAGCCTCCAGCTAGCAGCAAAAACGCCGCTAGCAGCAGATGGAAGAAACACATTCGATCTAATTACCTAAAAAGCTAGCTATGTAGGATTTTCATAATGTGTCTCTTAAAAGTTGAACGTAATACCAATTTTATGTGAAGCTGCATAGAAAAAATCCTTATCTATCAAGGCTTTGGATCAATTGATTATGTGTAGCTTCATAATAAAATGGTATAACTTGGTATTAGTAATGGTTAAGGTTAATCCCAGCTTCCTTCGCCATTGCTTCCAACCCTTTGCTGTCTAGGGTTTTGATTGCTTTAGTAGACAGCTTAAGCCTTACCCAACGGTTTCCTTCCGACCACCAAATACGCTTGCTTTGCAGGTTTGCTTGCTGAACGCGCTTGGTACGGCGATGAGAGTGGGAAACAGCAAAGGCGTTATTTGCCTTTTTACCAGTAAGTTGACAGCGACGAGACATTGCAATAATCTCCAAACTATAATTTGAACACAACTTTTCTATTTTAGAGACAATCTTCCGTTTTCTCTAACGGCTTTACTGTTTGTCTGTGGGTATAAGGGCAATACTACTCAGATTTTGGGTTGTTTGTGATGATTTCTGCTGTGTAGAGATGCGAAGCGCGAAGCTGCATGAAGTGCCAGATCGCGTCTTTACGAGGTTTGCCGATTGACAAATCAACTTATCAGAGCATGTTGCTCCCAACATGAGTGTTCTGGGAAAAGTGGGCGCGAGCCTATGCTGAGAGATAAAATCACGTATGCGTAATTTCTGCTTGTTAATTTCCCCCAGAACTGAAACGGGCGATCGCCGTACCTTTGGTTCTGGGAGAAAGGGGGCGATGAGCCAGAGGCAAGACAGCGAGCGAGCGTATCGCACAAAAGAACTTGTTAACAGGTTTTTGGTTCTGGGGGAAAGTGGGCACGAGCCTCATCATCGTTACTATTAAATTGCAAAATAGTGTTCAGTTCCTTTTCTTCTTCCTTAAAGACATAGTACATGTCGCAATTCTGTTGAAGATTCAACCAAAACTGTGGGCTATTCCCAAAAAACTTTGATAATCGTAGAGCGGTACTTAAGGTCATACCACGCTTTTCATTCACAAGCTCATTGATTCGTTGATAAGAAACATGAATTGCGTTTGCGAGATCAGTTTGTGACAAATTAAGTGGCTCAAGAAAATCTTTAAGTAATACTTCGCCGGGATGTGTGGGCGGTCGTTTGGTAGGAATTCTCATATCTTTATATATATATCCTTATGGGCTTAGTGATAGTCTACTATTTCAACTTCTTCTGAAGCCTCTTGTGTCCATACAAAGCAGATGCGATATTGATTATTAATCCGAATGCTATGCTGACCAACTTTTTCACCTTGAAGTGCTTCTAACCTATTACAGGAGTGGAACTTTCATATCATTCAAAGTATGTGCCGCGTTGAGTTGATCTAATTTCCTTTGAGCGACTTTCCAAAGCGTTTGAGGGCACTGTTTTCGAGCGTCTTTTGAATCAATGCCATTAAAAATGTCTTCAGTTCCTACATCTTTAAATGATACTAGCATAGATAGCATGGTAGCACGGATATCATGCTAAAGCTAAAAAGCGCATGGCTGATTTTTCTTCCGAAACCACCTGCTCGCATTCATGATGTTACGTATAATATTACGTATAAGCAGGAATTTTTCCACATAGCATTTTTAGGAGGTACTCAAACTATGCGACTCGGCGGTAAAAATAGTCTTTACAGTGATGAGTTAATTAGTGCGACTGAGTTGAATCGCCAGCCAGGTCGCATTTTAGACATAGCTGCTTTGCATCCAGTGACAATCACTCGCAACGACCATGCTTTTGCATTACTGCGACGAGAAGAGATGGCATATTACGTTAAAGCAGCCGCTATGACCAAAATTGCGGTTGAAATCATTAACGTTGCTTACCAATTGAGCCAAGGAAAAGACATTGCTTCCAACCATGATGACTATGGTTGGATGAAGACGTTTGACACCGATGAGTTAAATGAACTGGTGGCAGAGATAATTAATGCATGTAGTGTTGGTTCTGACAGTAATGATTGGGATCTGCTTGATGTCGTGATACATGAGTGGCGTGAAAGTGCTATGGCCATAAATAGTCCAGATCTGGAGAAAGCTTTCAGTGATGTTGAGGACGAAGTGCCTCTGACTTCACCAACGACTGAAAGCTTCGTTAGGTAGTAAGTCACATGACCTCAACCTGTGTCACACTTGCTACATCTTCTCCTGTGGAGCCGCCAGAAGAACCATTCTCCAAACCACCAACAGAAATATCTACTGAAGAAATCGAAGAAAACCCAGATGTAGAGCCTAACCAAGCTGAAATTGCTACGCCCGCGCCACAGTGGCTAGTAGTAGCAAGGAATCGACGTGTTAATCGGGATTGGGAATTATTACTGTCGCGTGCGCCTGAAAATGCTCGTCGCTGCTACAAGGATTTATGTACTGCCCCTATGACTAGAAAACCTGGGCGGGTTTTTCCGTTAAAAGGCAAACGCTATAAGGGTGCTTGGGAATACGAGGTTACAAAGGGAGACAGGGTGTTTTATGTCCCTGATGCCCGACAGCTTAAAGTCGTTGTTTACTACGCAGGAGAGCATCCTAAAAATGCTCCTGTACCTGAATAAAGTCAACTGTAGTCAACTGTAAACGGCAAGAATGGTTAAGAATCTGTTTTTCAGGAAATGTAAAGAGCGTGCAACTTGGCGATCGCCCTCACCCTACACAAAGATTGACTATTTTGGATAGTCACCATCTATCAATAGGCGAGCTATCTACTCGTGGCAATCTAGAAAAGGATAGACATAACACAACGCTAAATCTCTTCACACAAAGAGCGTAATGTCGCAGATGATAGCGTTAGCCCAAGCTGGGAAAGGGGGTTTTTGGTGGATTTTTGAGAGTTCTTCGTTGTTTTTGAGCATGCGAGTTTTTGATATTCCAACGCTTGCTCAGTTTTACTTCATTACCAATAATAAAGACTACGAGCAAATGAAAGCTTATATTCGGACTTTAGATTACTTGCGGTTGCTGATTATTGAATATCTGCACTTAAGCACCTCTATTTAAAAAGAATTTGATGCCTCTCCAAACTTATCCCTAAGTTGGGAATAGACTTAAAAATTTGATTTTTCTTGCGCTACCGATGCGTTATTCAGTTTTTTCCAAATGATATCACTTTTTAATATCATTGCCAATGCCAGCATAAAAAAGATTGATTAAGGAATTGATACGTAATATTATGCGTATCTGACGGTGTGACAGGCGATCGCAAACTATCTCTTTACTACATTTGTTCTATTCACAAAATTCAGCACTATATCTGTTAGTGGACGCTGCCAGAACTACTTTATGTGTAAATCTTTGCTCTTTAAAAACTTAGACGTTTTAAAATTTGCTGTACAGAACCATACATTTCACCTGTCAAACCTTCAAGTTCATGCTCGATATCTTCCCAACGTCCAAGCTTACTCGTCCATTTCCCATTAGATAATTGTCTGGCGGCGTGGGTTGGTTCTCCATCAGAAGTAGCGTATATTGCTATCTTCTCAAAACCCGCTTCCAGCTCGGAATTATCACAAAGTTCATACCCTAAACTGTTGTATGCTTGAATAAAAGCTGACATAGTTAATTCTGCTGTTACGCCTTCTACCCAGTAATACATGTTATCTGGGTCAAGAGGACTCCACCACTGATCGTCCTCACCTGCAGCCCAAGCGAAACAATTGTATGATGAATTTTGTTTGCTGGTTACGAAATACCTAGTACAGATCGGCGGAAATAAACCACCCATCTGAAATAGTTAAAACCCTT